>DASSSV010000730.1:0-3150 GCA_035708265.1 Thermomicrobiales bacterium | reverse complement strand
GTCGTTCTCGTCGTCCGCGACCAGCCCGCGGCAGAAGTCCGACGACAGCACCTCGGTCGGCCGGAAGTGCGCCCGCGCGAAGGTCGACTTGCCCGACCCCGACGGCCCGATCAGCACGACGAGGGAGAGGGCGGGGATGGTCAGGTTCACCGGCGTATCCTAGCTATCTCAGCACCAGATGACGGGATTGCCGATCTCTACCGACGCCTCGAAGATCTCGGTCAGCGGGTCGAGGATGTAATCGTAGTCGGCACTCGTAACCCGGCGTCGTGTCACTTCCAGAAAACGAGGGTAGGCATTGCGCACGCTTCCTTGGTCGTTCTCCATCCTGCCATCTGGCCAAGGGATTTCGTGACCGGTGATGGCCATCGGGGAGACGGCCCGTTCCTGCATAACGAGATCGATTAGTTCTACCGGGCCGCCATAGTTCGCATCCATTGGTAGGGGTTCTAGGAACCGCTGCTCGAACCGACATGAGCGGAACAATTCCTTCGGTGGGGCGACACTCTCGTCGAGCACGTAGAAGCCATTCGGGTCAAAGCCAAGTTCATAGTGAGCCGCGAATGCGAACATGCCAGCGTAGGACGCGACGTATGCGCGAAGTTCCTCGCCTGTCTCAGCATCGACAAGGAACGTATTCTCGCCGAGGTCCGCCTGGTCACAGAAATAGCGCAGTTCCGCCAGCGCCTTTGCCGCGGAGCCGGGTGACATCTGCCCGCCATTCGCGTTCGGCAATTCTGCCTCCAATGTTGGAAAGTGTTCCCAACCTGCCCGCTCGAGCGCTTGCTGGAATAGCCGATAGCCGCTCCAATTCGAGACGCGCACCCGGGCATAGCTCATGTCCTCGTGCTCACAGCACGACAACATCCAACGGTCGAAGGCAAAATACATTTCTTCCTTGCCGTCGAATGGAAGCCTGAGTTCGAGGCCCTCTTCGTCCTCGTAGATCAGTTCACGCGGTACTGGAGGCGGGGTCGTGCGCCCCTCCTTCCAGCAGTTGCACCTGACGAATGCGTCCAGGCCCATGCCGATTGTGCTCCTCGCGGAAGCCGGTCGCCCAATTCGGCCTTGATCTGGGCGCGGATCTCGTCGACGGGCGCCAGCCAGTCGTCTGGTTCCCACTGGCTACCGCAGGATCTGTTCATCCCGTTCCTCGCGCATCTGGCGGATGCCTTCCTCTGGCGGCAGCAACTCGCGGTCTCCCAGTTCGACGCGGGCCTGCTCGCGCGCGCGCTGGACCAGCGCCCACCAGTCCTCCGGCTCCTGCTGCTTCTTCCGCAGCCGCTCGTATTCCGCCATCGAGAGCATGACGAGTTGGGGCTTACCGCCGCGCTCCACGATCGCCGTCTCGTGCTGCTCGGCGACGCGCCGCGCCAGTTCGCCGAAGTGGGCGCGGGCCTCGGCCGCGCTGACTGTCCGTTCCATTGCCCTCTCCCAGTTGGTTCTACGATCGAGCGCGAATACTGAGCAGTATAGCGGGCCGAAACCTATGCTGGCTGGTCGGGCTGGACGATGAAGACCGCCATCTGCGTCGGCGGGCCGAGCGCCGGGTCCTCGGGGCCGACCGGGAGGTAGCGGACGGCGCAGCCGTGGCGCGCAGCGACGGCGTCGGCCCAGGCGCGGAACTCGGCGCGGGTCCACTCGAAGCGGTGGTCGCGGTGGCGGAACCGGCCGGCGGGCAGGCTCTCCCACGTCGCGTTGTACTCGGCGTTCGGCGTTGTCAGGACGACCGTGCCGGGGCGGGCGAACTCGAACAGCGCGCGCTCGAACGCGGCGAGGCGTGGCGGGTCGAGGTGTTCGATCACCTCGACGACCGCCGCGGCATCAAAGCCGGCAAGGCGCGCGTCGCGGTAGGTCAGCGCGCCCTGGATCAGCCGCACGCGCTCGCGCTGCCGCTCGGGCAGGCGGTCGAGGTGCAGCCGCTCGCGCGCCCGCTCCAGACTCCGGTGCGCCACGTCCAGCCCGACGAGCTCGGTCGCGTCGGGCTCCTTCAAGAGCGCCGCCAGCAGCCGGCCCTCGCCGCAGCCGAGGTCGAGGATGCGCCGCGCGCCGCTCGCCCGGAGCGCCGCGACCACCGCGCCGAGCCGCTGCTCGTTGAGACTCAGCCGCCGCTCGGCGGCCTCCTCCTCGCCCGCGCGCGCCTCCGCCGCCGCGTCGAGGTCGGGCGCGTCCTCGCCGACCAGCCGCGCCAGCGCGTCGTCGGCCAGCGAGCGCTGGTGCTTCAGGTAGCGCCGGGCGATCGTCTCGCGCTCCGGGTGCGTGGCGAGCCAGCCGGCCCCGCGCCGCAGCAGCTTCTCGACCTCGTCGTCGCCGACCCAGTAGTGCTTCTCGTCGTCGAGCACGGGCACGAGGACGTAGAGGTGCGTCAGCAGGTCGCGCAGGCGCACGTCGCCGGCCAGCGTGACGGTGTAGTACGGGCTCGCGCCCCAGTCGGGGAAGCGCTCGTCGAGCGCGTGCCGCGTCGCGGTCACCGCGTAGCCGAGCGGCGCGAAGAGGCGGCGCAGCAACTCCTCGCCGCCCCGGCAGGGCACGACGGCGAGCGTCGCCTCCAGCGGCAGCGCGGCCTCGGCTAGCCCCGGCCGCTCCCTGCAGTTGCCGGCCAGCGCGCTGCGGAAGACCTCGACCAGCGCGACGCTGAGGAAGGACGAGGCGACATAAGGACGATCGTTGACGTACTGCGCCAGCGTCGCGCCCCGCCCGCGCACCAGCCCGACCGGGTCGACGTCGAGCAGCAGCGCGGCGGTGCAGCGCGCCTCGGTCGCCTCCGGGTAGAAGACGTGGGCCCGCCCGAAGGCCAGCGGGAAGGTCTGCAACCGCGCCGGGTGCTTGTGCAGCAGGTAGCCCAGGTCGGTCGCCGGCCGGTACGTCGTCGCGATCGTCAGGAGCATCGGTCTCCCCCCGCGCGCCGTCGTCGCGCGCGTCGTCGTGGACAGTGGCGGCCGGTGTGCGGGCGCCGCACAGAGATACGGCGGGGGCGGGGGCGGGGTTACCGCCTTGGCCCTCACCCCCCATCCCCCTCTCCCAATCCTGGGAGAGGGGGAGCCCACTTCATACGGGGTGGCACTCTTCTGCTTCCGAGATCTGGAAGAGCAGCACCCTGTTCGACGCGAGTCACCCCCCTCTCCCAGCATTGGGAGAGGGGGGATGGGG
>DASSSV010000729.1:0-3677 GCA_035708265.1 Thermomicrobiales bacterium | reverse complement strand
GCCTCGCCGGTCGCGGCGTCCACGACCCAGAGGTTGGCCCAGCCGGAGCGGTCGGAGATGACCGCGAGGCGCTTGCCGTCGGGCGACCAGCGCGGCGCGAGCGTCGCCACGCCCGGCCAGTCCACCAGTGCGCGGACCTCGCCGCCGTCGAGGTCGGCCACGACGACGCGCGTCTGGTGCCAGGGGTAGCCCTCGGCGTCGTACTCGGCGTAGGCGAGAGAGCGGCCGTCCGGCGACCACTGGGGGTCGAAGGGGATGGCGTCGCCGCGGCTGACGCGCCGGGGCCACTCCTCGCCGCCGGCGTCCGTGACCGCGATGGCGACCCGCTCTCCGTCGTCCACCATGAGGGCGAGGCGGCGGCCGTCGGGCGAGAACTGCGGCGAGGCGTGGCCGCCCGCGCCGGTCGTCACCTGGCGCGCCTTGCCGCCCTCCGCCGCCACCGCGTAGAGTTTGCCGTCGGCCGGCGAAGTGTAGACGACCGTGCCGCCGTCCGGCGCGACCGCGTAGCCGCCGCCGAGGCCGCCGGTGAAGATCGGCGTCGTCGCGCGGTCGGCGGTGATGACGAGCGGCAGGCCGCCGGCCGCGTCGGCGACGTAGAGGTCGGCGCGGGCGTTGTGGTCCTGCGCGTAGGCGAGGCGGTTGGTGTCGAGCCAGCGCGGCGCGCCGACCTGCTTGACCTGGGCGAACATCGCCGGCGTCAGCCGGGTGTCCCACTTGCCGGGGACCTTCTCGCGCGTGGAGTTCGGCACCGAATGGCCCATCTGTGCTCTCCCTTCCGTGTGCCCGCGCCGGGCCGGCGGGCGGCGTGCGTGCAGCATAGCACGCACCGCGCCCGCCGGCGGCCGGTCACATCGAGACGCCGAGCAGGCCGCGGGTGAACTGGAAGTCGACGTTGCCGCGCGCGAAGAGGGTCGGCGTGTAGGCGCGGCCCGCGGCGCGCAGGACCAGGTCGAGCACCGCCGCCGGCCAGGCCGCCGGGGCGCCGTCGAGCAAGAGGTCGAAATCGGCGCGCTGGCGCGCCTCGGCCGGGGCGGTCGCGACCTGGAGGACCGGCACCAGCCGGTGCGCCTGCACCGGCCGGGCGGCGTGGACGACGACGAGCTCGACGCCGGTCGCGCCGAGCCCGGTGAGCGTCTCGACCCAGTGCGCGGTCGGCGCCGCCATGACGTGCAGCCCGGCGCGCGTCGCGGCCTCGCCGTAGGCCAGCGTCGGGGTGGGCGTGGCGTCGCCCAGGAGGGGCGCGTGGTAGGCGGGGTCGGCCAGGAAGGGTGCGTTCTCCGGCACGACGACCGTGCCGCCCGCGCCGGCGACCAGCCGGGTCAGCCGGGCGAAGGCGGCGGCCAGCGGCGCGGGCGCCGGCCCGACCGCGGCGAGCCCGAGGCGGAGGTCCCCGAGGCCGGCCGGGCGGGACATCGGCGCGCCCTCGCCGGCCAGCGACGTCGCGAACCAGTCGGCCACTTTGGCCCCGACCGCCGCGATCCCGCCGTCGAGCTGGATGCTGGCCCAGCCGAAGCGCGCCGGGTCAACATCGCGCCGCAGCAATTCTTGCCGCAGGTAGTCGTTGTGCGTCTTCTCGCAGCCGTGCTCCAAGAGCAGCGCGCGCCCGACGAGCGGGTGGAGGAGGTAGCCGACCAGCGTGCGCGTGTAGAGCTCCTCCGACGCGCCGGAGGAGACGCCGCAGCCCTCGGTGTGCGGCAGCGCGACGTAGCGGGAGAGCGGGCCGGCGCCGCGCGCGTTCAGGTCGGCGGCGATGCGGCGCGCGATCTGCCCGGCGCAGAGGCTCGTCGGCAGGATCAGGCCGGCCCGGTCGGTGACCGGCCCGTCGGCCGTGTCGAGCGCGGCGAAGGTCCGCCCGGCCAGGGGATCGTCGGCGGGCGCGGGGCGGAGCGGCAGCGGCTCGCCGGAGGGCGCGGGCGCCGCCCGGAGGCGGGCGACGTCGACGGGGCCGGTCTGCCGCCAGTCGCGCCAGATCGAGACCTGCGCGTGGCCGGCGCGCTCGCCGGCGGTCCGCTCGCCCGAGGCCGCCGCGATCGTCCGCTCCAGCAGGTCGCGCCCGAGGTCGTCCATGGGCGTGCCGTCGAGGTAGGCGCCGGCGTTGACGTCGAGGTCGCCCGCCAGCAGGCGGTGGCGCGCCGTCGTCGTCACGATCTTGATCGTCGGGACGAAGGGGAAGTTGCTGCCGGAGGCGACCTGCCCGGCGATGCTCTCCAGGTCGTTGCCAGGGCTGTCCATGAAGTAGTAGCCGGGCGCGGCCATCCGCTCGCCGTACTCGATCGCGTAGTCGAGGCGGACGTCGGGGTGGCGCTTCATCGCCGCGCCGAGCGACTTGAGCGCGATGTTGTAGAGGCCGCGGAAGTTGTTGCCGCCGGACGGGTTGCCCTCCGCGGTGTGGCCATGCCAGCCCACGCGCTCCTTGAAGCGCTCGACCATGGCGAGGAAGCGGCGGGCGGTCGCCAGGTCGCGCACGTTCTGGAGGACGTATTCCTCCGCGCCGATCAGCTCGTCGGTCTCCGCCAGGTTGGCCGAGCCGCCGTGGCGGATGAGCTCTTTCGCGACCCAGGCGGCCAGCGGGTTGCCGGAGATGCCGGAGAAGGCGTCGGAGCCGCCGCACTGGAGGCCGAGTTTCAGGTCCGCCAGCAGCGCCGGCGTCCTGCGCAGCGCACCGACGCGCGGCAGCCACTCGCGGACGAGCGCGGCGCCGCGCGCCAGGTCGGCGTCGAAGGTATCCCTCAACGTGACGAAGCGGTGGAGGACGTGGTCGAGCGGGTAGCCGTGCTCGCGCAGGTAGGCGCGGAGATGGTGGTTCGTCACCGCCTCGTCCCCCTGGTCCACCGCCAGCGCCGCGCCGACGTTGGGGTGGACGGCGAAGCCGGCCAGCGTCCGCAGCAGCAGCTCGCGGTTGTTCGGCTCGCCCGCGCCCCCCTCGGTGTGCGCGACCGCGACGACGCCGTCGACGTCGGGGTAGCCAGTCGCCAGCCCGGCCAGGCGCTCCTCCAGCGCCCGCGCCCAGCTCGCCGTCCGCGAGGTCGTCGCCAGGACGACGACGTAGTTGCGCGTGCCGGCGCCGCGCCCGCCCTCGCGCGCGTAGCCGAGGAAGGTGCGCCGCTCGTCGGGCGGGTAGAGCGGCGCCTGCGCCCCGGGCCGGAAGCGGGCCTCGTCGAGCGCGTAGGGCGCGAGCGCGGTGTCCCGGAAGTTGGCCTCGTCCGGCAGGGCGAAGTCGAGCGCGCGGACGCGCAGCGCGGCGAGGATCTTGGCGTTGCGGACGTAGGCGCCGGGCGCGATGTCGCGCGTGGCGTACCCGAACGGCAGCTCCCACGACAGGAGCGCCTGCCCGGCGGCGATCGGCGCGATGGCGAAGCGGTGCCCCTCCAGGATCGTCGCGTCGGTCGCGCAGCGCGCTCCGCCGATCGCGATCGCCGTCCCGGCCGGGATACGCCGCGTGGCGATGGCGACGTTGTCGCCGGGCGCCGGGATCCGGCCGATTTCATGCAATGTGTAGGTTGGCGGCATCGTAACTCCTCTCGCCCTCACCCCCCGTCCCCCTCTCCCAATTCTGGGAGAGGGGGAACTCCACGTCAACAGCGTGCTGCTCTTCCAGTGCTTTGGCCAGGTGGGAGAGCCTGCCATCAACACGATTGTGCTCGTCCGAGGCTATTGCCAAGAGGAAGGAGGTAGCG
>DASSSV010000728.1:0-3540 GCA_035708265.1 Thermomicrobiales bacterium | reverse complement strand
CCTCGATCCAGGCGTATGAGCTCGGGCCGGAGGCGTTCGGCGGCAAGGAACTCGAGGGCTGCAACGAGCACCTCGTCCTCACCCGCCCCGATATCATCGAGCAGATCCACGCCTCCTTCCTCGAAGTCGGCTGCGACGTGGTCGAGACCGACTCCTTCCAGGGCAGCCGGCTCAAACTGAACGAGTGGGGCTTGGGCGACAAGACCCACGAGATCAACCGCGCCGCCGCCGCCATCGCCCGCCGCGTCGCCGACCGTTTCGCCACCCCCGCGCGCCCGCGCTTCGTCGCCGGCTCGATCGGCCCGACCGGGATGCTCCCCTCCGCCAACGACCCCGCGCTCTCGAACATCACCTACGCCGAGCTGGTCGAGGTCTTCTACAAGCAGGCGCGCGGGCTGGCCGAGGGCGGCGTGGACCTCTTCATCGTCGAGACGATGGTCGACATCCTCGAACTGAAGGCGGCGATCACCGGGATCAGCCGGCTCTGCCGCGACCTCGGCCGGCGCATCCCGATCCAGGCGCAGGCGTTCTTCGACGTCAGCGGCCGGATGCTCCTCGGCACCGATATCGAGGCGGTGATGACGACGCTGGAGGCGCTGCCCGGCGTCGACCTGATCGGCCTCAACTGCGGAACCGGCCCGGAGCACATGCGCGAGCCGGTCCGCTTCCTCGGCGAGCACTGCCGCCGCAAGATCAGCGTGATCCCCAACGCCGGGCTCCCGCTCAACGTCGGCGACAGGGCGGTCTACCCGGCCCAGCCGGACGAGATGGCCGCCGCGCTGGCGGAGTTCGTCGCCGAGTTCGGCGTCAACGTCGTCGGCGGCTGCTGCGGCACCACGCCCGCGCACCTGGCGCGGATCGTCGAGGCGGTCGGCGTCCGCGCGCCGAAGGAACGCCGCGTCGCCTACCAGCCGCGCGTCTCCAGCGGCGTCAAGGCCGTCGCGCTCCACCAGGACCCCAAGCCGCTCCTCGTCGGCGAGCGGGTCAACGCGACCGGCAGCCGCAAGGTCAAGCGCCTCCTCCTCGCCAACGACTACGACGGCGTCCTGGCGGTCGCGCGCGAGCAGATGGACTCGGGCGCGCACGTCCTCGACCTCTCGATGGCGATGACCGAACGCGCCGACGAGCGCGAGCAGATGGCGCGCGTGGTGAAGACCCTCTCGATGGGCGTCGAATTGCCGCTGGTGATCGACTCGACCGAGGCCGACGTCATCAAGGCGGCGCTGGAGCGCTATCCCGGCCGCGCGATCGTCAACTCGATCCACATGGAGGACGGGCGCGGCAAGATCGAGCGCACCTGCCCGCTGCTGGTCGAGCACGGCGCCGCCGCGGTCGTCCTGACGATCGACGAGGGCGGCATGGCCAAGACCGCCGCGCGCAAGCTGGAAGTGGCGAAGAAGATCCACGACATCGTGACGACCGAGTACGGGCTCGCGCCCGACGCGCTGATCTTCGACGCCCTGACTTTCCCGCTGACGACCGGCGACCCCGAGTTCGCCAACTCGGCGGTCGAGACGCTCGACGGCATCCGCGGGATCAAGCGCGAGTTGCCCGGCGTGCTGACGATCCTCGGCGTCTCGAACCTCTCGTTCGGCATCCTGCCGCACGCCCGCGCCGCGCTCAACTCGGTCTTCCTCTACCACGCCGTCGCCGCCGGCCTCGACCTGGCGATCGTCAACCCGGCGCACGTCACGCCCTACGCCGAGATCGACGCCGAGCAGCGCGCGCTGATGGAGGACCTGATCTTCAACCGCCGGCCCGACGCGCTCGCCCGCGTGATCCAGTACTACGAGGCCCACGCGCCCGCGCAGCAGGAGGAGGCCGCCGACCCGACCGCGGACTTCACCACCGACCAGACGATCCACTACCAGATCGTCCACCGCAAGCGCGAGGGGATCGAGGAGCGGATCGACCGGGCGGTCGGCGAGCGGATCGGCCGCCCCGCGCCCGACGCGCTCGCCGCCGACGGCGCGGGCGCGACGACCGCCGCGGCGGTGGCGGTGCTCAACGACGTGCTGCTGCCGGCGATGAAGGAAGTCGGCGACAAGTTCGGCGCGGGCGAGCTGATCCTGCCCTTCGTCCTCCAGTCGGCCGAGGTGATGAAGAAGGCGGTCGCCCAGGTGGAGCGCTACCTGGAGAAGCAGGAGGGGCACACCAAGGGCAAGGTGGTCCTGGCGACGGTCTACGGCGACGTCCACGACATCGGCAAGAACCTGGTCAACACGATCCTCAGCAACAACGGCTACACCGTCTACGACCTCGGCAAGCAGGTCCCGCTCAACACGATCATCGACAAGGCGGTCGAGGTGCAGGCCGACGCGATCGGCCTCTCGGCGCTCCTCGTCTCGACGTCGAAGCAGATGCCGCTCTGCGTCAAGGAGTTGCACCACCGCGGCCTCGCCGTCCCGGTGATCGTCGGCGGCGCGGCGATCAACCGCGGCTACGGCCGGCGCATCCTCTTCGTCGAGGAGGGCGTGCCCTACCAGGCCGGCCTCTTCTACGCGCAGGACGCCTTCGAGGGCCTGTCGATCATGGACGCCCTGGCCGACCCCGCGAAGCGCGAGCCCTTCCGCCAGCAGATCATCGCGGAGGCGGTCGCGGCGCAGGGGAAGGAAGCCGGCCGAAGTGCGAAGGCCGAAGTACGAAGTACGAATGAGATCCCGGCGCGGTCGAATGTGTCGGCGACGGCGCCGGTGCCGGCGCCGCCCTTCTGGGGGACGCGCGTGGTGCGGGTGCCGGCGACGGAGGTCTACCCGCTGCTCGACCTGAACAACCTCTACCGCCTCCACTGGGGCGGGCGCGGGCTGAAGGGCGAGGCGTGGGAGACGCTGCTGCGCGAGGAGTTCGAGCCGCGGCTGGCCCGCCTCCAGCGCGAGGCGGTCGAGCACGGCTGGCTCGCGCCGGCCGCCGTCTACGGCTACTTCCCCTGCAACGCCGACGGCGACGCGCTGGTCGTCTACGACCCCGCCGACCCCGCGCGCGAGTTGACCCGCTTCGTCTTCCCGCGCCAGCCGCGCGGCGATTTCCTCTGCCTGGCCGATTACTTCCGCCCGCTCTCCTCGGGTGGGCGCGACGTCGTCGCCTTCCAGGCCGTCACCGCCGGCCGGCTGGCCGACGAACTCTCGGAGGGGCTGCTGCAGGGCGGCGACTACAGCGAGGGCTACTACATCCACGGGCTGGCCTCGCAGGTCGCCGAGGGTATGGCCGAGTACGTCCACCGGCTGATCCAGCGCGAGCTGAGGCTGCCGGAGGGGCAGGGCAAGCGCTATAGTTGGGGCTACCCGGCCTGCCCCGACACGATGCAGCACCACCAGCTCTTCCAGTTGCTGCCGGCCGCCGACGAGGTCGGCATGGCGGTCACCGAGGCGGGCCAGCTCGTCCCCGAGCAGTCCACCGCCGCGATCGTCGTCCACCACCCGGAGGCGAAGTACTTCTCGACGATCCCGCTCCGCTAGCGCGGGGCGAGCCCACGGAGGGCGGCGATGGGCACGCGCACGTTCACGCTGGAGTTGCCGGACGACCTGGTCGCGCTGCTCGGCG
>DASSSV010000727.1:0-8203 GCA_035708265.1 Thermomicrobiales bacterium | reverse complement strand
ACCGCCGAGCCGGGGTCGGGGCAGTTCGTGACGAGTCGGCAGACGGCAGACGGCAGACGGCAGTAAGTTGATAGTTTGTAGTTGGTAGTTGATAGCGGGACAACCCGGCGCCGCTATCAACTACCAACTGTCAACTCTCAACCCCTACTGCCGTCTGCCGTCTGCCGTCTGCCGTCTGGAGAAAACCATGTCGCTCTACCGCCGCCTCTCGCCCGCGGTGCGGGTCTTCGTCGTCGTCGGCCTGGTGCTCGGCTTCGGGATGTTCGCGTTCAGCGGCGGCATCCTCACCGAGCGCTACGTGCTCAGCCCCCGCCCGGCGGCCGCGCCCAGCGGCACGCAGGTCGGCGCGCTGCCGTCGGACGTGCCGCCCGAGGCGCGCGACCAGTTCGCCGACCTCTTCGCGACCTGGCAACTGATCGAGCAGGAGTATTACTACAAGCCGATCGACCAGCAGAAACTCGTCTACGGCGCGACGCGCGGGATGCTGGCGACGCTCGGCGACGACTACACGACCTACCTGGAGCCGGTGCAGCAGCAGGGCGTGCAGGAGCAGATGTCGGGCGACTACGAGGGCATCGGCGTCTACGTCGAGACGGTGGACGGGCGCTTCACCGTCGCCGCGCCGATGAAGGGCGCGCCGGCCGACCAGGCGGGGCTGCGCGCGCAGGACGTGATCCTCCAGGTGGACGGTCGCGAGGTCACCGGGCTGCCGCAGGACGACGTCGTCAAGATGGTTCGCGGCAAGGCCGGCACGGTCGTCCACCTGACCGTCGAGCGCCCCGGCACGCCGGGGACGCTCGACTTCGCGATCACCCGCGCGGCGATCAACATCCCCTCGGTCAACCTGCGGATGCTCGACGGGCAGATCGCCTACATCGACGTCACCGTCTTCGGCGACAAGACGACCGCGCAGCTCGACGGCGCGCTGAAGGACGCCCGCGCGGCCGGGGCGAAGGGGATCATCCTCGACCTGCGCAACAACGGCGGCGGCTGGGTGGTCGCCGCGCAGGAGATGATCGGCCGCTTCGTGGACCCCGCGCGCGGCCCGGCGCTCTACGAGGACCGCGCCCACGGCGCGCAGGCCAAGCTCCTCCTCCAGACGCCGACGCCCGCGCCGACGCCCGGCCCCGGCACGCCCGCGGCCGCGACGCCGAGCGCCGCGCCCCCGACGATCGACGCGACCGGCGCGCAGAGCGAGCCGATCATCGCCAGCAAGGACGGCCTGACGGTCTACAACCTGCCGCTCGTCGTGCTGGTCAACGGCGGCACGGCATCCGCCTCGGAGATCGTCGCCGGGGCGCTGCAGGACTACGGCCGCGCGACGCTCATCGGCACGCTGACCTTCGGCAAGGGCTCGATCCAGAGCGTCCACGACTTCAAGGACGGCTCCAGCGCGCGCATCACCATCGCCCAGTGGCTCACGCCGAAGAAGCGCGTCATCCAGAAGCGCGGCATCACCCCCGACATCGTCGTCGAGCAGCCGAAAGACGGCACCGACGCGCAACTCGCCCGCGCTGAGCAGTTCATCCGCGACGGGAAGTGATGAGTGACGAGTGACGAGTGACGAGTGGGACGAGGGGCCGGGCGGCTGAAGCCGCGGCTGGGGGTGCCGGGCCCGCAAGCGGGCACCCCCGCACGAAGCCCGCCTCTGCGGCCTGGGGACCGGCCTTGTGATGCCAGCAACCGACGAGGCGCCCGGCTTCGTCCACCAGCCCCAGGCCACTCGTCACTCGCCACTCGTCACTCGTCCAGCGGGGCGACGCGGGCGACGATCTGCGCGCGGTTGCCCGCGGGGTCATCGAAGAAGACGATGCGGTCGCCGAAGTCGTTGATGAACGGCTCGTCGAGCGCCGCGCCGGCCTGGCGGATGGCGGCGGCGACGCGCTCGAAGTCCTCCTGCGGGACGGCGAAGGCGAGGTGGTGCGGGTCGTGCAGCGGCGGCGAGTCGGTCGCGAAGATCTCCAGCCGCCCGCCCTGGCCGTCGCCGACGAAGGCGAGCACGCCCGGCTGCTCGCGGGTGCGGTGCCAGCCGAAGACGTCCTCGTAGAAGCGCACCGTCTGCTCGTAGCGGTCGCGCGCGGCGCCGAGGCCGACGTGTTCCAGGCGGCGTACCGTGCTCATCTGCCAGCTCCTCCGCTGCTGCCCACCCTCTGTTCGATTGGCGCGAGATTGCCCGCGGCATTCTAGCCGCGCGGCGGGGCGCCGTCGAGGGCGGGATCAGACGGCGGGGTCGTAGCAGACGAGTTCGACGCGGTTGCCCTCCGGGTCGTCGACGTAGAGAGAGCGCCAGTGGACCCAGGCGTGCGTCGCCGTCTCGACGCGCAGGCCCAGGCCCTCCAGCCGCGCCTTCTCCGCCTCGTAGGCGGCGAGCGGGATGCCGAACGCGAGGTGGTCGAGCGTCGTGCGCGCGGCGCTCAGACCGGCGTAGCCGGGGTCGGCGCGGCGGTCGAAGAGCGCGAGCACCTGCGTGTGCCCGCCGACGCCGGCGGCGAGGCGGAAGAAGGCGCTCTGGGGGAAACGGCGCAGCAATTCGAGCCCGATCACGCGCTCGTAGAACGCCTGCATCGCGTCGAGATCGTCCACCCGCAGGGCGATCTCGCCGAGGCCCTGGATCGGCCGGTCGTCGCTCATGCCTCCCCTCCGTTGGTGAATCCGCCCGCGCGGGCGGACGAAAAGACGCCGGCCGGGGGATCGCCGCATTCCTCTCCGCACATCGTCGGGCGTGAGAGCGGGGGTTGTGCCCCCTCGCGATGATCCCCCGGCCGGCGCCCCGCGAATGCGCGGTCGGGCCGGTCCGCGACCGCGCCACGATCAGGCGAGGCGCGCCTGGGCGGGCTCGACCCGCAGCGCCAGGGCGAACAGCGCCCGCGCGACCCGCTCGCGGATCGGCGCGCGCCGTGCCGCGACCGCGCGCTGCCGCGCGGCGTCGCGCTGCAGCATCTCGCGGCGGTGCCGCGCGATCGTCTCGGCGTCAAACAGCGTCATCATCGTCGCCTCCTCTCCTGGCCCCAGGCGCCCGGGCAGTTCAGCCCGGCGCCTGGATTCAGTGTAGGCGACGCGCGCCCGCGCCACACCGGCCGGACGATAGGATCGCGCGCGGCGAACGGAGGACAGGACAGCCCATCCACCGGACAGGCCGCGACTGTACGGGCGGTCAGGTGGGGCGCCGACCGCCAGGCTCAGGCGACGGCGGCCGGGAGACGGGCGACGATGGCGCGCAGTTCCTCGCGCTCGTCGGCGGTCAGCGGCAGGAGCAGCGGGCGCACCGGCCCGGCCGGCCGGCCCAACAGTTCCAGTGCAGCCTTGACGACGCTGACCTCGTGGCCGCGCTTGCGGGCGCGCAGGTCGTAGGCCGCGTAGACGCCGCGCTCGCGCAGCAGCCGCTCCGCCTCGGCGAACCGGCCGGCCGACGCCAGGCGGAAGAGGTCGAGCGGCGTCCGCGGGTCGTAGTTGGCGACGCTGGAGGTGAAGCCCTCCGCGCCGGCCGCGAAGTAGGGCACGACGAGGTCGTCGCCCATCCCGGCCAGCCAGACCAGTCCGCTCTCCGGCCCGACCCGCTCGCGCAGGCGCTGCCAGAGGCGGAGGTCGCCGTGCCCATCCTTGAAGGCGACGACGTTGGGGATCTCCGCGAGCCGGGCCAGGAGCGCGGGCGTCGGGATCGCCAGGCCGCGCGCGTAGGGGAAGACGCCGAGCGCGGTCGCCCCGGCCACCGCGGCGTAGTAGCGGTAGAGGCCCTCCTGCTCGCAGGTGCCGTAGGCCGGCGGCAGGATCAGGATGCCGTGGCACCCCGCCGCCTCCGCCCGGCGCGCCAGGTCGCGCGCCACCGCCACGCTGCCGCCGACCCCCGCGACGATCGTCAGCCGGTCGCCGACCTCGTCCGCCGCCGCCCGGTACAGCGCGTCGCACTCGTCGGGCGTCAGCGAGTAGAGTTCGCCGGTGCCGCCCGCGACGACGAGGCCGCGGTAGCCGGCGCCGGCGAGGTCGCGCAGGTTGGCCCGGAAGCCCGCCAGGTCCACGCGGTCGTCCGCCGTGAACGGCGTGATCGGGAAGGCCAGGACCGTCCTGAGCCGCGGGCGCAGATCGTCGGGGGCGAGCATCGTCGGGTCTCCTTTCGCGCGAGCACGGGTCCGGTGCGCGGCGAGTATAGAGACCGGGCGGGCGGGCGTCAACGCTGGCGTGGCGACGGCCCTCACCCCCCCATCCCCCCTCTCCCAATGCTGGGAGAGGGGGGTGACTCCGCTCCAATTTCGTGCCGCTCTTCTAGATCTCCGACTATGGGGTGGGAGGAAACGTGCGGGTGGCGCTCTCCCCCTCGCCCAGCATGGGGAGAGGGGGTCGGGGGGTGAGGGCGAAACCGCTCCCCAGCAGTTCGCGCCCGGCCCCGACGACGTCGTCCACGCCGAGGGCGGCGAGGCAGGAAGCGCCGTCGGCGCAGGCGGGGCGGTCCTGGCTGCGACAGGCGCAAGGCGGGACTATCAACCGGAAGGGGCCGGTGCGGGGGGGGCCGTAGCGCGCCGGGTCGGCCGAGCCGAAGAGGGTCACGGTCGGCGTGCCGAGCGCGTAGGCGATGTGGGCCGGGCCGGTGTCGTTCGTCACCAGGAGCGCCAGCCGCGCGACGACCGCGCCGAGCACCGGCAAGGACGTCCGCCCGGTCAGGTCCAGGCAGGGCCGGCCGAGGCGGCGCGCCACGTCCGCCGCGGCGGGGCGCGCCCCCTCGTCGCCGATGAGGACGGCCGTCCCGCCGCGCTCGCGCAGGAGCGCCGCGCCGGCGGCCGCGAAGCGCGCCGGCGGCCAGCGCCGCGTCGCCTCGCGCGCGTCCGGGTGGAGGCCGATCAGCGGCTCGGGCGCGCCGGCGAGGAGCGCCGCCGCGGCCGCGTGGTCCTCCGGCCGCAGCGGGTAGATCGTGCGCGCGCCGCGCGGCGGCGCGCCGAGGAAGGTCGTCAGCGCCAGGGCGCGCGCGATCTCGTGGCCCTGCCCGGGGTAGGGCAGCGCGGCGGCGAGCCGGCCGGGGCCGTCGCCCGCGCGCACGTAGCCCGCGGTGGACCGCGCGCCGAGCAGGAGCGTGAAGGGGTTGGAGTTCACGCCGGAGCCCTGGAGTTGCACCGCCAGGTCGAAGCGCTCCGCCTGCATCGCGCGGAAGAACGCGACCACGCGGCGGGCATCGAAGAACTGCTCGGCCAGGCCGGGGAAGCCGGGGAAGGCGGCGTACTGGTCGAAACAGGGCAGGCGCGTGGCGAGGTCGCGCAGCAGCGGCAGCGTGATGATCGTGAGTTCCGCGTCGGGCAGCGCCGCGCGCAGCGCCCGGAAGGCCGGCGTCGCGCAGATGAAGTCGCCGATCCGCGAGGCGCGCAGGACGGCGACCTTGCGCGGCGGCGCCGGCAGCCGCGCGAGGAGGCCCGGCGCAAAGGGGTCGCCCGGCGGGCTGTCGGCGCGCATCAGGGCCCCCTCAGCGCGCCCCGGCCGGCTCGGGCGCGTACCGCGCGATCATCTCCGGCAGGAGCGCGAGCGCGTGGCCGTCCACCGTCCCGGCCGCGTTGAGCACCGTCGTCGGCACCTCGGCGAAGTAGGCGCCGGCCGGGACGATGCCGCAGCCGCCCCAGCGCCGCATCAGGAGGTTCTGGACGAGGACGTCCTCGCCGGAGTGGTAGCGCGGCAGGCGCGACCAGAAGGCGAACCCGCCGACCGCGAGCAACTTCGCGCGGTCGTAGAGGACGCAGGCGCCGAGCCAGGCGACCTTGTAGCGCCGCCGGGCGCCGGGCGGCAGCGCCTGCGCGACGTGGTAGAGGTTGGCGGCGCGGTGGAGTTGGGCGCGCTCCCAGGCATCGTGCGAGTCGAGGTCGAGCGCCTCCGGCCGCACCGGGCCGTCCCAGTAGGCGGTCTGCTGCTGGTCCGGCCGCACGTCGTCCCGGTAGGTCAGCCCGGCCGGGAAAGCGCCGACGAAGCCGCAGCCTTCGGCGCGCAGCGTCGCCAGCAGGCGCTCGATCACCCAGGGTTCCAGATAGATGTCGTCGTCGAGACAGAGGACGGCATCGGCGGTGGCCTGGCGGAGCAGGAAGTCGCGCTGCTCGGCGACGCCGTGGCGGGCCGAGCGCTCGTGCCACTCGACCGCGCCGCCGCGCGCCTCGATGACGCGCCGCGCGGCCTGCACCACCGGCGAGCGCACGGCCGGCTCCGCGCTCTGGTCCGCGACGATCACGCGGAGGTCGCCGAGGGTCTGCCCCGCCACGCCGGCCAGCGTCAGCAGCAGCGACTCGCGCCGGTTGCACGTCGGGATCAGCACGTCGACGGCCGCCACCGCGGGTCTCCTCGATCGGGTTGAAGGTGGAAGGTTCGAAGGTTCGAAGGTTCGAAAGTTCGTGGGCCCGGGGCAAAGGCCAGCCGTCCACAGAGATTCTGGACCCCCGAAGGCACGCGCGAAGCCTGCCAAGCGATGAGCCTTCGAACCTTCGAACCTTCCACCCGTTACTTGCAGGTGCAACCGGTATTCTCGGCGCAGCCCTGGCAGCAATAGGTCTGCCCGTCCTTGGTGTAGCCCTGGCCGTTGTTCCCCTGCCACTCGCGCTTGGGCATACCGCACTTCGGGCACGTCTGCTCGGACATCGTACTGCCTCCTGTGGCTATCGGCGGGCGATCCTCGCGGCCGCGGGATGCGGCTACCGGCCGGGCTGCAAGCGCCGTGCCAGTCGCGGCCCGCGGCGGCGCTTCCGCGCGGGCTGTTCACCGTTTGTGACCGAATGAAACCAAGCGGAGGCGGGGCATCACAAGAAGGGGAAGCGACCAGTGAGTGCTACACATGCGATCACAATGGTTCGCGAGTGGGCTCCTGATGGGGGAGTACTGCCGAATCCAACTAACGATTAGCCAGATTAACAAGCGGCGACTCTTCGGAGACAATGCCGGCAACTGAGTAGAACACAGACATGGAGCCCTGCCTTCTGACCCATGATTCTGGCGCGGAGAGGTCGCTCCGCACACTATCACTGATTCCGCACGCTATCGAGAAGTCAGAGGAAGGAATAGGTATGCGGCGGCGCTTTTGGTTGCTCTTACTATCTGTAACCCTCATTGCTTGCGGCGAAGCAGGTGGGAATATTCAGGCCACACAAACCAGGACGAGCGAACTCGGCGTCTTTGCGACTCAAACCCGCGACATTGAACTCGCGCAACTTGCGACCGTCAACGTGCTCGCCTCTACAACAGTGCAGCGCACGCCGGAAAGTGTGTCGATATGCCCCAAAGACAAGCCGATCAAGGGGTATACGTCAGAGACAGGTGAGAAGCAGTACGAGATTCCAGATTCCGCGAGGTATGATGAAATCCGTGCCGAAGCATGCTTCTACAATGTAAGCGGTGCAGTTGTTGCCGGCTATCATCAGCCGAGTGAGCCTTTCAGACCCGTACCGACAGCGACTCCAATCGTGGTAGCTGAAGATCTCTCGGGTACTCCGCATGCGACAAACCCAATCGCAACAGCTGCCCCTTCAAATCCCTCGACCCCTAACGCGTTGCCACCTAGCCCAACGGCATCGCAGCCAATCGTTCCAACATCAGCAGCACATGCCCCAGGGCCGCCTCCAACAGCAGAAGCAGTAGCAGTCCGCGGCTGCGGAGGCGGGATTGTGAGCATCCGCGTCAACCCGCAACTAGAGAAAGATCTGGTCCAGTGGAACCGGATCGTAGAGGCTGCGAACAAATTGACTGCTGCGTGGAACAAGTACGCGGATGACACTAGTGCAATTACTACATTCGATGATGCAGCGGGGAATAGCATATTCGTCGCCTCTGTCGATGCAGTGCTCGCCGCTGCTCAAGAACAACTGCCGATATTCCAAGCCGAGGCAGCAGGAGGGCGGTTTGCGACCCTTGCGGAGAAGCACCGCGCTGATACCTCGATCATGATCCGATACCTCTCTCTCTTGCGCGATGTAGCCGCCACAGAGGATGTGGATACGTGGAACAGCGCCATCGACGTTCAAGATGAGCTTGATGATGCTAATACGGCGCTTGACGCAGAAGTCCAGATACAGTGCGCCTTCTGGCGTTCACAGCACTAGATTTCTATTTGCCTACCGCCTATTGCGAACGCCCGTCAGTCGGGCCAGAGGCGGAAGCCGCGGCCGGGCGCGACCGCGCCGAGGACGGTGGGCCGAGACGCGCCCGTCGCGGCCGGCAGGTTACCGGGCCGGCCACGCGCCGTCTCGTG
>DASSSV010000726.1:0-2284 GCA_035708265.1 Thermomicrobiales bacterium | reverse complement strand
TGGAGCGGCGCGCGGCGGAGTGGCGCGCCGAGGGGATCGACGCCGCGGCGGTCGTGGCGCGCGGCGACGCCGCGACGGTCGTCGCGGCGGCGGCGACGCGGGCAGGGGCGGGCTGGATCGCCATGGCGGGCCACGGGCAGGGCGGCCTGGGCGGCCTCGCGCTCGGCGGCACGGCGCTCCGCATCGTGCAGACGACGGCGCTCCCGATCCTCCTCGTCGCCGCGCCGCCCGCGGGCGGCTTTCGGATCGGCGCCGACGCCGCGGAGGAGGGGCGCTGAAGGGGCGATGTCGCGCGACGCGGCGCCCACGTCGACGCCAGCACGCCGACATCGAACCTCGGCCGCTAGGACGACGGCCGTGCATGAACCGCTCGGTTCGGGCGGCGGCGTTATTCAGGCAGCCTTCAGGGTCCGAGGCTGAGCGTTCCGGCGCTGTTCAGCCCCGCGGCCGTACGCTGCGGGCGTGACGCAGGAACCCTCCCCCGGCGGGGGAGAGAAAGGAAGGTCCCAGATGGCTGCCATCCTCACGACCGCCCGGCCGACCGAGGCGCCGGACCCGCCGCTCGCCCGCTTCCTGTTCGCCGACCGGCGCATGGCCCCGGTCTGGCTGCTGGTGCGCCTCTACGTCGGCTGGCAGTGGCTCGCCGCCGGCTGGGAGAAGCTCACCGGCCAGGGCTGGGTCGGCCCCGACGCCGGCACGGGGCTGGCCGGGTTCGTGGCCGGCGCGCTCAAGCAGACCGCCGGCGCCCACGCGAGCGTCCAGCCCTACTACGCCTGGTTCCTGCAGCAGGTCGTCCAGCCGCACCTGCCCGCCTTCAGCTACGCCGTGGCCTTCGGCGAGACGCTGGTGGGCCTGGGGCTGATCGTGGGCCTCTTCACCGGGATCGCCGCCTTCTGCGGCGGGCTGATGAACGCCAACTACCTGCTCGCGGGCACGGTCTCGGTCAACCCGCCCCTCTTCATCCTCGCCACCTGGCTGGTCCTCGCCTGGAAGGTCGCGGGGCTGATCGGCCTGGACGCGATCGCCCTGCCCAGGCTGGGCGTCCCCGGCGCCGCCGGGACGCTCCTCAAGCGCGGCCCGCGCACGGGCGCGACGCCCGTGCGGGCCGCCGGCGCGCGCTGAGCGGCGAAGGGCGGCCCGCCGCTCGCGGGTCGCCCTTCGCCCGCGGCGGGGGCGGGCTCGGCCCCGCCGTCCGCATCCGGGAAGGGGGGGGCGCCATGGCCGCCAACATCGACCGCGAGGTCGGTGCGGCGCGCGGCGCGGGGCGCGCCGCCCTGGTCGAGCGCCGGATCCGCGAGGGCGAGGTCCGCCGCATCACCGTGAAGCAGGGCGCGCACACGAGCGTCGAGCCGCCCCTCACCGCCGGCGTCGTCGGCGCGGCGCTGGCGCCGATGCTGGCGGCGGCGAGCGCGCTCGCCGCGCTCCCGACCGAGTGCGCCAGCGAGGTGGAGCGCGACCCCGGACGGGCGACCGAGGCCGCCGCCGCTGGCGAGCCGCTTTCCGCCGGGCGCGGCTGAGCACGGCTGGGTCCCCGGAGCCGATCCATTGCGCGGCGCAGGAGAGAGGGGAGGGCCGCCATGCAGCGCACCGGGCTGTCCCAGGCCGAGCAGCAACGGCTGGACCAGGCGCTCGCCGGGCTGCAGGCGCAGCTCGCCGCCGAGGCGGCGCGCATCGCGCGCGCCTACGGCGCCCGCTCCCCGGGCGCGCGGCTGGCGGGGCGGCTCGCGCGGTCCTTCGACACGCTGCGCGGCATCCTGGACGACGAGCGCTGCCGCGACGCGCCCACGCCGCCGGGCGAGGAGCCGGCGGCCGATGGCGAGCGGCCGCCGGTCGGCGCCGGCGAAACCGGAGCGCCCCCGGTCGTCGCCCCAGATATCGCGGTCGCCCCGGCGGCCACGGCAAGGCGCCGCGACGCGCGCTACCGCGGCCGGGTGCGGCGCGGGCCCGGGGCGCCGGTGGTGAACTGACGCATGCCAGGGGTGCGGGCCAACGGGGCGTCCCCCGGCCAGGGTCACCGTCTATCGGGGGTAATGCGAAGGAAGCTGTCACCAGCCGCAATGGTCCGTTGGTCGGGAGCCGGAGCGGGTCAAGCCCGCGGGCGTCGCGGCGACCGCCGCCGGCTCGACGCCCGGCCGCTTGCCTCCGCCAAGGCGGCGCGCAACTCGGCCAGGCCCGCCGTGTCGCGCGGCAGCCGGAGGCGGTTGAGCAGGGCGAGGACCCCCGGCGCGTCGATCTGGCCGTAGACGTCGAAGCGGCTGCACGACAGGCTGCGGAAGAGCGCCGG
>DASSSV010000725.1:0-3462 GCA_035708265.1 Thermomicrobiales bacterium | reverse complement strand
CGGAGGTGTCGGCGCGCTCGTCGTCGGCGGCGTGCTCGATGATGAAGGGCATCACCGGGACGGCCATGCCGGCCTGGGCGACGCCGCCGAGCGCCGCGCAGGCGAGCAGCGCCGGCTCGGCGGCGATGAGCGCCTGGCCCAGCGCCGCGACGACCAGCAGCGCCGTCCCGGCCAGCAGGCAGAGCCAGGCGCCGAGGCGCGCGATCAGCGGGCCGATCGCCAGCGCGGTTGCCGCCATCGCGACGGTGTTGACCGCGCTGAAGGTGCCGATGAAGTCCTCGCGGAAGCCGATCCGCACCAGGTAGAGGTTATAGATGAGCTGGAAGACGCCGAGGCCGATGTTGGCGAGGAGGGTGTAGGCGAGGAAGAGCCGGATCGTCCGCGGCGCACGCCGCAGCCGCGCCACGTAGTTCGCCGTGGCCGACACGGCCGATGTCGCCGACATGCGCGCTGCGCCTCCGTCGCCGTAGCGTGGTGCCGTCTATCCCGCCGTGCGGCCGCGGCGCGCGACCGCGCCGCGCTGCGCCTCCTGGCGGCGCCAGTGTACCACGCGCCATCACGACGCGGGGCGCATCGGATATAGCCAAAACAGGCCAAATCGCCGCCCGGGCTGGCGATGTCGCGGCGGCGATGCGCCGGCGATCGAAACCGCGGGCGCGGCCCCAACCGCCGGCGCGCCGACCCCACGACGCACGCGCCCCCCTCGGCCGCTCGGGGCCGAGGGGGGCGCGCGTCGCGCCGCGACGTCGCTCAGGCGACGGGGCGGGTGCGGGGCTTCCGCTTGATGTAGCGGCGGCGGCTCGGGGCCGCGGCGTTCGGCGAGTTCAGCGCCGCCGTCTGCAGCGGCAGCTCGTAGCGCCAGGCGTAGTAGTGCAGGCCAATGTTGCCGAGCTCGATCTGCCAGCCCGGCGGGTTGTCGGGCGTGTAGGTCAGCACCCAGCGCTCGAAGACCTGCACCAGCACCGTCCGCGGCGTCCCGTCGATGTTGACCGTGATCCAGAACGGGTCGCTGAGCGGGTGACCGGGGTCGAGGAACGCGGCCGACGCGGCGCTGAGGTTGCCGTTGTCCGCGCTCAGCCCGCGCGCCAGCAGCCAGCGGGCGAAGACGTCGGCCAGGTTGTGCTGCGTGACCGGGTCGTAGTTGGTCAGGTAGACGGCCGTCGGCGGCGTGAAGGGGACGAGCTGGCCGCCGCGGGTCAGCCGCCAGGTCACGGGCTGGCCGTGGTAGTCGAACGTCGGGTGCGTCGCCAGGACCGCGACGTCGGCGTAGGTCGGCGCGGTGGGGTCCTGCATGTTCCCGGCGAGCGGGATCTGGGCCGGGCCGAGGTCGAGCGTCTTGCCGTTACCCAGGTCGACCTTGCCGGTCAGCATCTCCGTGCCGAGGTTGCCCGTCACGACGGTGTAGCCGCCCTTGCCGTCGCTGATTGCCTCCATGCGGCCCTTGTCGTAGTACTGGACGACGCGCATGCCGTCCTTGCCGCTCAGATCGGTCTCGGCGGTGCTGCTGGCGAAGGGCGCCGGGCCCCAGACCCAGGTGTGCTGCTGCTGCCCGTCGGCGATCGCCTGGTCGCTGCTGACCCAGACCTGGGCGAACGCCTGGAGGCCGGCCGGGTTGTTGTGGCTGAGGACGGCGCCGCCGTCGGTCAGCGCGTGCCCCTCCATCGGCTCGGGGCGCAGCGAGACCCACTTGCCGTCCTTGAGGATGTAGAGCGCGAAGGAGAGGGTCGCGGCCTGGCCGTCGGTGTGCGCGCCGTTCGCGGGCGTCCCGCCGACGAACCCGATCGTCGTGCCGTGGACGACCGGCTGGTTCACCTTCAGCTTCGCGCTCTGGCGCGGGTCGTCGCGCAGGTTGGCGTAGACCTGGCGGATCAGCGTGCCCTCGGGCGTGCGGGAGTAGATCTCCACCGTCCAGCCGCCGCCCACGGTGGCGTAGACGTTGTTGACGATGCCGTCGGCCGCGGCGAGCACCGGCTGGCCCGCGCCATCCTCCGGGTGCTCGACGGTGCCCTTGGCGAAGTCGACCGCGTAGTAGGCGCCGGTGGCGTCGGTGTGGAGGCCCTGGCCGTAGAAACCGCCCTTGCCGCCACCCTGGCCGGCGTGCCAGGTCTGGCCGGCCGGGAAGGGCGCGTAGAGCGGGATCGCCGACTGGCTATCGACGTGCTGCCCGGTCTGCACCGGCAGGAGCGGGTTCTCCGGCGCGGCGATCGGGCGACCCTGGCCGTCGTAGACGAACATGTTCGGGTCGGGGATCACGCCGCCGGCGTAGTAGTTAGCCCAGGCCAGCACGAGGCCGACGTACCAGTCGGCGTGGTTGTAGGCGAAGATCGCGCGGTGCAGGTCGCCGGGCGCGCCGTTGTCCTTGAGGTAGAAGGCGGCGGCGTAGATCGCCGACTCGGCGTCCCAGATGCCGTTGAGGCCCAGGTTCTTGCCGGTGATCTGGTCCACCGCGCCGGCATAGGGCCGGTAGGTGCTGGGCAGGAACTGCATCAGGCCGAGGGCGAACTGGTCCTCGGTGCCGGCGAACTGCGGCAGGTAGGGGCCGACGGCGTGCGGGTCGAAGCCCGACTCCACGCGGGCGATGCCGAGCAGGACGTTGACCGGCACGCCGGTGAGCTGCGCCGCGGCGGTGAAGGTCGGCAGGAGCTGCTCGGGCGCCAGCGGTGGGCCGGCGTCGAGCGGCATCGGCACGCCAGGGGCGAGCGCGGCGCCGGCCGCGCCATCCTCGGCCAGGGGCCGCCGGGCGCCGATGAAGTGCGCCTGGTAGTAGGGGTCGGAGAGGCTGGCGACGATCGTGCCGACGCCCTCCGCGGCCGCCTCGATGAAGCGGTCGCCGCCGAGCGAGATGCCGACGTGGCTGATGCCGGGCGCGTAGGTGTTGACGAAGAAGACCAGATCGCCGGGCTGGATCGCATTGGCCGGGACGAGCACGCCGACGCTGGCCTGCTCACCGGCCGTGCGGGGGAGATCAACCCCTGCCGCGGTGTGGAAGACCCACTGGACGAAGCCGGAGCAGTCCCACCCGGCCGGCGAGGTGCCGCCCCAGACGTAGGGCGTGCCGAGGTGCTGCAGCGCCGTCGTGGTCACCGCCGCGCGCCAGCCGGTCAGGCCGGGCAGGACCGCGGCGTCGCCGGGCATCGTCAGCGGGCCGGCCGGGGCGTTCGGGTCCGGGCCGAGCGGCGGCGCCGGCGACGGGGACGGCGACGGGCTCGGGCTCGGCGATGGACTCGGCGAGGGCGACGGGCTGGGCGACGGCGAGGGGCTGGGCGACGGGCTCGGCGAGGGCGACGCGGCTGGCGTCGCCTTGCTGGCCGGCGCGGCCTGTGGGCTGTTCTGCGGCGCCGCCGGGCCGTGCGATGGCGCGGGCGACGACGACGGGGCCGGTGAGGACGACGGCTTCGGCGCGGCCGAGGGCGAGGGCAACGGCGCGGCCGACGGGGCCGGCGATGGGGCTGGCGGCGCGGG
>DASSSV010000724.1:0-11080 GCA_035708265.1 Thermomicrobiales bacterium | reverse complement strand
CCGGCTGCTCGCGGCCGAGCCGGGCGAGCGGGCCGTGCCCGGCGGCGACGGGCTGACGGCGGACGACCTGCGCCGGGCGGTCGAGGCCCAGTTGGCGGTGCTCGGCGGCGCGGCGTGAGTCGGGGAGGGGACGCGAGGATGGCCCACGACTGGACCGGGGCGGTGCCCGGCGGCGACGAACCGGAGGGCGCGGCGGTGCGGCTGCTGCGCGAGCGCGCGCGGCTGCTGGCCCAGACGCCCGACGAGGGCGGGGACGCGGCCGGGACGGAGGCGCTGCTCTTCCGCCTGCGCGGCGAGGAGTACGCCGTCGAGTTGCGGCTGCTGCGCTCGCTGCGGCGCGCGGCCGGCCTGACGCCGCTGCCCTGCACGCCGGCCCACGTCGCCGGGATCCTCAACGTCCACGGCGAGTTGGTGACGGTGCTCGACCTGGCGGTCGCGCTCGGCCTGCCCGGCACGCCGGCCGCCGCGGAGGGCGCGCACGTCGCGCTGGTGGAGTCGCCGCACGGTCCGGTGGGGTTGCTGATTGACGAGGTGCTCGGCGTGCGCCGGCTCGACCTCGACGCGCTCGACCGGCCGCTCGCCGGCGCGGGCGCCGTCCGGGGCATCGCCGGGGCGCGCGTCGCCGTGCTGGACCTGGAATACCTGCTGGCCGGCGGCCAGTTCGAGGTTGTCGAAGAAGTCGCGTAGCGAGGGCTGAGCGTGGGCGTGAACGGGAAAGTGCGGATGCGAACCGTCGAGGTGGCGCCGCCGGCCGTGGCCGGCGAGGCGCCGGAAGGGAACTGGTACCGGCCGGCGCCGGGCGGCGGCCGGGACGGCGCCGGCGAGGCGCGGGGCCGGGAGGAGTCGCGCGGCTGGCGCGTGACGATCGGGATGAAGCTGCTCGGCGGCTTCCTCGGCCTGGCGCTGCTGCTGGCCGCGCTTGGGATCTTCAGCGCAGTCCAGTTGGGCCGCGTCAACGAGGTCGCGGTGGACATCGCCACCAACGGCCTGCCGTCGGTCTACTACCTCTCGACCTTCGACGCGGCGACGACGCGCTTCCGCGCGGCGCAGCTGGCCCACAACCTCTCGTCGGACCCGGCCGAGCAGGCCGCCGACGAGCGCGACATGGCCAGCGCGCGGCAGGCGGCCGACGACGCGCTGAAGCAGTACGAGCCGCTCGCGACGACGCCGACCGAGCAGGCGGCGCTGCCGACGATCAAGCAGGCGTGGGCGACCTACGAGGACGACAGCGACCGCCGCTTCCTGCCCCTCTCGCGGGCCAACCGCCACGACGAGGCCGCGGCCTATCTCCAGGGCGACGGCAAGAAACTCTTCGCCAGCCTCGACGCCAGCCTCAGCCCGCTGATCGCCTTCAACGTCAGGGAAAGCCAGGACATGCGCGCGCAGAGCGCCGCGGTCTTCGCCAACTCGCAGCGGCTGATCGCCGTCGCCATCGGCGTCGCCCTGCTCGTCGCGGTCGGCCTCGGCCTGCTCCTCTCGCGCAGCATCGGCCGCGGCGTGCGGCAGGTGACCGCCGCGGCGTCGGGGCTGGCGCGCGGCGAACTCGACCAGCGCGTCGACGTGCGCTCGCGCGACGAGATCGGCCAGATGGCCGACGCCTTCCGCGCGACGATCGCCTACCTGCACGGCCTCGCCGGCGCCGCCGACGCGATCGGGCGCGGCGACCTCACCACCGGCGTCCGCCCGCACTCCTCGCGCGACGTCCTGGGCGTCGCCTTCGAGCGGATGGCGGTCAACCTGCGCACGCTGGTGGCCGAGCTGCAGGAGGGCTCGCACAACCTCGCCAGCGCCGGCAGCGAGATCCTGGCGGCGACCTCGCGGCAGGCGGCCGGCACGACCGAGCAGTCGGCCGCGATCGCCCAGACGACGGCGACGGTGACCGAGGTCCGCGCCTCGGCCGAGCAGGCGGTCCAGCTCGCCGAGACAGTCTCCGAGGCGACCCAGCAGGCCAACCGGGTCTCGGGCGACGGCGTGAGCGCGGTGCGCGAGGCGATCGACGGCATGGCCGACATCCGCCAGAAAGTGCAGTCGATCGCCGAGAACATCCTGGCCCTCTCCGAGCAGGGGCAGCAGATCGGCGAGATCATCGCCGCCGTCAACGACCTGGCCGACCAGTCGAACCTGCTCGCGCTCAACGCCGCGATCGAGGCCGGTCGCGCCGGCGAGCACGGCAAGGGCTTCGCGGTCGTCGCCCAGGAGATCCGCGCGCTGGCCGAGCAGTCGAAGGCGGCCACCGCCCAGGTGCGCACGATCCTCTCCGACATCCAGCGCGCCACCAACGCGGCGGTCCTCGCCACCGAGCAGGGGACCAAGGGCGTCGATACCGGCACGCAACTGATCGACCAGGCCGGCCGGACGATCGACGAGCTGGCCGAGGTGATCGAGCAGACGGCGCAGGCCGCGGCGCAGATCGCCGCCTCGGTCCGCCAGCACGCGGTCGGCATGGAGCAGATCGCCGCCGCGATGGGCAACACCAACCAGGCCGCGACGCAGAACCTGGCCGCGACCAGGAACACGCAGCAGGCGGCCGAGAACCTGAACGACCTGGCCGGGCGGTTCAACCAGTTGATCGCCCAGTACCAGGCGTAGGACGAGGAAGGGCGACTCGTGGTGGAGACCGACCCGCGCGCGGCGCGCCTCCGGGCGACCTTCGACGCCGAACTGACGGAGCGCGCCGGCCGGCTGGCGGAGACGCTCGGGCGTCTGGAGCGCGACGAGGGGGGCGCTCCGGCCCGGCCCGGCCTGCTCGCCGCGCTCCTGCGCGACGCCCACAGCCTCAAGGGCGCGGCGCGCGCGGTGGCGGCGGCGCCGCTCGAACGGCTGGCGCACGCGCTGGAGGCCGCGCTGGCCGCGGCGCGCGACGCCGGCGACCGCCCGTCGTCCGCCTGGTTCGACGCCGCGCGCCGCGCGGTCGCGCTCGTCGCGCCCCTCGGCGCGGCCGGCGCGCCCGAGCCGGCCGACTACGCCCCGACCCTCGCGGCGCTCGACGCCGCGACACGCCGGCCGGCGGTCCCCGCCGCGTCACCGCCCGCCGCCCCGCCGCCGCCCGCGCCGGTCACGGACGGGCCGGTTCGCGCGGGCGAGAGCGTGCGCGTGGCGGTGGACAAACTCGACGCCCTGCTGGCGCAGAGCGGCGAGCTGGCGGTGACGCAGCTCCAGATCCAGCAGCGCCTCGGTGCGCTGGCGGAACTGCGGGATACGCTGGGCCAGTGGCGGCGCGACTGGCGCGCCGCCCGCAGCCTGCGCGCCGGCCTGCGCCGCGCGGGCGCCGCCGACGGCCCGGCCGCCCGTGACCTCGACACCCTGCTGGCCTTCACCGAGCGGGCCGAGCAGCGCGCCCAGGAGACGCTGCGCCGCGTCGACGACCTCGTCGCGCAACTGCGCCAAGACACCGCGCAGCTCGGCCTCGTCGCCCAGCGGATCGGCGACGAGGTGCTGGCGGCGCGGCTGGTGCCCGTGGCGACGCTCTTCGGCCCCTTCGAGCGGCTGGTGCGCGACCAGGCGCGCGAGGCGGGCAAGGAGGTCGGCCTCGCCCTCGACGGCGGCGAGACCGAGATCGACCGCAAGATCCTCGAACTCCTGCGCGACCCGCTGATGCACATGCTCCGCAACGCGGTGGACCACGGCATCGAGTCGCCCGACGAGCGGCAGGCGCGCGGCAAGGCGCGGGCCGGGACGGTGCGGCTGGCCGCCGCGCAGCGCGGCAACACCGTCGAGATCGTGCTGGAGGACGACGGCGCCGGCCTCGACCCCGACCGGCTGCGCGCGACCGCCGTGCGCCGCGGGCTGCTGTCCGAGGCGCAGGCGCAGGTGCTGGACGACCAGGCCGCGCTCGACCTGATCTTCCACTCCGGTTTCACCACGCGCACCGCCGTCACCGCGACCTCCGGCCGCGGCGTCGGGATGGACGTGGTGCGCGAGCACGTCCAGCGCCTCAACGGCGACGTGGCGATCGAGGGCGCCCCCGGGCGCGGCGCGCGCTTCGTCATCGGCGTCCCGCTGACGCTGGCGACCACCCGCGCGATCCTGGTCGAGCAGGGCGACCGCTGCTTCGCCGTGCCGGCCGCCCTGGTCGAGCGGACCGCGCGGGCGCGCGAGGCCGACCTGGTCAGCCTGGGCGGCCAGCCCGCGGTGGCGGTGGAGGGCCGGCCGGTGCCGGTCGTGGCGCTGGCCGACGTGCTGGAACTGCCGCGCGGCGAGGCCGAGCCGGAGGGGCGGGCCTGGCGGCCCTTCTTCGTGCTGCGCCAGGAGGACCGCCGGGTGGCCTTCCTGGTGGACCGGCTGGCCGGCGAGCAGGAACTCGTCGTCAAGCGACTCGGCTGGCCCCTCCGCCGCGTCCGCAACGTCGCCGGCGCGGCGGTGCTCGGCTCCGGCCAGGCGGTGACGATCCTCAACCCGGCCGACCTCCTCAAGTCGAGCCAGCGGCCGGGCGGCGCGCGCCCGGCGCCGGCCGCGAGCGACGCGCGCGGTGGCGCCGCGGCGGCAGCGGCGCGTGCTGGTCGTGGACGACTCGCTGCCGACGCGCACGCTCGTCCGCAGCATCCTGGAGACCGCCGGCTACGCGACCGCGGTGGCGGCGGACGGCGAGGAGGCGCTGCGCCTGCTGCGCGCCGAGGCGGTGGGCCTCGTCGTCACCGACGTGGAGATGCCCCGCCTGGACGGCTTCGGCCTGACCGCCGAGATCCGGCGCGACGAGCGGCTGCGGCTCACCCCGGTCGTGCTGGTGACCTCGCTCGGCGCGCCGGAGGACCGCGAGCGGGGCGTCGCCGCCGGCGCCGACGCCTACATCGTCAAGAGCGGCTTCGACCAGGGGCAACTCCTCGACACGATCGGCAGGTTGCTATGACCCCCGCCCCGGCCGGCGCGCGGCTGCGCGTCCTGGTGGTCGACGACTCGCGCGTCCAGCGCGGCCTGCTCCTGGCCCTCCTGGAGGGCGACCCCGAGCTGGAGGCGGCCGGCTGGGCCGCCAGCGGGGCCGAGGCGGTCCGCGCCGCGGCGCAACTCCGCCCCGACGTGATCACGATGGACCTGCGGATGCCGGGGTTAGACGGCCTGGAGGCGACCCGCCTGATCCTCCAGCAGCAGCCGGTCCCGATCGTGCTGGTCACGGCCAGCGCCGCCCGCGACGACCGCGCGGTCGTGCGCGAGGCGTTCGACGCGGGCGTCCTGGCGATCGTCGAGAAGCCGGGCTTCGGCCCGGACGGCCGGCCCGCCGCCGCCGAACTGCTGCGGACGGTCAAGAGCATGGCCCGCGTCAAGGTCGTCCAGCGCCGCAACACCGGGCAATTGGCCCCGCCGCCCCCGCGCCCGGCGTCGCGCCCGCCGCTGCGGCCCGGCCTCCTGCCGGGCCGGCCGCAGATCGTCGCCATCGGCGCCTCCACCGGCGGCCCCCAGGCGTTCCAGGCGATCCTGCCCCGCTTGCCGGCCGACTTCCCGCTGCCGGTCCTGGTCGTGCAGCACATCGCGCCGGGCTTCGCGCCGGGCATCGTCGAGTGGCTCGGGCCCCAGTGCGCGCTGCCGGTGCGCCTCGCCGCCGAGGGGCTGCCGCTCGACCGGCCGGGCATCTACCTCGCGCCGGGGGAGCGGCACCTGGCGGTGCATGGCCGCACGCTGACGCTGACCCAGGAGCCGCCGGTCAGCGGGCACCGGCCCTCGGCGACGGTCCTCTTCCGCTCGGTCGCGGCCACCTACGGCCCCGCGGCGGTCGGCGTGCTGCTGACCGGCATGGGGGACGACGGCGCGGTTGGCCTGGCCGACCTCAAGCGGGCCGGCGGGATCACGGTCGCCCAGGACGAGGCGACCTCGGTCGTCTTCGGGATGCCGGCCGCCGCGATCGGCCTCGGGGCGGTGGACCACGTCGCGCCGCTCGGCGGGATCGCCCCGCTGCTGCTGCGGCTCTGCGGCGCCGCGCGGGGAGGGGACTCGTGACGCTCGACCTGACGCCCTTCCTGCGCGAGTTCCGCGCAGAGGCGCTGGAGCACCTGGCGACGCTCGACGCGCAGTTGCTCGCCCTGGAGCGCGACCCGGCCGACCCCGCCCCGATCCGCGCGATGTTCATCGCCGCGCACACGATCAAGGGCGGCGCCGCGATGCTCGGCCTCGCCGCGGTCGGCGCGCTGGCCCACGCCCTCGAGGACGCGCTGGCCCGCCTGCGCGACGGCCGGCGGACGCTCGACGCGGCCGGGGCGGACCTCCTCTTCCGGGCGCTTGACGCGCTGCGCGCGCTGGTGGACCGGCCGGCCGGCGACGACGGCGCGGCGGAGCCCTCGGCCAGCGGCCCGGCCGAGGAACTGCGCTCCTGGGCGGCCGACGCGCCCGCCCCCGCGCCCCTGGTCGCAGCGGCGCCGGCCGGCATGCCGCGCGCGCTGCTGGCGGAGGACTCGGCGACCGTGCGGCTGCTGGAGACCATGCTGCTCGAAGAGGCCGGCTGCGCGGTCGACGCCGTGGCGAGCGGGACGGAGGCGCTGGCCCTGGCGCGGGCCAACCGCTACGCGCTCGTCGTCGCCGGGTTGGATTTAGACGGCCTTTCCGGCCTGGACCTCGCCGCGGCCCTCCGCGACCTGCCGGTCGTCGTCACCAGCGGCGACGACGCGCCGGAACGCCGGCGGCGGGCGCTCGACGCCGGCGCGCGGGCGTTCGTGCCGAAAGGTTCGCTCGCCGCGCACGCGCTCCCGGCCGCGGTCCGCGACCTGCTGGCGGGTCGCGCCGCGCCAGGCCAGAACGGGACAGAGTAAGGGATACGGGAACACCATGCGCATCCTCGTCGTCGACGACAGCCGCGTCATGCTCGCCATGCTGACGGCGATCCTCCAGTCGGTCGGGTACACCGACGTGGTCGCCGCCGACTCGGTCGCGCAAGCCTGGGAGCACCTGGGGCTGAGCGAGGCCGTCGGCGCGGCCCCCGCGCGACCGCCCGCGCCGGTCGACCTCGTCCTGATGGACCTGATCATGCCGGAGATGGACGGGCTCGTCGCCATCCAGCGGATCAAGGCGGAGCCCGAATTGCGGGACATCCCGGTGATCGCGGTGACGGCGCGGGCCGAGACGAAGGACTTGCAGGAAGCCTTCGAGGCCGGCGCGGTGGACTACATCACCAAGCCGCTCAACGAGATGGAGCTCCTGGCCCGCGTCCGCTCGGCCCTGAAACTGAAGCAGGAGATGGACCGGCGCAAGGCGCGCGAGGAGGAACTGGTGCAGGTCACGCGCCAGCTCGAGGAGGCCAATCGCCTGCTGCGCCACCTCTCGGCGACCGACAGCCTGACCGGCCTGGCCAACCGCCGCGACTTCGACGCGGCGCTCGACCTGGAGTGGAGCCGGTCGCGGCGCGCCAACGCCTGGCTCGCGCTCCTGATGGTCGATATCGACTGCTTCAAGCGCTACAACGACGCCTACGGCCACCAGGCGGGCGACGAGTGTCTGCGGGCCGTGGCCGGGGCCCTGGCCGGCGCCGTCCGCCGCGCCGGCGACGTCGTCGCGCGCTACGGCGGCGAGGAGTTCGCCGTCGTCCTGCCGAACACCGACCCCGAGGGCGCGGCGGCGATCGCCGAGCGGCTGCGGGCCGCCGTCGAACTGCGGGGCCTGCCGCACGCGACCTCGACGGCGGGCGAGCGGGTCACCGTCAGCATCGGCGTCGCCGTGACGACCCCCGGCCGCGACGATACACCGGCCGCGCTGCTCGCCGCCGCCGACCAGGCGCTCTACCAGGCCAAGGCGGCCGGCCGCAACCGCGTCACCCCCGCCGCCCTCGTCCGCAGCCTCGCCTGACGGCCGACACGGCGGCTGGAGACGGCTCGCGGCCGCCACGAAGGCCGCCTGCGCGGACTGGGTTGCGTCCTAACCCGCGCAGGCGGGTTTCGCGGCGCCGTGAGGCGCCTCTAGCCGCGGTTTCAACCGCGGGCGCGGCCCCAACAGCCGGCGCACTGTCATCCCCTCCCACCCCCGTGCGTTAACCTCGCGCCACCTCACCGCGCCTCTACCATGTGAGCCCGCGGCGCCCGCCGTGCGCACACTCGACGGGCGGCCGCGCCCTCCGCCTGCTCGGCGCCCTCCCCGGACTTTGACACCGCCCTCGGTGTCCTCAAGCGCTAGTTCGTTGCCAACAAGGCCCATCGCAGATATACTCCCCGGGGTGCCCGCGAACAAACTCGGCTTCGGCTGATACCGCTTTGGCCGGTATGGCTCGCCTCGTGCGTCGGCGGGGCCAACTTCGTGGCCACAGGCCGGTGAGGTGCAGCCTCAACCGCCGGCTGGCGAGGTCGTGCATGCGCCGGTCGAGCCAAGAGCAGAGGGATGGAACGCGGGGGCGTGACGGTGGCCCTGGGGCACGCCGTATCACGTCCGCTGCGTACCCGGCTCATTGAGAGGGACCACGACTCCTCGGCGCTCACCCGGCGCCTGCTCATCGCCGCGCCAACCGTTGCGATGGGGTTGCTCGGCGCGCGGACATCGAGGATACGCAGGCTCCACGGCGCCGCCGCTTCGGCACGTCAAGGAGGCCCTGGCATGGCAGCTCGCTTCCTCCTGTATGGCGCGAACGGGTTTGTCGGCGAGGCGATTGCTCGCCTCGCCGTCCAGCAGGGGCTCCAACCGACTCTTGCCGGGCGCGATGGAGCCAAGATCGCGCGGCTGGCGGCGGAACTCGCGGTGGCGCACCGTGTCTTCGGCTTGGGTGATGCGGCGAGCATCGACCAGGCTCTCACGGATGTGCCGGTGGTGCTGCATTGCGCCGGCCCGTTTATGCACACGTCCCAGCCGATGGTGGAGGCCTGCCTGCGCACCGGGACCCATTACCTGGACTTGACCGGTGAACTCCCCGTCTTCGAGGCCCTCGCCGCCCGTCACGCGGAAGCCGAGGCACGGGGTGTGATGCTCTTGCCGGCGGTCGGCTTCGATGTCGTGCCGACCGATTGCCTCGCGATGCACCTCAAGCGCCGCCTGCCCTCGGCCACCCAGCTGGCCCTCGCCTTTCATAGTCAAGGCCCGGCCGGTCTGCCCCCGGGCACCCAGCGGACCGTCATCGAGATGGTCCCCTTTGGGAACCGCGTGCGACGCGACGGGCGCCTGGCGCCACCCGAGCGCGCCGGGCAGACCCGCCTGATCGACTTTGGCCACGGTCCGCTGCCGGCGACACAGCTGACCTGGGGCGATATCTTCACCGCCCACTACAGTACTGGCATCCCCAACATTGTCGACTATGCGGTGCTACCGACCGCGCTGCGGCGACAATTGGCCGCGATGGCCATGCTGCGCCCCTTCTTCACGGTGAAGGCAGTCCGCAACCTCGCCGGACGTGGGGTGACGCCGGGACCGACCGCGGACGAGCGCGCGAAGACCGTGACCCATGTCTGGGGCGAGGTGCGGGATGACCGGGGGCGCACCGCCGTGTCGCGGCTGCATGGCCCCGAGGCCGGGGTCGAGTGGACGGCGCGGGCAGCACTGGCGGCGGTGCGGCGCATCGCGGCGGGTGACGCCTCCCCCGGGTTTCGGACACCGGCGCTGGCCTTTGGTGCCGATTACGCGCTGGAGGCTGACGGCGTCACTCGCGAAGATCTCGACTAATCCTGTGGCGGCCGCCGCTGCTCCGGATCGGTCACCCCCCAGCCCGCCGGACAGCAGCCCCAGGCGCGGCAGCGGGTGCGCAGCGGCGCCCACCATCGACGGTGGTGGGCGCATCGCCGCCGCCACTCCACCGCGGTGCCCCGCGGCCAACCATCCCCGGCACCGCTTTGGCCAACGCCTCGCCCCCAGAGTCGCCTGAGGCGCGGATGTAAGCCGTATGCCCCTGGTATCCAGTGTGTGCGTTCGTCTCTCGTGGGCGCGCCGCGCGTTAACCTCGCGGCCCCCCGCCGCGTCTCCGATGGGTGAGATCGCGGTGCCCGCCGTGTGCGGGCCGCGACGAGCGCCCCGGGCTCGCGGGGCGCCACGACGCCGACGACCCGAACGGAAGGACGATCCGCACCGTGCGCACCCGATGGTTCCGCCTTCACGCTATACTCGCCTGCCTCGTCGCCGCGCTGGCGCTCCTGGCGGCCTGCGGCGGGCAGCCGACGCCGACGCCCACGCAAATCGCCGCGACGCCGCTTGCCCCCGCCTCCCCGCCCGCGACGTCTCCGCCCGCGACGCCTCTCGCCACCACCGCCGCCCTGCCGGCGCCGACTCCGACTGTGAGCCCGACTGTGCCGACCACCACGGCCACCACCCCGCCCGTGACGGCAACCCCGACCCTCGTCCCCACGCCGGCCAGCACGGCCACCGCCACCCGGGCCCCCGCGCCGCCACCACCCACCGCCGCGCCGACCCAGGCGCCGGCGGACACGACCGGCCGGCCGGAAGCCGGCTACCTCGACGACCGCAGCACCGCCGAGGCGGTGATCCGGTCCTACTACGACGCGATCAATCGCCGCGAGTACGCGCGCGCCTACGGCTACTGGGAGCGCGGCGTCAGCCCGGCGCAACTCCCGCCCTTCCCCCAGTTCCAGCAGGGCTACGCCGACACCGCCTCCGTGCGCCCCACGACAGGCCAGGTGCGCGGCGACGTCGGGGCCGGGCAACTCTACTACAGCGTCCCCGTCGTCCTGGACGCCACGACGAAGGCGGGCGCGAGCCAGCGCTTCGCCGGCTGCTACGTCCTGCACCTGGGCCGGCCGCAGATCCAGACCGCGCCGCCCTTCCACCCGCTCGCCATCCAGTCGGCCAGCATCCGGGAGGCGCCGGCCGGTACCGACGTGGCCGGCCTGCTGGCGGACGCCTGCGCGGGCCAGGGCCAGACGTCGCCGCTCCCGCCCGGCGCGACGCCCGGCCCGGCGGCCATCGACGGCGCGGGCTACCTCGACGACCGCAGCAGCGCCGACGCGGCCCTCCGCTCGTTCTACAACGCGATCAACCGGAAGGAATACGCCAGGGCCTACTCATATTGGGAGCCCGGGGCGGAGGCGCTTCAGCAGATGCCGCCCTTCGACCAGTTCCAGCAGGGCTACGCGCAGACCGCCGCGATGCGACTCACGACCGGCCCGGCCTTCACCGGCGCGGGGGCGGGCAGCCTCTATTTCTCCGTCCCGGTCACGCTCCGCGCGACGACAGC
>DASSSV010000723.1:0-11397 GCA_035708265.1 Thermomicrobiales bacterium | reverse complement strand
AGTTGCTTGACGACCGGGACGGCGTCGAGGAGTGGGTAGGGGACCTTGCGCGAGATGTAGCCGCCGACGAGCGGCCGGCCGTGGAGCGTCTGCCAGTACATCTCGCGCGCGATCGCGTCGTAGGGCAGCTCGTAGACGCCGCCGGGCGGACCGGCGGCCAGCGCGGCGTAGGCGGCGTCGCCGCCGGCCGCCTGGAGGGGGCGCGGCGCCGGCAGCCACTCGGCCAGCACCAGCGTCAGCGCCAGCGCGGCCACCAGCGCGCGCGCCGCGCCGGCCCGCGCCGGCCGCCACGTCGCCGCGCGCCCGGCCAACCAGGCGACGCCCCACGCCGACAGCACCGCGCCGGCCAGCAGCGTCAGGACCTCGAAGCGCACCGGCGCCCGCGCGATGCTCCCGAGCGGCAGGGCGTAGAGCAGGTTGTACGGCAGGACCGCCCCGCCGACGCGCCGGCCGTCCACGAGGAGGTACGGCCCGAGCGCCAGCGCGAAGGCGACCGCACCGACCGTCGCCCAGAGCGCCGCCCGCCGGCGGGCGGCCCAGAGGCCGAGGAGCGCCAGCGCCAGCGCGACGTAGCCGAGCGCCGTGGCGAACTCCTGCCCGCCGCCGAGGAGCGGGTGGAGCGCGTTCGGCCGGAACGCGCCGGTCAGGTCGAGCGACGCCGACGCGATCCACTCCCGCGGCGTCGCGGCGACGCCGCCGGCGCGCGCCTCGCGCACGGCGGGCAGGAGCAGCGGCGAGAGGAGCGCGGCGGCCAGCGCGCCCGCCGCGGCCAGCCGCGCGACGAAGCGGCCCGCGCGCGCCCGGTCTCGCGCCAGCGCGAACACCACCAGCACCGAGACGGCGTAGACGGAGGCGAAGAGCGCGATGTCGAGCGCCTGGTACCACGACGACAGCGCCGCCAGCGCGAGGCAGATGGCGGCGAGCGCGACGTCGCGCGGGCGCGCCGGGTCGCGCAGCCGTAGCAGGAAGAGGACCGCCAGCGGCAGGAAGCCGACCGAGACCAGTTCGAGTTGGCCCATGTTGGCGAACGACGCCTGGAGCGGCGCGAAGCCGAAGAGCGCGCCCGCGACGAGCGCGCCGGCCCGCGAGCCGGTCACGTCGAGCGCCAGGAGGTACGCGGCGTAGGCGCCGAACGCCGCCGCCGCGATGACCAGCAGGTTGTACGTCGCGACCAGCCCGAATAGCGCCTGCAACGGCACGCCGAGGAGCGCCGTGACGAGGTCCATGCCCATCAGGTAGAGCGGCGCGCCGTAGGGGAAGTAGAGCCGGTCGGTGACGTAGGGGTTGTGGCCGTGCAGCAGCGCCTCGCGCACCCACCAGAGCCACCAGAGGTGCGCCCAGACGTCGTTGCTCGCGCCGAGGACCGCCGTGCTGAGGCGCGCCGGCAGCGGCCAGGAGAAGAGGACCGCGACGAGGACGTAGAGGCAGGGCGGGCCGAGCCGCGCCGCCCACCGCGCGCCGGTCGTTGCCTGCCGACCGCGCTCCGCCGCGGGCGCGACCATCCCCACCGCCGCCGGCCGTGCGACGCTTCTCATCACCCCCGTGGACGCGGCGCGCGCCGCCCGGCTGCCTGCCCGCTCATCGCTAACACCGCGGCAGATTATAGGCCGCGCGCGCGCGCGCGGCCAGGGGGCATGGCGCGTGCGCGGCCGCCTGCGCGGGCTCAGCATCCCTCGCGGAGACGGTCTCCGTGCACTGCCCACTCGTCACTCGCCACTCATCACTCGCTTTGACTTCTCTCCCGCCACTATGTTAAATTCTCCGCGCTCCTGGGGAGGGGCGAGGGAGAAGGGGAGGCATGAGCGGCGGCACGCCCGGCATCGCGGTCATCGGGTGCGGCTACTGGGGCGTCAACTACCTCCGGGTGATGAGCGAACTGCCGGCGACCGTGCGCTGGGCCGTCGACGCGACGGCCGAGCGGCGCGCCTTCGTCGCCGGCCGCTACCCGCGCATCCGGGTCACCGCCGACTACCGCGAAGCCCTGGCCGACCCCGCGGTCGACGCCGTCGTGATCGCCACGCCGGCGACCGCCCACTTCCCGCTCGTGCGCGACAGCCTCGCGGCCGGCAAGCACTGTCTGGTCGAGAAGCCGCTGACGACCGACGGTGAGAGCAGTCGTCGCCTGGCCGAACTGGCCGACGAGGCCGGCCGCACGCTGCTGGTCGGGCACACCTTCCTCTTCAACGCGGGCATCCTGCGCATGAAGGAGGTGATGCGCGCGCCGTCGTTCGGCCGCGTCTACTACCTCCACGCCACGCGCACCAACCTGGGGCCGATCCGCGAGGACGTCAACGCGCTCTGGGACCTCGCCCCGCACGACGTCGCGATCCTCGACTACCTGCTCGACGCCACGCCGGAGCAGGTCTCGGCGGTCGGCGGCTCCTTCCTCGGGCACGACGACCACGAGGACGTCGCCTTCGCCACGCTGCGCTACGCGGGCGGCGTGATCGGCAACATCCACGTCAGTTGGGCCGACCCCAACAAGGTGCGCGAGGTCGTCGCGGTCGGCAGCGAGCGCCGCGTCGTCTTCGACGACCTCAACAACCTGGAGCGCCTGCGCATCTTCGAGAAGGGCGTCGCCTACGCGCAAACCGACGTCGACTCCTTCGGCGAGTTCCGCCTGCTCGTCCGCGACGGCGACATCATCAGCCCGCGCGTCGAGGCGAGCGAGCCGCTCAAGAACCAGTGCGCCCACTTCCTCGGCGCGCTCGCCACCGGCGCGCGGCCGCGCAGCGACGGCTGGGCCGCGGTGGACGTCGTGCGCGTGATCGAAGCGATCCAGACCTCGATGCGCCGGGACGGCGCGCCGGTCGCGCTGGCGCCGGTCGGGGCGGGAGCGTAGCGGACGATGCCCGAGACGGAGGACCGCGAGCAACCGACCGCGCGCATCCAGCGCACGACGATCGTCGACCCGGCCGCGCGCCTGGCCGCCGACGTCCGCGCCGGCCACTTCACGGTCGTCGCCGCCCGCGCGCGGATCGGCGCCGGCACGACGCTCGGCAACGGCGTGATGGTCGAAGAGGGCTGCCGGATCGGCGCGAACTGCGCCATCGGCCACCACGTCGTCCTGCACGCTGGCGTGATCCTCGGCGACGGCTGCACGGTCCACGACGGCGCGGTCCTCGGGCGCGAGCCGAAGGGCAGCGTCATCTCGACGCACCAGGTCGGCGGGGCGCGCCCGCCGCTCCGCCTCGGCGCGCGCTGCCAGGTCGGCGCGCAGGCCGTCCTCTACGCCGGCACGATCCTGGCGGACGACGTGCTGGTCGGCGACCTCGCCTCGATCCGCGAGGGCTGCACCGTCGGCGCGCGCTCCATCGTCGGGCGCGGCACGATGATCGAGTACAGTTGCGAGATCGGCCCGCGCGTGAAGATCCAGACGAGTTGCTACGTCACCGGCGAGACGACGATCGAGGAGGGCGCATTTCTGGGCCCGAGCGTGACGATGGCGAACGACAAGTTCATGGACCGCATCCAACTGGCCGAGATGCGCGGGCCGCATATCGGCAAGGGCGTCCGCATCGGCACCAATGCTGTCCTCCTGCCCGGCATCCGCCTCGGCGACGACTGCGCGATCGGCGCGGGCGCGGTCGTCACGCGCGACGTCGCGCCGGGCACGATCGTCACCGGCATCCCCGCCCGGCGGCTCAAGGACGTGCCGGACGCACACCGGTATACGAGAAGGACTAAGGACTAAGGACTAAGGACTAAGTGGGCTATCGTCACGGAGGGCAAGCACCCGGTTGTAGAGACGTACCTCACTTAGTCCTTAGTCCTTAGTCCTTAGTCCTCTCCGAAGGAGACCTATGGCCAGCACTACGCCCCGCCTGGAAGTCCCGTTCGTCGATCTGAAGGCGCAGCACGCGGCGCTGGCCGGGGAGATCGAGCCGCGGCTGCACGAGATCATGGCGAACGCGCAGTTCATCCTCGGGCCGGATGTGGCGCGGTTCGAGGAGGAGTTCGCGGCGTACTGTGGGGCGGCTTACGCCGTCGGCCTCGACAACGGCACGTCGGCGCTCGAACTGGCGCTGCGCGCCTTCGGCGTCGGGCCGGGCGACGAGGTCATCACCGTCGCCAACTCCTTCATCGTCAGCGCCTCGGTCGTCTCGTTCGTCGGCGCGACGCCGATCCTGGTGGACTGCGGGGCGGACGACTACCTGATCGACGTGGACGCGATCGAGCGCGCGATTACGCCGCGGACGAAGGCGATCATCCCGGTCCACCTCTACGGCCAGGTGGCCGACATGGCGCGGATCATGGCGCTGGCCGAGCGCCACGGCCTCTTCGTCCTAGAGGACGCCTGCCAGGCCCACGGCGCGACCTACGAAGGACGCCGGGCCGGCAGCATCGGCCACGCCGCCGCCTTCAGTTTCTACCCCTCGAAGAACCTCGGCGCCTACGGCGACGCCGGCGCGCTGACGACGAACGACGGGCGCGTGGCCGACCGCGTGCGGATGCTGCGCGACTACGGCCAGCGCTCGAAGTACGACCACCAGTTCCTCGCCTACAATCGCCGCCTCGACACGATGCAGGCCGCGGTGCTGCGCGCCAAGCTCCCGCGCCTGGACGAATGGAACGTCGCCCGCCGCGCCCACGCCGACCGCTACCGGGCCCTGCTGGCGGGCACGGGCGCCGTCATGCCGGAGCAGGTGCGCGAGCCGGGTGGCCACGTCTACCACCTCTTCGTCGTGCGGCATCCGGATCGCGACGGTATCCAGCGCGCGCTGACCGAGCGCGGCATCCAGAGCGGGCGGCACTACCCGATCCCGATCCACCGGCAGCAGGCGTTCGACTTCCTCGGCCTGGAGGAAGGCCAGTTCCCCAACGCCGAGCGCGTCGCGCGCGCGGGCCTCTCCCTGCCGATGTATCCGGAGTTGACCGAGGAGCAGATCGCCTACGTCTGCGACACGATCCGCGATTACCTCAATGGTTGACGCCCGCAGGCAGGACGGGGCGCGCCGGCGGCCTGGCCCGCGGTTGAAACCGCGGCTGGAGGCTCGCCGCGGCTCGCCGCGAAACCCACGCCCAGAGGGCACCCGGCGGGTTGGGACGCCAACCCCTCGCCCCAGTCCGCGGAGGCGGACTTCGCGGCGAGCGGAGCGAGCCCTAAGCCGCGGTTTCAACCGCGGGCCAGGCCGCGGGCTTGGCTCGCCGGCACGGCCGGGCGCGCGATGACGTCCCCCGACCTGCTCACCGTGATTGTCCCGGCCTACAACGAGGAGCCGCTCCTCGCCACGGCGCTGGCCGACCTGGAGCGCGAGTTGGCGGCGAGCGGCCAGCCTCACGAGATCGTCCTGGTGGACGACGCCAGCCGCGACCGCACCGGCCAGATCGCTGACGAACTGGCGGCGACCCGACCCCACCTGCGCGTCGCCCACCACGCGGTCAACGGCGGAATCGGCGCGGGCATCCGCACCGGTATCGCCGAGGCGCGCGGCGAACTCCTGATCGTCAGTCCGGTGGACAGCCCGCTCACCGCCGCGCAGGTGCGCGACTACGTCGCCGCCGCCGACGGGTGCGACGTCGTCGTCGGGCGGCGGGAGCGGCGCGTCGGCTATACCTGGTGGATGCGGCTCGGCGCGAAGGTCTACCCGGCCATGCTGCGCGCCCTCTTCCGCGTGCCGCTGCACGACTTCAACTGGATCCACCTCTACCGCCGCCGCGTCTTCGACCGCGTCACGATCGAGTACGGCGGCATCGTCTTCCTCGCCGAGGTGCTGATCAAGGCGCACGATGCCGGCTTCACCCTGCGCGAGATCCCGACCACCATGCAGGCCCGCACCAGCGGTCGCCCGACCGTCAGCCGCCCGCGCGTCATCTGGCGCACCTTCCTCGGCGCGCTGCGCCTGTGGTGGCAGTTGCGCGGCCCAGGGCGGGGCGAGAGTCGGAAGTCGGAAGTCGGAAGTCGGAAGTAATCCGCCGCGGGAGGCCCGGCCGGGCCGTCGCATTCAGCCGCACCGGTCTCCTCGTCGGGGCCGCCCCCTACAACTGGATTGCCGATCAGGTCCCAGCCTGCGCAGGCGGGCTTCGTGCTGCGGGGCGGCCCCAAGGCGCGGCTTCAGACGCCAGCCCACCCCCACTCTCTACTCCCTACTCGCCAGCGGCACGCATCGTGCGGTTGTCACCAAATGTTCCCGCCACGCGCTCTCCTGCCTGGCTCGAACGCGAAGGAGGTCGGCTGATGATGTGCTTCGTCCACTCGGCAAAGCTCGGCGTCGTTTGCGGTTTCCTGCTCTGCCTGACCCCGGGGCTGATCCCGGTCCTGGGTGGCACGCCGGCCGCGGAGGCGGCCGGGCCGGTCACGACGGTCAACGGCGGTGACAGCAAGTGGGTCTACGTCACCGACTACCCGCCCGAGGGCCGGCTCTACGCCCTCTTCTCGCAGGTCCTGCCCTCGGGCGACTATGCGCTGCGCATCGCCTACGGCGTGAACAATGGCCAGTCCTGGACGACGAGCGGCACCTTCCCGACGAGCGCGACCGGCACCGCGCCCAATTACCCGCGTCTCGTCACCGACAGCGCCGGCCGCATCCACGCGATCTGGGACGACGACGGTGGGAACGGTATGATCGTCGCGGGCCTCTTCACGCCGGGTCCCGGCAAGTCGCCCGCGAACGTCGGCGACTGGTCGTTCCAGCGGCTCGACAACGGGAAGGGGAAGAACCCGGCGATGGACCTCGACCGGGCCACCCTCGACGTCTTCGTCACCTGGGACGACATCACTACCCGCACGGCCTACGGCCGGCGCTGGACGCCGGGCGGCGGCTGGGGCCCGACGATCGACCTGACGGCGCGCACCGGCGGCAGTTGCGACACGCCCTGCGACACCGCCGTGGCCGCCACGCCGGACGGCCACGTCCACGTCGTCCACGTCGACGCCGGCCGGAGCGTCGTCTACGACGAGTTCGACCACGACTGGAACCCCGTCGCCGGCAGCTACCGCGCCCTCTCCACCAACCAGGCCAACCACTGGCCGCAGATCGTCGGCGAGCCGAGCAGCGCGGTGGACGTCGTCTGGTCGCAGGTGAGCCCGCCGGCCGGCAATAATCGCTGGGAGGTCTACTACGACCGTCGCACCACCGACGGCGCCTGGAACGGCGGCGGGCCGCCGCAGCGCGTCTCGCGCAACCTGGCCGGCACGATCGACCGTTGGCCGACGATCCAGCTCGACGCCGCCGGCGTCCCCTGGGTCGCCTGGCAGGGCGACGACGCCGGCCCGGCCGGCTACTTCCAGATCTATGAGCGCCGGCAAGCGCCCGGCAACGACCCCTGGCCCGACTACCGCGACACCGCCGCCTACTGCGTCAGTTGCGCCAGCGGCGGCGACGCCGAGAACCCGCGCTACGGCTCCTCGGTCAACGGCATCATCGTCCAGATGGCCTTCGTGCAGCAGCCGCAGCCGGGCGTGCGGCAATGGGGCGTGCGCTACACCCTGCGCGCGGTCGGCGCCCCTGCCGCCCAGCAGCCCCCGCCGCCCGCCGCGCCGCCCGCGGCGATCCCGCCCGCGCCGTCCGGCTGGGGCGACTGGACCTCGCTCGGCGGCACACTGGCCGACGCGCCCACAGCGGCGAGCCTCGGCGACCGCGTCTACGTCTTCGTCCGCGGCGCGGACAACAGCCTCTACACCCGCTGGACCCCGGACGGCGGCAAGACCTTCTCGCCCTGGCAGAACCTCGGCGGTTCCCTCACCGCCGCCCCCGCCGCGGCGAGCTTCGGCGGGCAGCTCTACGTCTTCGTCCGCGGCGGCGACAACGGGCTCTATCTGACCCGCTCCAACCCGGACGGCAACTTCACCTCCGGCTGGGAGGCGCTCGGCGGCTACCTCACCGGCCCGCCCGCGGCGGCCAGTTCGCCCGACGGTGTCTACGTCTTCGTGCGCGGCGGGGATAATGGGCTCTACTTCCGCCGCTCGCCGACCGGCGCCTGGTTCGGCCAGTGGAACACGCTCGGCGGCACGCTGACCGACGCCCCCGGCGCGGCCGGCTTCGAGAACGGCGTCACCGTCTACGTCGCCGGTGGCGGCGGCGCGCTCTACAAGCGGCGGACCGTCGGCCCCGACACCTTCGCCGACTGGGACTGGCTCGGTGGGACGCTCACCTCGGCGCCGGCCGCGGCGGCCTACACGCCCTACGGCGGCCCCCCGACGCTGACGGTCTTCGCCGCGGGCGGCGGCGGCGCGCTCTACGCGCGCCAGACGACCGACAGCGTCGTCTACGGCCCGTGGCAGTTCCTCGGCGGCATCCTCGTTGGCCCGCCCGGCGCTGCGGGCCAGGATAGTAATCTCTTCGTCTTCGCGCGCGGCACCGACAACGCGCTGTGGGTGCGGGTGGCGCATTGATGTGGGCCGTGGGCGGCCCCCCTGTCCCCCCAATCCTGGGGGGAACCCGCTGTACAGGTTGAGTCCTTTCGCCAGGGCGGTCACATCGGCCAGGTCGAGTGACCGCCCTCCCTCTCGCTGTGGCGTCCGGGTCTGGTTTCCCCCAGGATTGGGGGGACAGGGGGGCCGTTGCCCCGCGCAACCGCGCCGCCTCTCGTTCGTTACAGATACCAAGTGGGTTCCAGCGACGTGTGTCCGAACGGACACCACCCGGCGCGACGGTGATGGGGAGACGGAGTTCGCCGGAGACAAATGGGACCGGGCTACCCGCCGAACGGGACTATTGTACTAGCGGCCACGCTGGAGCACGCCCCCCGGCGAATCCTATACTGCACGAGGGCTCTTGTACTTCGACAACACACCGGCCGCGCCGGCAGGTCGTCGCCGCCGGCGCGGCGGGCCCGCGAGCGTGCCGCGGTTAGGCCGACCAGGCTGGAGGAGGGGCGCCGTATGCCATGAACGCGAGGTGAGGTCGATCCAGGGAGTGAGAGTAAGGAGCGAGCCGCATGAGGTTACCTCGGTTCAACCGATTCGCCGGCCGCATCGCCGCACTGGTGGCCGCGCTCAGCATGGTGCTGTCGCTCGTCGGCTACTTCGGCGCGCAGCCCACCGTGGCCGCCACGCCCTCGCCGCCGGGCTACACCCCGGACGCGACGGTCCAGGGCAGCCAGTCGCCCGATAACCCGGTCCTGCTCACCGACAACGCCGGCAACATGCACGCCGTCTGGTCCGACGCGGCGTTTGCCGGCATGATCTTCCACGCCATGTTTAGGGTCGGCAGCGGGTCGCCGGCCAGCCTGTCGAACTGGGGCGTCGAGCGTATCGATGGCGGCGCCGGCAAGAACCCCAGCGCGGCGATCGACCCGGCGACCGGGAACCTGTGGGCCGTCTGGCAAGACGACAGCCCGACCGTCTGGGGCCGCCGCTGGACTCCCGGCGGCTGGGGGCCGATCGTCAACCTGATCGCCAACGCTGGCGGGACGTGCGCCAATCCGTGCTTCCCGGCCGTCGCCTGGACGCCCGACCACAAGGTCCATGTCGTCCACGTCGATAGCGGCCTCAATGTGGTCTACGACCAGTTCGACGAGAACTGGAACTACCAGACGGGCTCCACTAAGGTGGTCTCCAGCTCGCAGGCCAACCACTGGGCGCAGATCGCCGGCGATAGCACCGGCACGATCCACATCGCTTGGTCGCAGGCCACGTTCAACGACGGGACCTGGGGCGGCGGTAACGCCAAGTGGGATATCTTCTACGCCAAGCGGAATGCCGCTGGCGTGTGGGATAACAATGGCTCGATCGAGCAGGTCTCGCACAACGTCAACGGCAGCGTCGACCGCTGGCCGACGATCATGCTGGACGCGAACAACAACCCGATCATCGCCTGGCAGGGCGACGACGCGGGGCCCTGCTGCGGCATCCCGAGTTACCGCATCTACCAGCGCGCGCGGGGCGCCGACAGCAACCCGTGGCCGGCTTATTCGGATCCGTCGCCGTTCAGGGTCGATAACGTCGGCGACAGCGAGAACCCGCGCTACGGCTTCTCGCTCAGCCACCGCAACCTGCTCGCCTTCGTCGAGGAGTCCGGCAACCGCATCTGGAACTTGCGCACGCTGAACCAGGCGGGCGGCGTCACGACGATCGACACCAATAACGACAAGTGGGCGTACATCGCGGAGTCGCCGGTCGACCACCACCTGTACGCCATCTACTCGACCTTCGTCGGCGACGGCACGACGCTCAACCTCGCCCAGGGCTCCTGGGATGGTACGTCGTGGACGTCCGTCGGCCAGTTTAGCGAGTCGGGTTCGCCGCCTCCGCCGTCGGTGACCGAACCGCCGGCGCCGTGGACGCCGTGGGCCTCGCAGGGCGGCATCCTGAGCGACTCGCCCGCCGCAGCGAGCCTCGGCAGCCGCGCCTACGTCTTCGTCAAGGGCTCCGACAACGCCCTCTACACGAAGTCGACCGACGCGGCCGGCAACTTCTCCAACTGGCAGAACCTCGGCGGCATCCTGACGGCGGCGCCGGCGGCGGCCAGCTTCAACGGCCGGCTCTATGCCTTCGCCAAAGGCTCGGATAACGCCCTCTACGTCAAGTCCTCAGCCGACGGGGTGAACTGGAGCGACTGGGCGGACCAGGGCGGCATCCTCCTGGCCCCGCCCGCCGCGGCGAGCGCCAACGGCAAGCTCTTCGCCTTCGCGATGGGCTCCGACAAGGCGCTCTACGTGAAGTGGACGGCCGACGGCACGAACTGGTCGAACTGGGCCAGCCTCGGCGGCATCCTGACGGCGGCGCCCGCCGCGGCCGGGTTCAACGGCCAGATCTACGCCTTCGCCAAGGGCTCCGACAACGCCCTCTACGTCAAGTCGTCCACGGACGGCGTCAACTGGGGCAACTGGAGCGACCTCGGCGGCATCCTCGTGGCGGCGCCCGCTGCGGCGGTGTCCGGCGACGGCGGCACGCTCTACACCTTCGCCGCCGGCAACTTCGGTTTCGCCTTCGAGCGGCACATGGCCGCGGGCGGCGCCTGGTCCGACTGGGTGAGCCTGGGTGGCAAGATCGTCGGCCCGCCGGCCGCGGCCAGCATCCCGGGCGGTCCGCTCTTCGTCTTCGTCCGCTGGACTGACAACGCCCTCTGGGACATCCACAACCCGTAGGCGTTCCGCGCGGCGCGGCGACGCGCCCGCACACACCGGTGAGGGGAGGCACAGTCTCGTGCCTCCCCTCCCGCGTTCTCCCGCGGCCCCGGCACGCCTCCTGCGACCGGCGCCGCGGCCCGAGCGTTACTCGGGCGAGGAGATATCGCGAGGGGGAGGTCGATGGGGCGCGGACGGATGGGACGAATCTGGGGCGTCGTCGTCGCGCTGGCGCTGCTGGCGGGGCTCGCGGCGCCGGGCGGGCGGGCGCTCGCCGCGCCGCCCGCGGGACCGCCGCCCGCTCCACCACCGCCGCGCGGCGCGGCGGCGCCCGGGCAGCTCATCATCGGCTTCCGGCCCGGCGCGTCGCCGGCCGAGCGGGACGCC
>DASSSV010000722.1:0-2547 GCA_035708265.1 Thermomicrobiales bacterium | reverse complement strand
GCCAACGCGCACGGCTTCATCCTCGACCTGCCGCAGGGCTACGACACGGTCGTCGGCGAGCGCGGCATCCGCCTCTCGGGCGGGCAGCGCCAGCGCGTCGCCATCGCCCGCGCGATCCTGAAAGACACCCGCGTGCTGCTGCTGGACGAGGCGACATCGTCGCTCGACAACGAGTCGGAGGCCGCGGTGCAGGAGGCGCTGGAGCGGCTGATGCGCTGCCGCACCACGATCGTGATTGCCCACCGCCTCACCACCGTCGAGCGCGCCGACCGCATCGTCGTCCTCAACCGCGGCCGCATCGTCGAGCAGGGCGCGCACGCCGATCTGATGGCGCGCGAGGGCCTCTACTACCGCCTCTACACCCGCACCTTCGCCGACCCGAGCGGCTCCGCCGACCTCGAGTCCGCCGCCGACCTCGTCCTGCCCGACGACGCGCTTCTGCCGCTCGACGGCGACGGCGCGGCCGTCCCCGTCGTCCCCGAATTGAGCGCGCCGCGGGGCGACGATTGACCCGGCGCCACGCCGGCGGTGTGACGCGCCCGCGATTGAAATCGCGGCTAGGGGCTCGCTCCCGCTCGCCGCGAAACCCACGCCCAGAGGGCACCCGGCGGGTCGGGACGTCCTCAGTCCGCTCAGGCGACCTTCGCGGTCGCGGGCCACTCAGGCGCAGATTCCACCGCCCGCCCACCCATCCCCACGTCACTCGTCACTCATCACTCGTCACTCGGCGCCCCTGTGCTATCCTCGGGGCGCCCGCACGGCTGCCGGGTTCGCGATGCACCAGGAGGAACCGCATGACCGCCCGCCCGCTGCCCGACTCCCCCCGGGCGTTCGCCGACGCGACCTGGGACGACATCGTGCCGTATTATGACGAGCTGGCCGCCCGCCCGCTCGACCGCGACAACGCCGACGCCTGGCTGCGCGACTGGTCGGCGCTCGACGAGCTGCTGGCCGAGGCGCAGGCGCTCGCCAATATCGCCTACACGACCGACACGGCCGACCCGCAGAAGGAGGCCGCCCATCTGCGCTTCGCCGCCGAGATCGGCCCGCGCGCGCAGGAGCAGCGCGTCCGCCTCAGCGCGCGCCTCTTAGACCTCGGCTACGAGCGCCCCGACCTGACCGTCCCGCTGCGCAAGTTCCGCAACCAGCGTGACCTCTTCCGCGAGGAGAATCTGCCACTCACCGCCGAGGTGCAGCGCCTCAACGCGCGCTACCGCAAGATCACCGGCGGGATGACGGTCGAGTGGGACGGCGTGGAGAAGCCGCTGCCGCAGCTCGCCCCCTACCTGCTCAGCCCCGACCGCGCCGTACGCGAGCGCGCCTTCCGGCTGCGCGCACAACCCTACCTCGCCGCGCGCGACGAGCTGGCCGACATCTTCGACCGCCAGTTCGCCCTCCGCGAGCAGATCGCGCGCAACGCCGGCTTCGCCACCTACCGCGATTACGCGCACCAGGAGAGGAACCGCTTCGACTACACACCCGACGACTGCCTGCGCTTCCACGACGCCGTCGAGCAAACGGTCACGCCGGCCGTGGAACGGCTCTACGGGCGCCGCCGCCTGCGCATGGGCCTCGACACCCTGCGCCCCTGGGACACCTCCGGCGACCCCGCGGGCCGGCCGCCGCTGCACCCCTACGACGGGACGACCGAACTGGTCGGCGGGGCGGCGCGGATCTTCGAGCGGGTGGACCCGCCGCTCGGCGGCTACTTCCAGACGATGGCCGGTGAGCACTTGCTCGACCTGGAGAGCCGCAAGGGCAAGGCGCCGGGCGGCTACTGCACCAGCCTCCCGCATCGCCGCCGGCCCTTCATCTTCATGAACGCCTCGGGCGTCGCGGGCGACGTGCGGACGCTGCTGCACGAGTCCGGCCACGCCTTCCACGGCTTCGAGTCCTACGCGCAGCCGCTGATCTGGCAGCGCCACCCCGGCTCGGAGATGGCCGAGGTCGCCTCGATGTCGATGGAACTCCTGAGCGCGCCCTACCTGGAGCGCGACGAGGGCGGGTTCTACGCGCCGGAGGACGCGCGGCGCGCGCGGAGGGAGCACCTGGAAGGTATCCTGACGCTGCTGGGGCACATCGCCGCGGTCGACGCCTTCCAGCAATGGATCTACACGAGCGGCGAGGGGGCGGATCGCGACGCGCGCGACGCCGCCTGGCTGCGACTCCGCCAGCGCTTCGAGCGCGGGATCGACTGGAGCGGGCTGGAGGCCGAGCGCGTGGCGCGCTGGTATCAGCAACTCCACATCTTCCTGATCCCGTTCTACTACATCGAGTACGGCATCGCGCAACTCGGCGCGCTACAGGTCTGGCGCAACGCCCTCCGCGACCAGCCGGCCGCGGTCGCCGCCTACCGCCGCGCGCTCGCCCTCGGCGGCACCCGCCCCCTGCCCGACCTCTTCACCGCCGCCGGCGCCCGCCTCGCCTTCGACGCCGCGACGATGGGCGAACTGGTCGCGCTCGTCGAAGATCAGCTCGCGACGCTGGAGCGCGGTGCGTAGGGCACGGGCCGCGGGCCGTCAAAGCATAGGTACCCCCGCGTGCTAG
>DASSSV010000721.1:0-2209 GCA_035708265.1 Thermomicrobiales bacterium | reverse complement strand
TCGAGGTTCGGGCGACGCCCCCGCAACCGGCGCGCCCGCGACCGTCGTCGGCCCCCGCGGGCCTCAGCCTCGACGACTACCTGCGCCGGCGCGCGGAGGTGGGTGGCCGATGAGCAACACGCTGGCGATCGCCGCCGTGAGCGCCACCCTGCGCAACCTGCTCGCCCAGGCGTGCAACGCCGACCCCGACCTGGCGGGCACCGGCGTGACGATGCGCCCGCCGGACAAGGCGCGCGACGCCAACGGCGACGGCAACCAGCTCAACCTCTTCCTCTACCAGACCGCGATCGACGCGGCCTGGCGCAACCGGTCGCTGCCCGGCCAGGCCGCGCCCGGCGAGGTCGGGCCGGCGCCGCTGCCGCTCACCCTCTACTACCTGCTGACGGCCTACGGGCAGAACAACGACGACGTTTTCAGCCACCTGCTGCTCGGTCGCGCCATGCGCGTCCTGCACGACCACCCGGTCCTCGGCGCCGACGAGATCGCCGCCTCGCTCAACGGGAACAACTTGCAGGAGCAGGTGGACCTGCAGCGGCAGGTGGAGCGCGTGCGGATCACGCCGCAGCCCCTCACGCTGGACGAGTTGTCCAAGCTGTGGACGACGTTCCAGACGCAGTACCGCCTCTCCGCCGCCTACCAGGTGTCCGTCGTCCTGATCGAGAGCGCCCGCCCCCTCAAGGCGCCCCTGCCGGTGCTGGCCCGGGGCCGCGGCGACCCGGGGCCGGCGGTCCGGCCGGACCCGACGCCCTTCCCCGCGCTGACCGCGGCGGGCCTGCCCCCCGACCAGGGCAAGCGGCCGAGCGCGCTGCCCGGCGATATCCTCGTCTTCGAGGGGCACCACCTCGACGGCGACGACCTGACGGTCTCGTTCGCCAACCCACGCCTGCCCGCGCCGATCCCCGTCCCGCTCGGCGCCAATACGACGGCCGACGGGTTCCGGCTCACCCTGCCCGACGCGCCCGACGCCTGGGTCGCCGGGCTCTACCGCGTGCATGCGGCCGTGACCGCGGGCGGGGAGACCCGCACGACCAACGAGATCCCGCTGGCCCTGGCGCCGGCGATCACCACCCCGCGGCCGATCACCGCCGCGCGCGAGGGCGCCGGCGACGCGACGCTCACCCTGACCTGCGCGCCCCAGGTGCGCCCCGAGCAGCCCGCCGTGCTCCTGCTCGGCGACCGCGAGATCGCGGCCGAACCGCACGCCGCGCCGACCGACAGGCTCACCTTCGTCGTCCGGGCGGCGGTGCCCGGGACCTACCCGGCGCGCCTGCGCGTCGACGGCGTCGACAGCATCCTGATCGATTACACCGCCAGTCCGCCCACCTTCCGCCAGACGGAACAGGTGACGATCACATGAGCGACCACGACCGCTGGCAGGAGCACAACGACGCCTACCTGGCCGCCGCGCTGGCCTGGCTCCGGCTGCGCCTGCTGCGGCGGGCGGGCGACGAGCCCGGGCACGGGCCGCCCGCGACCGACGAGGCGGTGCGGGAGGCGGCGGCGGTCATGCGCGACCGCGAGGCCGCGGGGCCGCCGCCGGCCCTGGCGCTGCTCGGCGAGCGCTTCGGGCTCTCCCGCTTCGAGCGCGAGGTGCTCCTGCTCTGCGCGGCGCTGGAGTTGGACACGCGCGTCGCGGCCCTCTGCGCCCGCGCGCAGGACGATCCCCACCGCCCGTACCCGACCTTCGCGCTGGCGCTGGCGCTCTTCGACGACCCGGCCTGGGACGTCCTCTCGCCCGAACGGCCGTTGCGCCGCTGGCAGTTGCTGGAGATCACCCAGCCCGGCGCCCAGCCGCTGACCGCCAGCCCGCTGCGCGCCGACGAGCGCATCGTCAACTACCTGAAGGGGCTGAACTACCTGGACGACCGCCTGGCCCCGCTGCTCGCCCCGCTGGACGACGCCGACCCCGAGCCGCCGCTGCCCCCCTCGCAGCGCGCGGTGGCGGAGGCCGCCGTGCGCGCCGTGGAAGGGGCGGACGGGCGCGAGCGCCTGCCCGTGCTCCAGCTCCTGGGGACGGACGCCGCCGGCAAGCGGCTGATCGCCGCGCGGGCCGCCGCCGCGCTCGGGCTGCACCTCTACCGCCTCCCGGCCGAGGCGCTGCCCGCGACGCCGGGCGAGCTCGAGTCGTTCGCCCGGCTGTGGCAGCGCGAGTGCGTCCTGCTCCCCATCGCGCTCTACCTCGATGCCCACGACCTGGCGCCGGCCGAGG
>DASSSV010000720.1:0-3239 GCA_035708265.1 Thermomicrobiales bacterium | reverse complement strand
GCGGGCGGCGAACCGGATGCCGGGTGGCGCGGAAACCGGGCCGGCACGGGGGCCGGCCCCTACAAGGGTGTCCTCCGCTCTACGCTTCACGCTCTACGGCCCACGTCCCACGCCGCCTCACGCCCCGCGCCCGAGCGTCTGCAGGTGGCGCATGTCGCCGTAGAGCGCCCGGAGGCGGGCGAACTCGGCCGCGTCGTAGAACGGGCAGGCGCCCGCGCCGTACGCCTTGGCGACCTCCAGGCAGAAGCGCACGGCCTCCTCCACATCCACCAGGCGTGTCGCGCCGGTGGCCGAACCCGGCACCGCCACCTCGGCGGTGATGGCGACGCCGACCACCGGGGCGGCCGTGGCGGTCGCGGGCTGGAGGATGCTGTTGAGGTGGTAGAGGTCGTTGCCGTAGGGCGTGATGTCCTGCGTCGTCAGCGCGAAGACGACCGGGAGGCGCCCGGTGACGTGCTGCATCAGGTCGAGCAGCGGCTCGCCGACGCGCAGGATGTAGCCCTCCTTGACCGTCGGGGAGATGGCGAAGCCGCGCGCGTTGACGATGCGGTTGCCGCGGGTCGTGTCCACCGCCAGGATCGCCTCCATCCGCGCGTCGACCTCCTGGCGGTTCTTCTCCGCCATCGGCACCGGCGAGCCCATGAAGGGCACCGGGTCGTGCGGGGTCACCGGCGCGGCCGGGCAGACGTGCGTGGCAACGATGACGTCGCCGGGCAGCATGTCGCCCTCACCGCGCATCGCGCCGAGTTTCGCGGCCGCCGCCAGCGCCGCCAGCGCGCCGTCGCCGTCGGAGACGAAGCCGATCCGCTCGGGCCGCGCCCCGATGCCGCCGAGCCGGCCGATGATCCCGAGCGTCGGCGCGTCGCCGCCCGCCGCCCGCCCGCGCGCCCCGGGGATGACCGCCTTGACGAAATCGGTATGGCCCCGCTCGCCGTGGACGCGCGTCACCGTCACGTCCTCGACGCCGCACCGACGCAGGAGGTCCGCCGCCCGCGCCCCGTCCGCCCGCGCGCTATCGAGCGCCTCGTACACGTCGAGCACCTGCCGCCAGGCCATCGCTTCGCTCCAGTGCTGAGCGATGAGCGATGAGCGATGAGTGCCGGGGGACCGAAGACGGAAGCCGGAAGGGCACCGACCTCACTCTCGTCCCCTCGTCACTCGTCACTCGTCACTCGCCACCCCGCTCGTCGCTCGTCGCTCGTCGCTCATCGCTCGATACCGCAGGAACAGTTCGTGCTCGTGCAGGTAGGCGGTGACGAGGGCCAGGCGGGGGAGGCCGTCGAGCGGCGGGCCCTCCACCAGCGTCAGGTCTTCGCCGCCGCCGACGATCTTCGGCGCGACGGTCCAGAAGACCTCGTCGACGAGCCCGTGGCGGAAGAGTTCGCCGTTGAGGTGCGGGCCGCCCTCGCAGAGCAGGTAGCCGACGCCGTGCTCTTCGCGCAATACCCGGAGCGCCCAGCCGAGGTCGGGGTCGGGCGTGCGCGCGACCAGCAGGCGCGCCGACGCCTCCAGCGCCGCGCGGCGCTCGGGGTCCTCCGCGGCCGCCGCGCCGGCCACGATGACCCGCGCCATCGCCTCGTCGTGAAAGTAGCGCCGGTCGAGCGGCAGGTCGCCCGAGCGCGTGACGACCACCGCCAGCGGCTGCGCCGGGAGCCCGGCCGCAGCGCGCGCCGCCGCCCGCGCGTCGTCCACCTGCGAGCTGACGCGCTCGGCGCGCACCGTCCCGGCGCCGTTGAGGACGGCGTCGCTGGCCGCGCGCAGCGCCCGCATCAGCGCGTGGTCCACGTCGCTGCCCAGCGCCGAGACCGTGCCCCCGACCACCGTCTTGCCGTCCACGCTGCTGACCATATTCAGCATCAGGTAGGGGCGGTGCGGTGGCGGCGGCGGCAGCGTCGCGCGCAGGTCGTCGTAGATCGTCGTCGGCGCGAGGCCGCTCGCCGGGTCGGGGTAGAGTCGCTGCACAGTGATCCTCCATCGCGCGGACAACAGCCCTGCCGGCCCAAAGGATACCGCATGGGGCGGGAGGGCGGCCCCCCTGTCCCCCCAATGCTGGGGGGAACCAGGCGTGGACGCCGCTGCGATGGGGGCGCGGTCAATTGGGCCAGGCGGGAGGAAGCGCTATCCCATTGGCCTTCGCGTATGGGGCGGGTTCCCCCCAGCATTGGGGGGACAGGGGGGCCGCGCCTGCTCCGGGCATACGCCGCCCCCGCGCGGCGTTACACCCCGGGGCGCCGCGACGTCGCGAGTCGCGCGCCAGGCGGAGTTGCCATGGGTACGGAGGGACGGGTGAGTGGGCCGCTGGTCGTGATCTGCTCGCACCGGCTCGGCGGCCGCGACGGCGTGGCGATCGAGGCGGCGAAGTGGGGCTGGGCGTTCCGGCGCCTCGGCTGGCGCACGCGGCGGGTGGCCGGGCACTTCGCCGGACCATCCGAGCCGGGCGACGTGCGGCTCGACGCGCTCTGGTCGGCGGAGCCGGGCGGCCCCTGCCCGCCGGTCGAGGCGGCCCAGGTCGCCGCGGCCCTCGCCGGGGCGGACTTGCTGGTGCTCGACAACGCGGCGACGCTCCCCTCTGCCCCGGCCGCCGCGCTCGCCCTGGTGGCCGCGGCGCTCCACGCGGGCGTGCCGCTCGTCCTGCGCCACCACGACCCCGGCTGGCAGTACCCCGGCCGGCCCGACCGCCCCGACTTCCCGCTGGACCCGCCCGGAGCGAGGCACGTCGCGATCAGCGAGGTCGTCGCGGACGGGCTCGCGCGGCACCGCGGCATCCGCGCGACCGTGCTGCACAACCGCGTCGACACCGCTGCGCTGGCCGCCGGCGAGCGGCGGGCGACGCGCGCCGCGGCCGGCGTCGGCGACGACGAACTGCTGGTCGTCCACCCGGTCCGCGCCGTCGCGCGCAAGAACATCCCCGCCGCGGTGGCCCTCTGCGGCGAACTCGAGCGGTATCTGGCCCGGCCGGTCCGCTACTGGTTGACCGAGCCCGACGACACCGGCCGCTTCCCGGCCGACCTCCTCGCCGGGCTGCGCCGCCCGCCGATCCTCGGCACGGTCGAGCGCGCGGCGGACCTCTACGCCGCGGCCGACCTGGTCGTCTTCCCGTCACTCTGGGAGGGCTTCGGCAACCCGCCCGTCGAGGCCGCCGCGGCAGGCCGGCCGACCGCGGCCGGGCGCTACCCGGCCCGCGCCGAACTGGAGCGCCTGGGCCTCCGCTTCGTCGACGCCGACGACCCGGCCGGCGT
>DASSSV010000719.1:0-11307 GCA_035708265.1 Thermomicrobiales bacterium | reverse complement strand
CAGTTCGCGCTGCCGCTTGTCGGCCATGGTCGTTCTCCTCTCCGTTCTCGCCCCGCCGCGGCACGCTGCGGACGGGACCAGTCCACAAGCGATGCGCCCGGTCCCTAGCCCGGGTGCGCCGCCGACGCCGCATGCGCCGGGGCGCTCTGGGGGCTGCCGGATGCCGCCCGATAGCGCTCCAGGTACATCTCGATCCGGCGGGTGATCCAGGCGTGGTCCCGCCCCACGTCGGCCAGGGCCCGCGGGTTGTAGCGCAACTGCATGGTCACGCGGGTGCGGTCCGGGCCGAGCCCGTTGAAGTAGATCGTGCCCTTGTCGCCGTCCGCGGCCCCGCCGGGCAGTTGCTCGGCCGGCACCGCTTCCTGGGTCCGCTCGCCGGTGACGGCCGACCTCGCCGTCGCCTGCCCGGTGAACGCTAGCCAGGCCCCGTGCGCGTCCTCGACGGACAGCGGGATCTCGATGGTGCTCTCCGCAGTCTCCATGACCTCCTCCAGATGTGGCCGGCTCCCGGCATACCGAGAACCAGCGAGAGGGCGGGCGTCGCGCGTCGGCGCCCGCCGGTGGTGCGGTCGCTACGTGGTCTGCGTGATCGGCGCGGTCTGCTCGGCGTTGGCGATCGCCGTCGAGCCGTCCGAGAGGACGTTCAGGGCGATCGCCGCGTTGATCGGCGCCGCCACGTTGGCGTTGATGAGGGACATCTCCTCGCGGTCGGGGAGCTCGGCCGCCTCCTGCGCGGCCAGCTCCTCCGGGGTCAGCCCCTGCGGTTCTTGCTCCATGTCCGGCCTCCTTGCTGGATCACGCTCGGTCGCCGCCCCCGCCGGCCCGGCTGCCGGCCCGGCGGGGGCGGCACCGCGCTAGGTCGTGCTCTGCTGGATCGGCGTGCCCTGCACCGCGTTGGCGTAGGCCGTCGCATCGTCCGACAGGACGTTGGCCGCGACCGCCGCGTTGATCGGCGCCGCCAGGTTGAGGTTCACCAGCGACATCTCGTCGCGCTCGGGCAGTTCCGCCGCGTCCTGCTCGTCGAGCTCCGCGGGTGTCAGCCCGCGCCGTGTCTCTTCAGGCATCGGTACCTCCTTCGCGTTCGTCCGACGATCATCGTCGGGCCGCACCCCCGCGCGACCCGCGGTCTGTAGGAGTGCCAAATGCGTGCCATGCTGCTAGTACCGCACTTTCTGCCGCACTTACGGGACCGCGCCCCGGCGGTCGGTCCCCGCGACTCGGGACCGATGGCCCCCGCCAATTAGCCCGATCTGCCTACGGAAAGTGGCATCATGGGCGGCTAGACTGGATGGGAAGGTGGCACCGATGGCGCGGGAGGCGTCGATGGACGGCGGCGAAACCGGGACGGCGGGGCTGGACGCGCTCCACGCGCGCCTCGCCCCCTACTTCGCGCGCGCCGAGCCGCACCGCCACGCGCGCGCCTACCTCGCCGGGCTGCTCAGTCCCGGCGTGCGCAAGACCGGACGGCAACTGGCGGCGCGCGCCGGGGAGCGCGCGCCCGACGGCATGCAGCGCCTCCTGTCGCACGCCGTCTGGGACGTGGACGGCGTGCGCGACGAGGTCCGCGCCTATGTGGTCGAGTACCTGGGCGACCCCGGCGGCGCGCTCATCGTCGGGGAGGCCGGGTTTCCGAGGAAGGGCTTCCACTCCGTCGGCGTCGCGCGGCAATACAACCCCACGACCGGGCGGGTCGGGCACTGCCAGGTCGCGGTCTTCCTCGCCTACGCCGGCCCGCGCGGGTGCGCGCTGATCGACCGCGAGCTCTACCTGCCCGCCGCCTGGCTCGACCGGGCCGAGCGGCGCGCCGCCGCGCGCATCCCGGCCGCCGTCGCGCCGGCGACGAAAGCCGGGCTCGCGCAGCGGATGGTGGCCCGGGCGCTGGCCGCGGGGGTCCCGGCCGGGCGGGTGGTCGGCGACATCACCGATGACGAGTTAGGACTACGATGCCAGGCGGAGGAGTGCGGCTGCGCCGACGCGGCTGGCCGGGCGGGCGCGGCCGAGTGGCGCCCGGTCCTCGAGGAGTGCTTCGCCGTGGCGCGGGGCGCGGCCGGGCTGGACCGCTACGCGGTCCGCCACTGGCCCGGCTGGTACCGCCACGTCACCCTGGCCATGCTGGCGACGGCCTACCTGGTGGTCACCGGCGTGCCTGCCCCGTCCACCTCGGCGCCATCATCGCTGGCGCCGCCCCGCGGCCCCGCCTGATCCCACACCTGCCTCTCCGACAACCCACGCCGGTCGAGGAGGTCGCCGCGCGGGCCGGCATCGCCGGCCCGCGATGCCGACGCCGGGCCACGCCTTTCGCCGCGGGAAGGGGCGGGGAGCGTGAGAGAAGCCGACGTCCCGCCAGGACAGCCTCAGCCGCCGGCCGCTACACCCGATACCGCCCGCGGAGGGCGTTCCAGCGCACGGCCAGGACGTCGCGCAGGAGGCGCGCGGAGTCGCGCAGAGGGTTGACTTTGCTGCGCTCGTCGTAGCGCCAGCAGACCGGTACCTCGGCGATGCGGTAGCCGCGCCGCCGCGCCAGATAGAGCAGTTCCACGTCGAAACCGGTCACGGCCGGGCCGCGCGGCGGACGCGCGGCGTCGCCGTAGAGGAGCAGCCGGCCGAAGAGGTCGCGCGCGACCGGGCCGCGCAGCACCTTGAAGCCGCACTGGCTGTCCTGGATGCCCGGCAACGCGACGATCTGCACCAGCAGGTTGAACGCTCGCCCCATCAGGTGCCGGTGGAACGGCTCGTCGCGGCGGACGGCGCCGGCACCCTCGCGCGAGCCGATGACGACGTCGTAGCCCGCGGCGATCCGGGGCAGCACGTCGGCGACGGCCTCGACCGGCGTCGAGAGGTCGGCGTCGGTGAAGCCGATCAGCTTGCCGCGAGTGTGGCGGACGCCGCTGCGCACCGCGTAGGCTTTGCCGCGATGCGGGTTCGCCACGACGACGACACAGGGGCAGCGCGCGGCGAACTCGCGCGCCAGCGCCAGCGTGTCGTCCTCGCTGCCGTCGTCCACGACGATCACTTCCCAGGCGTAGGGCTGGCGCTCAAGGTAAGCGGTCACGGCGCGCAGGGTGTCGCCTAGGCGCGCGCCCTCATTGTAGGCCGGGACGATCAGGGAGAGATAGGGCGCGTCGGATGCCGCGCACGCGGCGCGCCCGGCCGATCCTGGCTCCACTCCCGCTCGCACTCCTCGCGCCAGCCCTCGGTCGCCACGGCGGCCGGCGCACGACCCTCGGCACACGAAGGTCTATTGTACCCGATCGCGCGCGCACGTTCGCCGCGCCGGGTCGAGCAGCAGGCGCTCGATCCGCGCCAGGTCGGGCGCGGGGCCCGCCGCCGGCGCTCGGCGCTTGCGCCAGAAGCGCGGCGCGGCCGCCAGCCCGGCCGCCATGCCGCGCAGCGTCGCGCGCGCCGCCGCGCCGCGCCAGTTCCGCGCCGCCCGCCAGGCGTGGCCGAGCTGCGCGGCGGCGATCCGCGGCCAGTAGCGGCGCAGCAGCGGCCGCGGCACGTCCTTCGCCAGCACCAGCAGGAAGTTCCGCCCGCAGAAGTACGACGCCAGCGGGCCGCCGCCGGTCGCGCTGAGGCGGTGATAGACCCGCGCGGCCGGCGCGAAGACGCAGCGGTAGCCGGCCAGTTGCAGCCGCCAGTTGAGGTCGACGTCCTCGCAGTACATGAAGAGGTCTTCGTCGAAGACGCGGCCGCCGGGGCCGGCGACCGCGACCAGGGCCGCGCGGCGGTAGAGTGCCGCGCCCGCGCAGGCGCCGAAGACTTCGGTGGCGGCGTCGTACTGCCCGGCGTCGCGCCGCCAGACGCCGCGGTTGACCGGCAGGCCGGTGACGGTGTAGCCGTCGCCCGCGGAGTGGAGCGTGTCGCGCTGGTCATGCAGGAGGAGTTTCGACGCCGCCGACGCCGCGGCCGGCGCGGCGTCCAGCGCGGCGACGAGCGCGGCGAGCCAGCCGGGCTCCGGCTCGGTGTCGTTGTTGAGGAGGGCGACGTACTCCGACGCCGTCGCGGCGATGCCATCGTTGCAGGCGACGGCGAGGCCGCCGTTGGCCGGCCGCCGCAGCACCCGCACGTCGGGGTAGCGCGCGGCGAGGAGGTCGGCGGTGCCGTCGGTCGAGCCGTCATCCACGACGACGACGGCGAAGTCGCGCTCGGTCTGGCGGCGCAGCGCGTCGAGGCAAGCCGGCAGGTAAGCCGCGCCGTCGAACGTCGGGATGATGACGGCGACGCGCGGGCCGCTCACGCGATCCCCGCGGCGAGCCGGCCCATCTCGGCCAGGCAGCGACGCAGGCCGTCACGCCAGTCGGGCAGCGTCACGCCGAGCGCGGCGGCGGCGACGTTCGCCAGGACGCCGTTCGCCGGGGGCGTGGCGGCGCGGCGGAAGGCCGCGCCGGGGATCGGCTCGATCGCGACCTCGCGGCCGGCGAGGCGGAAGAGCTCGCGCGCCCAGTCGTACCAGGTGCAGGCGCCCGCGTTGGTCAGGTGGTAGGTGCCGTCGACGCCCACGCGCGCCAGCGCCGCGATGCCGGCGGCGAGGTCGGCGGCGTAGGTCGGCTGGCCCCACTGGTCGGCGACGCCCCGGAGCGGCCCGGTCGCGTTGTCGGCCAGCCGGAGCATCGTGTGGACGAAGTTGCGGCCCTCGGCGGCGTAGAGCCAGGCCGTGCGGACGATCAGGTGGCGCGGCGCGTGCGCGCGCACCTCCACCTCGCCGCCGAGTTTCGACCGGCCGTAGACGCTGATCGGCCTGGTGGCGTCCCACTCGCGGTAGGTCTCGCCGGGTGGCTTCGCGCCGTCGAAGACGTAGTTCGTGCTGACGTAGACGAGCGGGATGTCGCGCGCGGCGGCCTCCAGCGCCAGCAGCCGCGCGCTGAAGGCGTTGACCAGAAACGCCTCCTCGACGCGCGACTCGCAGCCGTCCACGTCGGTCGCCGCGCCGGCGTGGACGATCAGGTCGGGCGCGGCGGCCGCGGCGACCGCGCGGACGCGCTCGGGGTCGGCCAGGTCGAGTTTGTCGCGCCCCGGCGCGCAGACCTCGTGCGTCCCCGCGTAGACCGCCTGCAGCGCCCGCCCCAACTGCCCGCTGCCGCCCGTGATCAGTACCCGCATCAGTCCGCTTCCCGCGCTCCTGCGTCTCGCTCGCCCCGCGCCACCCGCCGCGACTCCGCGGGGGCATCCGCCGCGAGCCCGTATTCGACCGCCTCCTCGAGCGGCAGCGCCCGCCCCTCAGCGCGAGCCGCCTCGAACACCCCGGCGCCGAGCGCCGCCCCGGCGAGCCGCAGGTAGCGCTCGTGGAACGCGGCGTCGGCGTGGAGCGGGCGGAACGACGCGCCGAGGCCGGCGAAGACCGCGTCGGCCGCGCCGTAGAGCCGCGCCGCGCGCTCCGGGCGCCCGAGCGCCGCCGCGCACTCCGCCAGCCCCACCAGGGCCAGCCCGACGTTCATCCGGTCCCTCGCCCGCGCCCCCAGCAGCAGGGTCTCGGCGAGGTACCCGCCCGCCCGATGATACTCGCCCTGCCCCTGCGCGGCCAGCGCCAGGTGGTAGAGGGCCACGTGGATGCTCATCGCGTTGCCCGACCGGCGGGCCAGCGCCAGCCCGCGCGCGAAGTAGCCCTCCGCCCGCGCATAGTCGCCCTCACTCAGGGGGATCCCGCCGAGGAAAACGAGGGTCTGCGCGGCGCCCTGCTCGTCGCCGGCCGCTTCGTACAGCTCGCGGCTCTCCTCCAGTGGCGCCACGGCCCCCGCCGTATCGCCGGCGCGCAGCGCGTAGACGCCGGCCAGGAGCAGGACGTCCGCCGCGCCGGTCAGGTCCCCCGCGGCCCGCAGCGTCGCGGCGATCTCCGCGGGCGCCCAGGCCGGCGCCTCGGCGCCGAGGCGATAGCCCATCAGGTGCAGGATGTAGGTCGCCCGCGCCCGCGCGCCCGCGGACAGCGCGTCGCCGTCGAGCGCCGCCGCCATCCAGCGGCCGATCTCGCCGTACTCCCCGCGCGCCCAGAAGAACCGGCGCAGCGCGTAGACCAGGCCGACGGCCAGTTCCCCCCGCCCACTCGCCAGCGCCCAGCCGACCGCGGCCCGCAGGTTGTCGTGCTCGGCCTCCAGCCGCTCCAGCCACTCGACCTGGCGCGGCCCGGTCAACTCCGGCCCCAGATCTTCGGCGAGCTGCCGGTAATGCGCCGCGTGCCGCCCCGCCGCCGCCTCGCGCTCCCCGAGCTCGTCGAGGAGGCGCCCGGCGTACTGGCGGACCGGCACGAGCAGCCGGTAGCGCGTCGCCCCGTCCGCGCGGCCCTCCACCACCACCAGCGACTGCGCGACGAGCCGCCCCAGCAGGTCGAGCACCTCCTCGGCCCGCACGTCGCCGCCCGCGCCGACGGCCTCGGCCGCCTCCAACGTCCACCCGCCGGCGAAGACGGCGAGGCGCCGGAAGAGCGCCCGCTCGTCCGGGCCGAGGAGGTCGTAACTCCAGCGGATCGTGCCCTCGATCGTGCGCTGCCGCTCGGGCAAGTCGCGGGCGCCACCGGTCAGCAGCGCCAGGGCCCGGTCCAGCCGCGCCAGCAACTCGGCCGGGCTCAGCAACTTCACGCGGGCCGCGGCGAGTTCGAGCGCGAGGGGCAGGCCGTCCAGGCGCCGGCAGGTCGAGCGGCGGGACTGGGTACTCCTGCTCCCTCTGCACGGCGAGCGGCGCCCGGCTCGTGGCCAGCACGGCGAGGCCGGGGCAGGCGAGCAGCAGGTCCGCGACGTCGGCCGCCGCGTCGAGGACGTGCTCGACGTTGTCCAGCACCAGGAGCGCCCGCCGCTCGCGCAGGGCGGCGTGGAGCGCCGCGCGCGGGTCCAGCCCCGGCACGTCCCCCGACCCCAGCGCGCGGGCGATGGTGGGGAGGACGAGCGCGGGGTCGCCGAGCGGCGCGAGCGGCACCCAGGCGACGCCGTCGGGGAAGGCGGCGCCCGCCTCTGCGGCGATGCGCAGCGCCAGGCGCGTCTTGCCCACCCCGCCCGGCCCGGTCAGCGTGAGTAGCCGCACGCCCAGGCGCTCCAGTAGGTGCCGCATCGCCGCCACCTCGCGCTCGCGGCCGATCAGTTCCGTCGCGGGCGCCGGGAGGCGCGCGGCCGGGGCGAAATCCGGCGCCGCGGCGGGCGCCGGGTCGCCGGGCGGTTCGTCGGCGGCGGTCGGCGCGCCGGCCCGGCCGCGACGCGGCAGCGCGGCGATGAGGGCGGCCCGCTCGGCGTCGCCGAGCCCGAGCGCGTCGGCGAGCGCCCGGACGGTGTGGGGGTAGGGGTACTGGCGCGCGCCGCGCTCCAGCGCGCCGACCGCCTTGCCGGTCAACCCCGCCCGCTCGGCCAGATCCTCCTGCGACAGCCCCGCCGCCTCGCGCAAGCGCCGCAGTTGCTCGCCGAAGGACGCACCATCCATCGCGCCGCCCTCCGCCCGTGTTCGTCCTGGACCTTGGCGCTGATGATAACCGATCGGGGTGCCGGGCGGCCAGGGCGGAGTGGCGGGCGAGTGTGTCCGCACTGTGGCCGGACTGGCGGTGTTTCGCGCGCCGCCGCGGGAGCAGACTGTGAGGCAGAAGAGGAGGGCCGGGACCGGCAGGAGGGGACCGAGCACCGACGCGGCGACACCTCCCCGCGACGCGCAGCATAGGAGACGGCACGATGGACCTCACCGCACGCTACACCACCAGGACCCTCCCCGCGGGGGCCGGCCTCGACGACCTCGTGGCCAGGCTCCGCGGGGAGGTGATCCGGCCGGGAGATCCCACCTACAACGACGCCCGCGCCGTCTGGAACGCGGCGATCGACCGGCGCCCGGCCGGCATCGTCCGCGCCGCCGGCGCCGCCGACGTGCGGACCGCGCTGGCCTTCGCGCATACGCGCGGCCTGCCCCTCGCCGTGCGTGGCGGCGGGCACCACGTCGCCGGCCTCGGCACCGTGGACGGTGGGCTGGTGCTCGACCTCGGCGGGATGCGGGCCATCAGCGTGGACCGGGTCGCCCGCACCGCCTGGGTCGGGGCGGGCACGCGCCTGCGCGACCTCGACCGCGCGACCCAGGTCTTCGGCCTGGCCGTCCCGGCGGGCCAGATCTCCGACACCGGCGTGGCCGGGCTGACCCTCGGCGGCGGCACCGGCTGGCTGATGCGCAGGCACGGGCTGACCATCGACAACCTGCTGGCCGTCGAACTCGTCACCGCCGACGGGCGGGTCCTGCGCGCCAGCGAGGACGACCACGCCGACCTCTTCTGGGGCGTGCGCGGGGGCGGCGGCAACTTCGGCGTCGTCACGGCGTTCCAGTACCGGCTGCATCCGGTCGGGCCGATCGTCCTCGGCGGCCCGATCCTCCACACGCTCGACCGGGCCGGCGCGGCGCTGCGCGCTTACCGCGACTTCATGGCCGGCGCGCCGGACGAATTGACCGCCTTCGCCGTCTTCACCACCGTCCCGGCCGGTCCACCCTTCCCGCGCACCTGCACGGCCGGCGGGTCCTGGCGATCGACCTCTGCTACGCCGGGCCGCTCGAAGAGGGCGAGCGGGTCGTCGCCCCGCTGCGCATCCACGGCGCGCCCGCGCTCGACCTCGTCGGCCCGATCCCCTACCTCGTGCGCCAGAACATGCTCGACGGCACCGCACCGCGCGGCCTGCACCACTACTACAAGGGCGGCTACCTGCGGGCGCTGGCCGACGAGGCGATCGACGCGCTGGTGACCGTGTTCGCGCGCGTGCCCTCGCCCCTGGCCCAGATCCACGTCGCGCGGCTGGGCGGCGCGGTGGCGCGGGTCCCGGACGAGGCGACCGCGTTCAGCGGCCGGGACGCCGGTTACCTCTTCTGGACTCTCGGGAGCTGGCGCCCGGCGGCCGACGCGGAGCCCTATCGGGCCTGGGTGCGCGAGACTGCGGCGGCCCTGGCCCCGTGCGCGACCGGCGGCGTGTACGTCAACCTGATCGACCGCGACGAGGGGCCGGAGCGGGTCCGCGCAGCCTACGGCGCCGCGAAGTACGCCCGCCTGGCCCGGCTGAAGGCCGCCTACGACCCCGACAACCTCTTCCGCCTCAACCAGAACATCGCGCCCGCGACCGACTGACTCGCGCCGGCATCCGCATGAATCATCTGGTCACGGAGGACCGCGACGGCTGAACGACAAGGAGAGGCTACGATGACCGGCCTGATGGCGACACTCGCGCGCTGGCTCCGCCCGGCCGCCCTGACCTCGGATGAGCTCGACATCCTGCGCGGCGCCGCCGGTGGGGCGGCCGCGCGGTAGGGCACAAGGCTGGCGACTCACCCCGGCGCCGCGCTGCGCAAACTCGACCGTCGATAGCGGGTCAACGCCAGCCCGCGATCAACCCTCAACGCTCAACTCGCAACTCCCGAAAGTGCGGGATCACCTCGCGGCCGATCGCCTCGACCGCGGCGAGCGGGTCGGGGCCGAGGGGCGGACCGAGGCTGAGGTGGCGGACGCCGCGCGCGTAGAGCCCTTCCAACCGGGCGACCAGGTCGCGCGGCGTCCCGACGATGCCGATCTGGAGCATCCGGTCGGTGACGAGCGCGCGCGCCTTCGCAGGGTCGCGCTCGGCCATCAGCGCGCGCTCGATCGGCAGGAAGTCCGCCTTCGTCAGCCCGAGACGGTCCCAGATCAGCGGGCTGAGCGCGTGGCCGTAGTAGGCGATCTTGTCCTTGAGCGCATCCTCGGCGGCGGCGCGGTCGGCGGCGATGGAGCACCAGACGCAGGCGGCGACATCCAGGTCGGCCGGGGAGCGGCCGGCGCGCGCCGCGCCCGCGGCGAGCAGCGGCAGCACCGTCTCGTAGTGCTCGGGCGGGAAGAGGAGCGGCAGCGCGCCGTCGGCCAGTTCGCCGGCGAGGCGCAGCATGCGCGGGCTGAGCGCGCCGAGGTAGAGCGGCACGACGCGGGGCGCGGCGAAGCGCAGATAGGCGTCGCCGCTCCAGGCGGGGTCAGCGCCGCGCGCGCCGGCCAACGTCGCGCGGATCGCAAGGAGGGCCCGCCGGGTCGTCTCGACCGGCCGCGTCTGCGGCAGCCCGACCCACTTCAGGAACTCCGCCGCGCCCGCCGCGAGCCCGAGGTTGAAGCGCCCGCCGCTCAGTTCATCGAGCGTGGCCGCGAGCATCGCAATCTCGGCGGGGTGCAGCGTATAGGGGTTGAGGATGCAGGTCCCGAGTTCGATGCGCGACGTCGCGCCGGCCACCGCCGCGAGGAGCACCGGCGCGCTCCGCAGGAAGAGGTCGTTGCTCACCCAGAACTGGTCGAAGCCGGCCGCCTCCGCCGCCCGCGCCAGCGCGACGTAGTCGCCCACCGGCAGGTCGTTGTTGAGGCGCAGGCTGAAGCGCACGCGGGGCGCCGCGGGGCCGTTCGCGTCCTCCGCCCGGTCCGGCGTCGCGGTCAAGACGGCGCCTCCGACTTCGCCGTCACCCGACGTCCGCGCCACGAGGCGGGGAGGACCGCGTCGGCCTCGATCTCGACGAGGTAGCCATCCCCGACGAGCGCGCCGACGCCGACGAGCGTGTTGGCGGGGCGGGTCTCGCCGAAGTGGCGGGCGTGGGCGCGGCCGACGGCCTCCCAGTCGTTCACGTCGGTCAGGTAGACGCGGGTGCGGACGACGTCGGCCAGCGAGGCGCCGGCCTCGACGAGCGCTCGTCCGATCTTCTCGATGATGTAGGCCGCCTGTCCCTCGGCGTCGCCGGGCGCGACCAGTCGCCCCTCGTCGTCGGTCGCCGTCGTGCCCGAGACGAAGACCAGGTTGCCCAGGCGCACCGCGCGCGAGTAGCCGACCCGCCCCTCCCAGACGGTGCCCGACGAGACCAGTTGCCGCTCCGGCGCGGGCGCGCGGGCGGCCCGCTCCTCGGCGATGATCGTGCTGCACCGCGCGACGCACTCGTCGCAGATATAGACCCCGTCCGGGCCGGCGATCAGCCGCTCGACCTCGCGCTGATCCTTGCCGCAGAACGAACAGCGATACGCTTTCGGATTCGGCCGCTCCCGTCGCATCCTGGCCCCCATCCCTGGCATCCGCCCACGGCGGCAGTATAGCCGGCGGGCGGCCCACTGTCCCCCTCGTCCTGCGGGAAGCGAGGGCGCGTCGGCGTTGTGCGGTGATGGACCGGGCCGCTGAAGCCGCGGCTTGGGGACGCTATCGCGCCACGAAGCCCGCCCGCGCAGGCTGGGACGCGGGGCCAGCCCCGCGTCCCCCCACACGACACCGCGCCAGATAGGTGGAGATAAAGGGTCAAGGCGCGCGCGGCGCTGCTCGGGGCGGCCGCGGGGCAGGGCGCAGGCTCTCCCGGGCCGGCGCGCCCAGCAAGGCCAGGACC
>DASSSV010000718.1:0-7468 GCA_035708265.1 Thermomicrobiales bacterium | reverse complement strand
CGCCCGCGCCGCCTGTCCGGAAGGACAGGGGCGCGGGCCTTGCAATTCGCCCGAACGATCAGCGGCGGCGCGCGCGCCGGTTCGCTATACTGCCTGCTTAATGATGGCCGCGCGACGCGCGGCGGTGTGCGATACTCGGGTAACGGTTTCTGCGATGAGTGTGGGCGCGCGCAGATGGTGACGATCGGGGAGCAACTGCAACTCAGCCGTCGCCTCGCCACGACGCTCCAGGCGCAGCGCGCCGCCGCCCTCAACGCCTGGCTACGCCGCCTCCGCGAGATCCCCCGCGATTTCGGCGGCGCCCGCCCCACCGCCCACCTCGAAGAACTGGCCCCGGCCGCGCTCGACGCGCTGATCGCCCACCTCGCGCGCGGCGACCGCAAGTCGCTGCGGCGCGTCGGCATCTCCTGGGCGGCGCGGCAGGACGGTATGGGCGTCGGGCTCGGCGAGAGCGTCCAGGCGATCCTCGCGCTCGGCCGCGCGCTGGCGCCCCTGCTGCGCCGGGCGGGCCTCGGCGCCGGCCAGGAACTCGTCGACGCCTTCGCCGCCGCGCTCGCCGAGGAGGTCGCCCGCGCCTACGCCGCGGCGCTGCGGCGCCAGGCCGAGCGCGAGCACCACGCCGGCCGCGCCGCCGAGGAACGCCTCCTCAGCCTCCAGGCGGTCGCCGGCGCGGTGGCGCAGGAGCGCGACCCGGAGCGCACGCTCGACCTGATCGCCCGCGAGGCCGTCAAACTGACCGGCGCCGAGCGGGCGACGGTCTACCTGCCGAGCGCCGACGACGCGACGCTCGCGCCGGTCGTCCGCATCGCGCCCGACGGCGCGTGGCCGGGCGGCGCGCCGGTGCCGGTTGACGGCACGACGCTCGGCCACGTCTACCGCAGCGGCTACCTGCTGGTCGCCAACGGCGGCGACGGGGAGCGGGAGGGTGGGGCGACGCAGTCGTCCATCGTCGCACCGCTGCGCACCCGGCACGGCGTCATCGGCGTCCTCGGCGTCGAGCGGGGCGGCGGCGAGGGCTTCGCGCGCGCCGACGTGGAACTCCTCGGGCTGCTGGCCGACCAGGCCGCGATCGCGCTGGAGAACGCGCGGCTCTTCCAGGAGGCCGAGCGCCGCACCGACGAGCTGGCGACCCTCTACCGCGTCGGCGCCGTCGCCAACCGCTCGCTCGACCTCGACCGCATCCTCCACGACACGCTCGACTATATCCTCAAGGCGCTCGACCTGACCGCCGGCAACATCTACCTCCTCGACCGCAAGCACAGGACGCTGACGCTCAGGGTGCAGCGCGGCTTCGCCGACGACTTCGCGACGATCGGCGCGGTGTTCCCGGCCGGGGCCGGGCCGGTGGGCCGGGTGGCGGGGAGCGGCGAGCTGCTGCTGATCGACGACGTCGACGCGCAGCCGGACCTGACCCGCGGCGTCCTCGCCGCCCACAGCGTCCGCGTCTACGCCGGCGTCCCGCTGCGCGGCAAGGAGCGCGTCCTCGGCGTGCTCAACGTCTTCGGGACGCGGCCGCGGCAGGGCGAGGACCGGCTGCGCGCGCTGGCGCTCCTCACCTCGATCGGCGACCAGGTCGGCGTGGCGATCGAGAACGCGACCCTGCTGGCGCAGCGCGAGCAGCGCCTGACCCGCCTCGCCGTCCTCAACGAGATCTCCCGCGTAATCTCGGCGGTGCTCGACCTCGACAGCCTCTACGACGCGATCTACGCCGGCTGCTCCCGCCTCTTCGACACGACCAACTTTTACATCGCCCTCTACGACGAGGAGGCCGGCGCGCCGGTGGCGCAGCGCCGCTACCACCGCGGCGAGCGCGACCGCACCCGCGAGGGTACGCCGCTCAAGAACGGGCTCTGCCGCGTCGTGGTCGAGACGGGGCAGCCTCTCCTGACCGGCGACTACTATGCCGAGTGCGCGCGGCGCGGCGTCGCGGTCGCCGACCCGGTCGACGGCACCGGGCCGATCGCCTGGCTCGGCGCGCCGGTGGCGGCCGGGGCGCGCGTCCTCGGCGCGATCGTCGTCGCGGCCGACGGCGCGCACTACACCCGCGAGGACCTGACGCTGCTGAGCGCCATCGCCAGCGGCTGCGCGGTGGCGCTGGAGAACGCGCGCGCCTACGGGCGCGAGCAGCGCCGCGCCGACCAGTTGCGCGCGCTGACCGAGATGACGCGCGGCGCCGTCGGCGTGCGCGACGTCGACACGCTGCTGCCATTAATCGCCTGCGGCGTGCGCGACATCTTCGGCTACGCCCACGTCGTGATCCTGCTGCACGAGCCGGAGGCCGACGAACTGGTGCTCCGCGCCCACGCCAGCGACGGCGACGGGCCGGGCGACGTCGGCCTGCGCATCCCCGTCGGCGAGCACGTCGTCGGGCACGTCGCGGCGACGCGCGAGCCGCTGGTGGTCAACGACGTGGCGCGCGAGCCGCGCTTCCTGCGCCCGCCCTCCCTCTCCGACACCCGCGCCGAACTGGCCCTGCCGATCGTCCTGGGCGAGCAGCTCCTCGGCGTCCTCAGCGTGGAGAGCACCTGCGTCGGCGCGTTCGACGACGTCGACGTGGCGACGCTCCAGACGGTGGCCGACAGCATCGCCGGGGCGATCGAGAACGCGCGCCTCTTCGAGGAGGAGCGCCGCCGCCGCCACGAGCTCGCCAGCATCCTCGACGTGACCAAGGCCAGCACGTCCTCGCTGCTCCTGGACGAGGTGCTGGCGCGCGTGGCGCGCGGGGTGGTCGAGGCGATCGGCAAGCCGCCTTCCTGCGGCCTCTACCTCCTCGACGAGACCGGCCGCTGGCTCCTGCCCGCCTTCGGCGCGACCGGCCCACTGGCGCAGACGACCGGCGCCCACTTCTACGACACGCCGATCGACCTGACGCGCGACGACTTCCTGCGCGAGGTCGTGGAGCAGCGCCACTCGCTCTTCTGTGCCGATGCCGCGGCCGACCCGCGCACCAACAAGGACGTGGTCGACGCGCTGCACCTGCGGTCGATGCTGGCGGTGCCGCTGATCGCCAAGGAGCGCGTGCTCGGCGTCGCGGCCGTCGCCACCGTGCGCGACCGCTTCGACTTCACGCCGCGGCAGGTGCGGCTGGTCGAGGGCATCGCCGACACGGCGGCGCTGGCGCTGGAGAATGCCCGCCTCTACGCGCAGAGCCGCGAGCTGGCGACCGCCGAGGAGCGCAACCGGCTGGCGCGCGAGATCCACGACACCCTCGCCCAGGGCTTGACGGCGGTGACGCTGCACCTCGAGGTCGCCGACGCGATGCTCGACAGCGATCAGACCGCGGTGGCGCGCGAGCGGGTCCACAAGGCGATGGAGCTGACGCGCGCCAACCTGGAGGAAGCCCGGCGCTCGGTGCTGGACCTGCGCGCCGCGCCGCTGCAAGACCTCTCGCTGCCGGAGGCGCTGGGGCACCTGGTCGAGCGCGTCGGGCGCGAGCACGGCGTCGAGACCTGCTACTGCACGCGGGGCATCGAAGACCGCCTGCCCTCTCGCCTCGAAGCCGGCTTCTACCGCATCGCGCAGGAACTCCTGACCAACGTCGGCAAGCACGCCAAGGCCACGCAGGTCGACGTGCGCCTGGAGCGGCCCAACGGCTCGATCGTCCTGACCGTCGCCGACGACGGTGTCGGCTTCGACCCGGCCGCGCTCGGCGCGCCGGGCGTCGGCGGCGGCTTCGGCCTGACCGGGCTGCGCGAGCGGGTCGCGCTCCTCGGCGGCGCGCTGCACCTGGAGAGCGCGCCCGACGAGGGCACGCGCGTCCGCGTGATCGTACCCTATGCGGAAGGACGCAGTACGAAGTAAGCAGGACGAACGGCCCCGGTGACAAATCGCGTGGTGGCGCGTATGACAGATGGCGCTCTCGCGCCGCCTGCGTCATACTGTGTCGCGCACCGCTCCACGCGCGGTGCCGCGCGCCCTTGACCCGTACTTCGTCATTCGTACCTCGTCATTCGTACTTCGTACTTCCCCGGAGGGGGTCATGATTCGCATCCTCGTCGTTGACGACCACCCCGTCGTGCGCGAGGGGCTGGTGATGATGCTCGGCACGCAGCCGGACATGGAGGTCGTCGGCGAGGCCGGCGACGGCCTGGCCGCGGTGCAGCGCGCGGCCGAGCTGACGCCGGACGTGGTGCTGATGGACCTGGAGATGCCGGGGCTCGACGGGCCCGAGGCGATCCAGCGCATCCACGCCGCCAACCCCGACGCGCGCATCCTGGTCCTGACCGCCTACGACACCGACGAGCGGATCCTCCAGGCGGTGCAGGCGGGCGCGCGCGGCTATCTCTTGAAGGGCGTGCCGCGCGACGAGATCTTCCAGGCGGTGCGGGTGGTCGACAGCGGCGGCTCGCTCCTCCAGCCGGCGGTGGCGACGAAACTGCTCAACCGCGTCGGCGACCTGCTGCGCGACGAGCGGACGGCCGAGACGCTGACCGAGCGCGAGTTGCAGGTGCTGGAGCTGATGGCGAAGGGCTACCGCAACAAGGAGATCGCGCGCGAGCTCTTCATCACCGAGCGCACGGTCAAGTTCCACGCCAACATCATCTTCCAGAAGCTGAACGTGGACAGCCGCACCGAGGCCGTCAGCGAGGCGCTGCGCCGCGGCATCATCAAACTCTGACGGGCACCCGGCCTCCACGGACGACGCAAGACGCCGCCATCCGGCGGCGTCTTGCGCTTGGTTGCGATTGTCGTGCCGCGGGCTCAGGCGCGCGCCTTGCGCGGCGCCTTCGCCATCGTGCGGATGCAGCGCGTACACGCCTTGATCTGCTTCGGCACGCCGTTGACCACGATCGTAGTGCGCTGGATGTTCGGGCGGAAGACGCGCTTGGTCTTCAGATGGGAGTGGCTGACGTTGTTGCCCGCCCGCTTCGTCTTGCCGCAAATCTCGCACATCGCCATCTCGACTCCCCCTTCGCCTCCCGCGCCGCGGCGGCGTACCCCTGTCTCAGCGATTCTCGGGCGGGCGAGCAGACAAGACGAGGCTGTTCGCCGCGCAACGACAAACAATGGTAGCACACCCCGCGCCCACGGGCAAGCGCGAGAGGACGGTTCACCGCGGAGGCGCAGAGGACGGAGGAGAGGACGCGGAGAGACGAATTCAAACAACGTCTCTGCGTCCTCTCTCACGTTTCTCTGCGCCTCTGCGGTGAATCGCCCCCGGAGGCCCAGCCGAGGAGGTCGGCGACGTCCGGGACGGCGACCGCCCCCTCGGGGAAGAGGTCGCGGATGCGGCGCATGTGGGTGACGAGGTGTCGCGGCCGGCCGAGGAGGGCGACGAAGCCGTGCCTTCAGGCGCCCGGCCGACCACGCGCGACTATATGATCCCCGTCGCGGGCACGGGGCGTGCGCGGCGCGTGGGGGCCGGGCGGCGCCGTCGTCCGTCGTCCGTCGTCCGCCCGCGTCCGGCCGTGTGCTATACTGACTTAGGGTAAAAGTGACACGAACCCCGCCGGGCGCGGCGGAGAGGAGGCGGCGATGGACGGTCCCCTGCGCGTGGCGCTGGCGCAGGTCAACATGACGGTCGGCGACCTCGACGGCAACGCGGCCAGGATCGTCGCCACGATCGACGAGGCGCGCGAGCGGGGCGCGCAGGTCGTGATCTTCCCCGAGCTGGCCGTGACCGGCTACCCGCCCGAGGACCTGCTGCTCAAGCCCGCCTTCGTCGCAGACAACATCGCGCGCCTGCGCGAGATCGCCGGACACACGCGCGGCATCGTCGCGGTCGTCGGCTTCGTCGACGCCGCGGCCGACATCTACAACGCCGCGGCCGTGCTGGTCGACGGCGAGTGGGCCGGCGCCTACCACAAGCGCTACCTGCCCAACTACGGCGTCTTCGACGAGGACCGCTACTTCATGGCCGGCGACAGCGCGCCGGTCTTCTGCTTCGGCGACGAGCCGGTCGGGATCAACGTCTGCGAGGACATCTGGTACCCGGTCGGGCCGGCGACGCTGCAGTCGCTCGCCGGCGCGCGGCTGATCCTCAACATCAACGCCTCGCCCTACAGCCGGAGCAAGCAGGCGACGCGCGAGACGATGCTCGCCACGCGCGCGATGGACAACGACGCCTTCGTCTGCTACGTCAACCTCGTCGGCGGGCAGGACGAGCTCGTCTTCGACGGCGGCAGCGTGATCTTCGACCCGGCCGGGCGCGTCGTCGCGCGCGCGCCGCAGTTCGCCGAGCACCTGCTGCTGGCCGACCTCGACCTCGCCTCGGTCTTCCGCTCGCGCCTGCACGACCCGCTGCGCCGCAAGGAGAAGTTGCTCGACGAGCTCTCGGCCGCCGAAGTGCCGCGCGTCGCCCTGCCGCCCTTCGCCGCGCCGGCCGCGCGCCCGCCGCTCGCGCCCGACGTCACCCCCCTGCTGCCGGACGTCGCGGAGGTCTACCGCGCCCTGGTCCTCGGCACCGGCGACTATGTGCGCAAGAACGGCTTCAAGGAGGTCGTGCTCGGCCTGTCGGGCGGGATCGACTCGGCGCTCGTCGCGACGATCGCCGCCGACGCGCTCGGCCCGGACGCCGTGACCGGCGTCTCGATGCCCTCGCGCTACTCGTCGGCCGGGAGCAAGGACGACGCGCGCGACCTGGCCGAGCGGCTCGGCATCCTTTACCGCGTCATCCCCATCGAGGGGACCTTCCAGGCGGCGCTGGCGATGCTGGGCGAGGCGTTCGCCGGGACCAAGCCGAACATCGCCGAGGAGAACCTGCAGGCGCGCATCCGCGGCAACACGCTGATGGCCCTCTCCAACAAGTTCGGCTCGCTCGTGCTGACGACCGGCAACAAGAGCGAGATGGCGGTCGGCTACGCGACGATCTACGGCGACATGGCCGGCGGCTTCGCCGTGCTGAAGGACGTGCCGAAGACGCTGGTCTACGCCCTGGCGCGCTGGCGCAACGCCCACGGCGGCGAGGTGATCCCGGTCGCGACGATCGAGAAGCCGCCCTCCGCCGAACTGCGGCCCGATCAGCAGGACACCGACACGCTGCCGCCCTACGACGTGCTCGACCCGATCCTCCAGGCGTACGTCGAGGAGGATCGCAGCGCGGCCGAGATCGTCGCGGCCGGCGCCGACCCCGCGCTGGTGCGCCGCGTCATCCGCATGGTCGACATCAACGAGTACAAGCGCCGCCAGGCCCCGCCCGGCGTGAAGATCACCGGCCGCGCCTTCGGCCGCGACCGCCGCCTGCCGATCACGAACGGCTACCGGGACGGAGGGGGTAGGCGTTAGGCGTTAGGGGCTCTGTGCGGGGGCAGCGGCCAACCGGATGAGCTCGCGTCTGCCACGAGATCCCAACGCCTGGCGCCTCTCCCCTACCGCCTACCGCCTACCGCCTAACGCCTAACGCCTCCCCCCGGCCCAGCAGCTCCGTCACTGCCGGCGCGGGCAGGGGGCGGGCGTAGTAGTAGCCCTGGGCGCGGTCGCAGAGGAAGGTGCGCAGCAGGGCGGCCTGCTGGTCGGTCTCGATCCCCTC
>DASSSV010000717.1:0-2331 GCA_035708265.1 Thermomicrobiales bacterium | reverse complement strand
CCTCGACGTCGCCCCGGAAGACGAGCGTGCGGTCGTCGGCGTAGCAGGCGTGCGCGACGAGCGCCGGGTCGGCGAAGACCGCCGGCGACGTCGCCCGGGGGCGGAGCGCGCGATTGGCCGGCGTGTCCTTCAGCCGGCCGTCCCGCAGCGACGCGCGGCCCGGCGGCACGGGCGCGTCCTCGCCGGGCGCCTCCGCACCCGCCGCCCGCCGCGTCGCCTCCGCCATCTGCTCCCCCATGCGGCCGCGCCGTCCCACCCGCCGCGCGATGGTACGCGCTCCCGGCGGCCGGGGCAAGCCCGTGGGCGGATAGTCACTGAACCTTTTCGCCCGTCCGAGATATTAACGGCAAAGGCACTTCTCAATCACGCGATTTGCCTCAACATAACGCAAGGAAGGGCAGTTGTCGTGGTGCGGAGCGACCCATGGCACGCCTCCAGCAGACGCCCGCCTCGCGATGCGCGGCTGAACAGGCCGGCAGCCCTATCGTGATCTGCGTATTGGGCAACTTCCGCTTGCTGAAAGCCGGCCATCCCGTGACTGTGCGCAGCGGAAAGGCTGAAGTCTTACTCGGCAATCTGGCGCTTCAACATGCCGGGGACGGCATCCCGCGCGAGGCGCTCCTGGATACGCTCTGGCCCGACAGCGAGTACGCGCTCGCCGGTCAGTCGCTCAACTGGACTGCCCCGCGCAAAGTGAACCAGGGCCAAAGTCAACTCCGCGGCGGGGCGCTAGGCTGACTGCCGGCGGAGGGGGGCGATGGCGCGGGGCCGCACATCCAGCCGGGAGTCCAAGCCGACGGTCGTGCGGGAGGCCGCCAGCGGGGCCAAGCGCCCGGCGCAGCTCTGCCGCGAGCGCGGCCTGGACGAGGGCGTGCTGCTGCGCTGGCGGCGCGAGGACGAGGCGCGCGGGGAGGCCGCCTTCACGCCGCGCGAGGCGACCGGCACCGAGGCCCTGGGGCGCAAGATCGCGGAGCCGGGGCGGTTCCGCGGGCAGCTCGCGCTGGAGAACGCCGCGCTGAGAAAGGGGCTGAGCGCGCTACCGCCGCGGAGCGCCACGCGATGATCGCCGCGAGGCGCGAGGCGGCCCCGGGCTTGTCGGCACGCCGGCCCTGCGCGCCGGCGGGGGTGGGGCGCACCCGGTCCCCCACGCGCCCCCCCGCCGAGGGGGTCGCCGGGCGCGACGTGGCGCTGCGCGACGCGATCGAGCGGCCGGCGCTGGAGTTCCCCGGCCATGGCCATCGCCGGGTCACGAAGGCGCTCCGGCGCGAGGGGCTGGGCGTCAATCGCAGGCGCGTGCCGCGGGCGATGCACCGGGGACCCTTGCTCTGCCAGCTCCGCCGTCGGTTCGCGGCGACGCCCGGCTCGGCCCACGCGCGGCGGACGGGCCCCGATCTGCTCGCCGCCGCGACGCTGGCGGGGCCGGACCGGGCCCGGGTGGCCGGCATCGCCTCCATCCGCCTGCCGACCGCCTTCGCCTACCCGGCCGGCCTGCCCGCCGCTCGGTCGCGGCGCCGCGTCGGCTGGCGGTTGTCCCGCGCGCTCGGCGCGCGGCTGGCGCTCGCCGCGCTCGACCGCGCCCTGGCGTTGCGCCGGCCGGCGGCCGGGCCGCTCCACCGCCCGGATCGCGGCGTCCGGGACGCCGGCGGCGACGATGTCGCGCGGCTGGAGAGCGCGGGCGCGCGGATCAGCATGGCCGCCACGGGCACCCCCTACGAGCATGCCAAGAAGGCCTTGACGCGGGAGGGGGTGTACCGCGAGGACTACCGGAGCTTCGCGGAGGCCGAGGTCAACCTGGGGCGCTTCATCGAGGAGGCCTACAACGCGCGGCGGCTCCATTCCGGCCTCGGCTATCCGCCGCCCGCCGAGTCCGAGGCGGCGCACGCGACCATCGGCGGGAGTTGACTTTGCCCGTGGTTCGCGATCAGGGGTTCACTCCAGGTGCAGAATGTGAGGCTAGCGCAACGACTCCGCGATCTTGACCAAGTCCTCGCGGCCAAGCCCTAGGCCGGAGGAATGGACGACATAGGTAAAACCCCCCTCCTCCCACGAGAGCATCCCAGCATCCAGCGTGCCATCCCATACCCCGGCCTCGGTCCAGGCCCCATGGGCGTACGCTGCCGGGCGACCATTGACACGGGCGTCCTGCACCTGAGATGTGGGAATCGCATAGCCGCCGTGCAAGGTCGAGCCGGCAGTTTGCTGAATCCCTAATCCTGTTGATGGCGGATATGGCCCACCGGCGACAGGCATGTAGGACACAATGACCGAGATCGGTACAGACGCGGGATTGTCGGTCGGTCCAGTCCCAACGATCACTCCGCGGATGGTCAA
>DASSSV010000716.1:0-5486 GCA_035708265.1 Thermomicrobiales bacterium | reverse complement strand
GCGAGTCGGTGATCTCCTCCGCCAGGTCGAGGATGATCCCCTCCGGGCCGCGCACGTAGCAGAGCTTGTAGCTATCCTCGTAGCGCTGCACCTCGCCGAAGGGCTCCGCCCCCATCGCTTGCAGTTTGGCCAGAACCGCGTCGAGGTCCTCGACCAGGAAGGCGATATGCCGGATGCCCACGGCATTGACCGGCGCGCGCAGCGACGTCTGCTCATTGGCCGGCTGCTGGAACGTGATGAGCTCGATCGTGGCCCCGCCGTCGGGGGGCCCCAGGGTGACAAACGACGTTTTCGCGGCGTCCAGCCCGAGGAGGCGCTCCAGCAGCGCGCCCTCCATCTCCATTTCCCCATGCACCACCAGGCCGAACGCGACGAAAAACTCCTTCGCGGCGGCCAGGTCATTGACGATGATCCCCACGTGATCGAGGCGACGAACTTTCATGGTTTACTCCTGGTGGCGTAGCGATGCTCTCGTCCCCATACTGCTAGCGCCGCTCCAGCAGGACGAAGCCGGCGCGCTCGGCGACGACGCGCCACTGGCCGCTGGCGGCGAGTTTGTCGATCTCGGCGGTCTCGTCGGGGGAGCGCTGGCGGTCGCCGAGGATGTAGCGCGCTTTGTGGACGAGAGCGGGGTCGTAGAGGTCGTTGCCGGGGAAGGCGTAGAGGTCCTGGCGCAGCGGGACGTGGACGCCGAGTTGGGAGGTCACGGCGAGCGGGGCGTCGGGCGGGATCTGGCGGATCAGTTGCTCGCCCGCGGCCAGGCGCGGCGAGGGGCGCGGGTCTTTCAGGAAGTGGACGACCTCGCTGCCCATCATGACCTGCTGCAAGAGCATCAGCCCCAGCAGCGCGACCAGCACCAGCGGGATGGCCGGCCACGCGCGCAGCTCCGCCAGCCGACCACCCGACCACCCGACCACCCGACTCCCTTCTGCCCGACTGCCCGACTGCCGGGGACCCGCTTGCGGGTGTGCCCGACCCGCCAGCGCGGCGACGCCGAGCCACGCCGGCACGGCGATCACCGCGACGAACGCCAGCGCGACGAGCGGCGCGAAAGAATGATGCAGGCCGTTTCGGCTGTCGGCGATGCCCGGCCAGGGGAGGAAGAGGATCAGCGCGACGAGCGCCGCGCCGACCAGCACGGCGACGCGCCGCAGCCGCCCGGCGCGGGCGGCGTCGCGGAGGTCGGCCAGCCCCTCGAGCGCGGCCAGGAAGAGGAAGGGGACGATCAGCGCCTGGTAGGAGTGGAAGAGGTCGAACTGCACCGCGCGGTCGGACAGCAGGTTCAGCGCGACGATCGGCAGCGCGGGCAGCAGCAGGCGCGGGCGCAGCAGCGGCAGGAAGCCGAGCGGCCAGAGGAGTTGCGCCAGGTAGCGCGCCTTCTCCAGCGTGAAGACGCCCTCCGCCGTGTAGAGCGGGTGGCGCACGATCGTCGCCAGGATCTCGCGCGTGTTCGCGCCGAGCCAGTCGTAGTTGATCTCCCAGTGGAAGGCGGTGCCGTGCGCGAACGCCGGCACGATCAGGTAGATCGTGGCGACGAAGTAGCCGAAGCCGAAGAGCGTCGGCGCCCAGCCGTAGCGCCAGGTGCGCCGCTCCAGCAGCGTGGCGAGCCCGAGGCAGCCGACGACGAGCCCGACGTCGGCGCGCACGGTGATCGCGACGGCGAGGCAGAGCCAGAAGAGGACCGGGCGGTCGCGCCGGTAGCACCACCAGGCGAAGAGGAGCGCGCTCGCCGCGAAGAGGCGCGGCTGGAACTCCCAGACGGTGATCGAGTCGACCGGCAGGAAGGCGAGGTAGAGCACCGCCCAGCCGATCCCGGCCAGCGCCGAGCGGGTGCGCGCGCGCGCCAGGGCGAAGACCGGGATCGCCCCGAGCCCCGCGCCGAGCGAGACCAGCGCGAAGAGGGTGTCGTGCGACGGCCAGAGCTTGTAGAAGGGCGCGACCCACAGCTCGAAGAGGACCAGGTCCTGCCCGAGCTGCGTCGGCGCGAAGCCGACCATCGACTGCTGGAACCAGCGTCCGTGCGCCGTGTTCCAGATCGGCTGCTCGTAGAAGAGGAGGTCGAAGCCCTGCCGCAGCGCGACGACGCGCCAGATGTTGATCGCGGTGAAGACGACGGTGAAGAGGACGACCAGCGCGGCGACGAGCGCGGGCGCGTAGGCCGCGACGACGGCCTCCAGTCGCGCGAGGGCGACCGCGCCCCGGCCCGCGACGGCCGCCCCCGCGGCGGGCGCCGCCCCGACCGCGCCGACCGCCCCGCGGCGGCCCTGGCCCATCATCGCGCTACGCCCGCCCGCAGGCCAGGAGGCCATTGCCGACGAGCGGCGGGTAGGGCACCTCGACGCGCACCGGCAGCCGCCGCCCGCCGGCGCGCGCCAGCGGTTTCCAGCCGGCGCGCACGCGCACGCCTGCGAAGCCGGCCGCCTGGAGGTGGCGGCGCAGCGTCCGCGGCGTCTGCAGGTTCACATGGGTGGGATCGCGGTGGCCGGACCAGGTCGGGCCGCCGAGCGCGCCGACGGCGCGACGCACGTCCCAGAGGTTCGGCGTCGTCAGCACGAGCGCGCCGCCCGGCCGGAGGACGCGCCGGCACTCGCGCAGCAGCGGGCCGAGCGCGGCGACGTGCTCGACGACCTCGCTCATCACGACGAGCGCGAAGCGCCCGGCGCCGAACGGCAGCGCGCCTTCGACGTCGCAGCGCACCAGCCGCGCGCCCGGCAGCACCGCGCGCGCCGCGGCGAGCGCCGCGCCCGAGACGTCGGCGCCGACCGCCACGAGGCCGCGCGCCTGGAGGTAGCGCAGCCCGGGCGCCGCGCCGCAGCCGAGGTCGAGCACGGGCGCGCCGAGCGGCAGGCGCACGCTGGCGAAGCGGAGCATCCGGCCGTACTGCCAGGCGATCTTGGCGTCGGATTTGGCGACCTGGCGCTCGAAGTACGCCGCCTCGAAGTTCGTTCTCACCCGCCCCGGTCCCCCGCGCGCCCCCGCGACAACGGCGTAGACTCTACCACAGCCCCGCGCGGCCGTTCAAACTGGTGGGGACGATTCACCGCAGAGGCGCACAGAACGCAGAGAGACGAAAGAGAGGACGGGGAGAGAACGAATTAATACTTCGTCTCTCCCCGTCCTCTGTGTCCTCTGCGTCTCTGCGGTGATCGTCCCCCGTTCCCCTTAGTAAGGCCGGCGGCGCAGGTGGGTGAAGAAGAGCGCGAGGCCGCCGACGATCAGCAGGACCGGCCACCAGTGCAGCAGCAGGCCGGTGAACTGCCAGGTCATCCGCACGGTCAGCGTCGTGAGCGCCATCAGCGCCAGCCCGGCCGCGACGAAGAGGAGGATCGTGCCGGGGATCGTGGCCCAGCGGAAGTCGTTGCTGAACGGCCGGCGCGCCCGGTCGAACAGGTGGATGAACCAGAAGCCTGCGCCGAGCCCCGCGACCGACGCCGCGCCGGCCAGCCCGCCGCTGAAGATCCCGACGACGCCCGCGAGGATCGAGCCCGCCGCGATCCCGAGGAGGATCCCGCCCGGGATCAGGAACCCGCGGTGGTTGCGCTCGGATAGGAAGACGAAGAGACCGCCGAGCAAGAGCGGCCAGAACGCGCCGGCCAGCGCCAGACCCTGGATCAGCAGGAACAGGACGCCAATGCCGACGAGGATCATGCCGGGCGGCCAGCCGCCCCAGCGATTGTAGCGCGCGTAGCCGTAACGCCCCCTGCGACCCATCATAAATGCTGCCTTTCCTCCCTAACCGGTTCACCACTCCGCGTGCGTGTCACCCGGTCACAGTCAGGTACGCAGGGGTCGGCGCGGGGGTTTCAGTGGCGAGGCGTTAGGCGTTAGGCGTTAGGCGTTAGAGGACGATGCGATCGCACCGTCGGAAGGCGAGCACCGTCTGTCCGTATCTCCCCCAACGCCTAACGCCTAACGCTTACAGACTTGCGCCCGCGCCGCGCGCCTGGCACAATCCGCCCATGAACGATGACCATAGCGGTGTAGAAGCCCGGACGGAACTGGCGGTCAGCCGCGCGTGGAACGCCCAGTGGCTGCGCGCGGGCGAGTTGCGCACGCGCGAGGGGCAGCCGCTGACGGTCGTGTACAGGGGGCGATGGACGCACAACTTCGGGCCGGACTTCCAGGGCGCGCTGCTCGCGTTCGGCGCGGAGTTGCGCCAGGGCGACGTCGAGGTCCACCTGCGCCCGTCCGGCTGGCAGGCACACGGCCACCACCTCAACCCGGCCTACAACACCGTGATCTTGCATGTGGTCCTGGAGGACGAGCCGCGCGCCCGGCCCTGCCGGCGGCAGGACGGCGCGCTCGTGCCGACGCTGGTGCTCGGCCCGGCGCTGCGCGGGCCGCTCGCGCGGCTGCCGCCCGACCCCGCGCTCCCCGCGCTCGGCGCGATCGGCGACGCGCCCTGCATCGCCGAGGTGACGGCGCCGAACCGCGCGGGCGCGCTGCGGGCGCTGGAGCGCGCTGGCGACGCCCGGCTGGCGGCGAAGGCCGCGGCGTTCGAGGCGGCGTTCACGACCGTGACGCCGGGGCAGGCGCTCTACGCCGGGCTCCTCGACGCGCTCGGCTACAGCCGCAACCGCGAGCCGGCCGGGCGGCTGGCCGAGCTGCTGCCGCTCGCGGACGTCGAGCGGGGACTGTCGCCGCGCGACCGGGCGGCCGCGTTCCGGCGCGCGGCGGCGCTGCTCCTCGGCGTCGCGGGCTTCCTGCCACTCGACGCCCCGGTCGCGGCGCTCTGCGGGCTCGCGGCGGAGGACGTCGCGGCGCTGGAGCGCGAGTGGGCCGCGGCGGGCGAGCCCTGGCGCGACCGGGCGCTGGGGCGCGGGGCGTGGTCGCTGGCGCGCGTGCGGCCGGCGAACCACCCGGCGCGGCGCCTCCTCGGGCTGGCCGCGCTGCTGGCCCGCTGCGCCGCCTCCGGCCTCCTCGCCGCGTGCCTGGAGCCGCTGAAGGCGGAGGAGCCGAAGGTCGGCGCGGCCGAGCTGCGCGCGCTGCTGGCCGGGCAGGAGCGGCCGGGCGACGTCTTCGGCCGCTACGTCGGCCCGGACCGCGCCGCGGAGATGGTCGTCAACGTCGTCCTGCCGCTGGGGCTGGCCTACGGCGCCTGGTCGGGCGACGAGCGCCTGGTCGCGGGCGCGGCGGCACTCTGGGAGGTCTACCCGGCCCCGGCCGCGAACGAGCCCGTGCGCGCCCTCTTGCGCCAGATCGCCGGCGGCGACGCCCTCCGCCTCCGCACCGCCCGCCAGCAGCAGGGCGCGCTCCACCTCTACCGCCAGTACTGCCAGCACCGCCGCTGCTTCGAGTGCCCGATCGCGAGGTTAGGACGCGGCGCGGAAGGCTGAGACCCCTTCCGCGTTTGTCTTTGGTTGCGTTGTACCCCACTAATGCAAGAGGTGGGGAGGCGTGATTCTCTCCTACTCAATGTTAAGCTTGCCGGTACGAATACAGTCGGCCAAGGCTTGCATTGCCTTCTCACACCGCTCTAAGAGTTC
>DASSSV010000715.1:0-4359 GCA_035708265.1 Thermomicrobiales bacterium | reverse complement strand
CGCTGGGGTTGGCGAGCGGGCCCGGCGCCGACATGGCGCTCTTCGTCTTCGGCTGCACCGAAGTCCTCGTCGGGCTCTTCTTCGTCTTCGGCGCGTTCAGCCGCCTCGCGGCGTCGGTGGCGGGCGTCCTGCTCGCGCTCTACCTCGTCCGGGGCGTCCACGCGCCGCTCGTCGTGGCCGGGCAACTCGCGCTCCTCGGCGGCGCGCTCGTCGCCGTCGTCTGCGGCGCCCCATTTCTGAGCGCCGACCGCTTCCTCGACAAGGTCGAGGAGGAGGAGCGCGACCGCGCGCCGGCCGTGCTGCCCGCGGCGGGGACGCTCACGCCGCTCGTCCCGCGCCTCGGCCTCGCGGCCGGCCTGGTCTGGCTCGCGGCGAGCCTCGCGGGCGGCGGACTGAGCACGGTCGCGCCGGGCGCGGCGAGCCTCGCGCTGGTGACACTCGCGGCCGCTCTGGCGGTGCCGCTGCTGGCGGGCGTATGGACGCGCGTCGCCGGCCCGCTCGGGGCGGTCGTGCTGGCCGCGCTCTGCCTGGCGACCGGCCAGGGCACGATCCTCGTCCCCGGCCTCCTCGGTGTGGCCGTGTCGCTGGCTATCACCGGCGCCGGCGCGGCGAGCGTCGCGGCGCTCCGCGGAAGCCGGCGCGCCACCCGTGGCACCGCCGGGCCGCCCGAGGGGCTGACCGCGCCGCGGTAGCCCGTTGTTATGTCGCGCAGAACGAACGGGCGGCGGGCGCAATCCGGCACCCGCCGCCCGCCTGTCTCTGCTGAAAATTGCCGGACGGGCTACTCGTCCGACCCGATGATCGCGTCGCGCACCCGGCCGAAGAAGCCCTTCTCGCCCCGCTCCTGGCGGTCGTCGCCGTGCTCGCCGGGCCGGTAGTCGAACGTCGCGGCCAGATCCTCGAAGAGCGCGCGCTGCTCGTCGGTCAGGTGCGTGGGGATCTGCACGCGCACCGTCACGAGTTCGTCGCCGCGGTCGCGGCCTTGGACGTCCGGCGCGCCGTGGCCGCGCAGCCGGAACGTCTGGCCCGACTGCGTCCCGGCCGGCACCTTGAGCGCCACCGGGCCGTCGACGGTCGGCACCTGGAGTTCGTCGCCGAGCACCGCCTGGACGATGTTGAGCGGCTGCTCGTAGAGGATCTGCCGGCCCTGGCGGACGAACTGCTTGTGCTGCCGCACGCGCACGCGGACGTAGAGGTTGCCGGGCTGGCCGCCGTGCGGGCCGGCCTCGCCCTGCCCGCTCAGGCGCAGCGTCGCGTTGTCCTCGATGCCCGCCGGGATCGTCACCGTGAGCGAACTGGTCTGGCGCACGCGGCCCTCGCCGTGGCAGGTGTGGCACGGGTGGGTGATGATGACACCTTCGCCGCCGCAGCGGTCGCACGGCCCGGTCGTCATGAACTGGCCGAGGATCGTATTCTGCACGCGGCGGACCTGGCCGGTGCCGCCGCAGGCGAGGCACGGGCTCGGCTGCGTGCCCGGCTCGCTGCGGCTGCCGTTGCAGGTCTTGCAGGTCTGGAGGCGCGTCACGTTCAACTCGCGCTCGGCGCCGAAGATCGCCTCCTCGAAGTCGATCGTGAGCGAGGTCTGGAGGTCGGCGCCGCGCGGCGGGCCGGCGCGCCGCCCCGTGCCGAAGAAGGTCTCGAGGATGTCCTCGAAGGGCGAACCGGCGCCGAAGGGCGAGCCGAACGGGCTGCCGCCCATCCCGCCCATGCCGTTCATGCCGGCGTGGCCGAAGCGGTCGTACGCGGCGCGGCGGTCGTCGTCGGAGAGCACCTCGTAGGCTTCGGTGATCTCCTTGAAGCGCGCCTCGGCATCGGGTTCCTTGTTGACGTCGGGGTGGTATCTGCGCGCCAGGCGGAGGTACGCCTTCTTGATCTCGGCCTTCGACGCGCCGCGCTCGACCTCGAGCGTCGTATAGTAGTCCTGCTTCGTGACCATGCACCCGCGTTCTTTCGCGCATCAACCGACGACGGCCCGCGGGCGCGCCCGGGGCCAGCCACTATCCGTAGGAAAGTATAGCAGGGCCGGAGGCAGCGTCAAGGCGGCAGGCGGCAGGCGGCAGTACCGGCTTCTTCATCGTTGACCGGGTTGGCCTACGGAAATCGCCTCTGGCGTCTGCCGCCTGCCGCCTGCCGTCTCGTCCCGCTGCCCGACTGCCCGACTGCCCGACTCACCCCGCGCGCTCCTCCAGCCGGTCGAGGAAATCGTAGAGGGCGTCGGCGCGGGCGAGGCGCGGGGCCAGGGCGTCGAGCGCGGCGCGCGCCTCCTCGTGGTAGCGCGTGACGTAGCCCTGGCACCGGCGCTGGATGTCGGCGGCGTCGAGGAGCGCCAGCACGCGCGCCACGCGGGCCTCGTCGAGCGCCGGGACGGCGTAGAGCGCGCGGAGTTCTTCGCGCGTCGCCGCGTCGGCCTCCTCGTCCAAGAGGACGATCGGCAGCGACTGCTTCTTGCGGCGGATGTCGTCGGCGGCCGGCTTGCCGGTGACGGCCGGCGCGCCCCAGATGCCGAGGATGTCGTCGCGGATCTGGAAGGCTAGGCCGAGCGCCAGGCCGTAGCGCCCGAAGAGGGCCACCGTCGCGTCGTCGGCGCCGGCCAGGAGCGCGCCGGCGCGGGCGGCGAAGGCGATGATCGCCGCCGTCTTGCCGCGGATCGTCGCGAAATAGCGCGCCACGCCGCCGCCCCACTGGCCCTCGTGCGCCAGGTCGAGGAACTGGCCCTCGACGATGTGGAGCGCGACCTCGTCGAAGCCGCGCGCGATCTCGAGCACGCGGTCGGCCGGGACGCAGCGGGGCGGCTCGGCCAGGCGGTAGAGCGCGGCGTGCGCGACCGCGTAGAGAGCGTCGCCGACGTTGATCGCCTGGGCGGTGCCCCAGCGGTGCCAGACCGTCTCGCGGTGGCGGCGGTGGCTGCTCTCGTCCTGCACGTCGTCGTGGACGAGGGTGAAGTTGTGGAGCAGTTCGACGGCGGCGGCGGCGGGCGCGGCGAGGTCGGCGCCGCCGCCGAGCGCCTCGGCGCAGCGGATCAACAGGAGCGGGCGGAGGCGCTTGCCGGCGTAGGCGTCGGCGGGCGCGAAGGACTCGTCGGCCCAGCCGAGGTGGTAGCGGAGCATCCCGTAGAGGTCGGCGAGCGCGGCGGCGTCCGCCACGAGCGTCGGGGTCGCCACCTGGCGGCGCATCTCCGCCTCGACCGGGTTGAGCGCGGCCGCGCCGCTGTCGTCGCCCCCGTGTTGCATGCCCCCTCGCAAGAACGGCCCGCCGCGCGCCGCCGCCCGGCCGGCGCGCAGCCGCCCCGACACCGCCCCGTAGTATAGCAGCGCAGCGGTGGCGTCGCGCGGCGCAGCCATAGCATCCGCGCGACGGAGCGCCTACAATTGAGGTGTGCGCCGGGCGACACGGCGGCGGCCGGGCCTGCGTAGATAGGGCATACGGCCGCCGCGGGGCGTCGCCGGGCGCCGGGATGCGTGATGAAGGAGTGAACGATGTTCTACTTCGACCCCCGGTATCTCCTGTTCATGCTGCCTGGCCTGCTGCTGATGCTGCTCGCGCAGGGGAAACTGCGCGGCGCGTACAACCGCTACCGGCAGATCCCCAACAGTCGCGGGATGACCGGGGCGCAGGCGGCGCAGGCGGTGATGCAGTCGGCCGGGGTCTACGACGTCTCGATCGAGCCGATCGCGGGCGAGTTGACCGACCACTTCGACCCGCGCGCGCGGGTGCTGCGGCTCTCGGAGTCGGTCTACAACGGCCGCTCGATCGCGGCGGTGGGCGTGGCGGCGCACGAGGCGGGGCACGCCGTCCAGCAGCACGTCCGCTACGCGCCGATGGCCTTCCGCTCCGGGCTGGTGCCGGTGGTCAACATCGGCTCGAACTTCGGGTACATCGCGATCATCGCCGGCCTGCTGCTGCAGTTCACGGCGCTGGCCTGGCTCGGCGTGATCCTCTTCGGCTCGGCGACGATCTTCGCGCTCGTCACCCTACCGGTCGAGTACAACGCCAGCGCGCGGGCCCGCCAGCTGCTCCAGGCGAGCGGGCTGGTCACGCCCGACGAGTACAACGCGGTCCACTCGATGCTCAACGCCGCCGCGTACACCTACGTCGCCGGCTTCGCGGCGTCGCTGCTGCAACTGCTCTACTGGGTCATGCTCGTCTCCGGCATGGGCGGCCGCCGGCGCGACTTCTAGCCGCGCGGCGCGAGTACCCACCACCGAGCCCGATCGCGCCCGCCTTGAAAAGCGGGCGCGACTCTGGTTAACTGGGTGTGGCGGCGCGCTGGCGACGCCGCCACGCGCCCTCGTAGCTCAATGGACAGAGCACCTGGCTTCGGACCAGGGGGTTGTGGGTTCGAATCCTGCCGAGGGCGCC
>DASSSV010000714.1:0-3374 GCA_035708265.1 Thermomicrobiales bacterium | reverse complement strand
ATGCGCCCGGCAAAGTTGAGCGCCTCGGCGATCGCCCCCGCGTCGCCTAGGGGACGGCGGAGGGCGAGGCTGGCGTCGGCCAGGGCGCGCGCCGCCGGCAGGTCGCCCTGGTTGTATGCCAAGACCCCCGCCGCCAGGAGTGCCGTGGCGCGCACCGCCGTCGCCGGCCCGCTCGCGCCCGCGGCGGGCGCGGCGGCGAGCAGCCGGTCCAGCCAGGCCCGCCCCTCGGCCAGGGGGCCCCGCGTGGACCAGAAGCGGAACAGGGCGGCGGCGAGGCGCAGCCCGAGCTCCGCCTCGCCGGCCGCCTCGCACCACGCCAGCGCCGCGCGCAGGTTGTCGTGGTCGCGGTCCAGCCGGTCGAGCCAGGCCGCCATCCGCGGCCCCGCCCGCTCCGCGTGCGCCCGCTCCGCCAACGCGAGAAAGTGCCGGGCGTGCGCCCGCGCCGCCGCCGCGCCCTCGCCGCTCGCTTCGAGGTGGCCGCGGGCGTACTCGCGGATGGTCTCCAGCATCCCGAAGCGGCCGTCCTCACCGTCGGCGTCGTCGCGGTGCACCAGGCCGTGGGCGACCAGCGCGCTCAGCCGGTCGAGGACCCCCGCTCCGTCGTCGCCGGGGGTCGCGCCGACCGCCTCCGCCGCCGCCGCGGTGAACCCGCCGACGAACACGCCGAGCAGGCGGAAGAGCGCGCGCTCGTCCGGGCGGAGCAGGTCGTGGCTCCAGCCCAGCGTCGCCCGCAGCGTGCGCTGGCGCGCTGGCGCGTCGGCCGGCCCGAAGGCGAGCAGGTCCAGGCGGGTTTTTAGCCGGTCCAGGAGCGCCGCCGGGGACAGGATGCGCGTGCGCACCGCCGCCAGCTCGAGCGCCAGGGGCAGGCCGTCGAGCCGGCGGCAGAGGGCGGCCACGGCGGCGGCGTTCTCGGCCGTCACGGCGAAGTCCGGCCGCACCGCCCGGGCGCGCGCGACGAACAACGCCGCCGCCTCGACCGCGACGAGCGCCTGGGGCGTGGGCGCGTCATCGGGCGGCACGGCCAGCGGCGGCACGGGGAACTCCTGCTCCGCCGCCAGCCGGAGCGGCGCGCGGCTGGTCGCCAGGATGGTCAGCCGGGGGCAGGCGGCCAGGAGCGCGCCGAGCGCGGGCGCCGCCGCCGCCACCTGCTCGCAGTTGTCCAGGACGAGCAGCAAGCGGCGGGAGTGCAGTAGCTCGGCGAGCGCCTCGCCCGGTTCCCGCCGGTCCGGCAGGACGCCGAAGGCCCGCGCGGTCGTCGGCAGCACGAGGTCGGCGTCGCGCAGCTCGGCGAGGGAGACGAAGGCCACACCGTCCAGGAAGTCGTCGGCGACCCGGGCCGCCAGGCGCACGGCCAGGCGCGTCTTGCCCACCCCGCCGGGGCCGGTGAGCGTGAGCAGGCGCGCCGTGAACAAGAGGGGGCGCAACGCCTCTAGCTCGCGCTCCCGCCCGACGAAGCTCGTCATCGGGAACGGGGGGTTCGTGCGCGGCGTGGCATCGGCGCAGGACGGCGAGGCCATCGCCTCGTCCGGGGTGAGGCCGACGACGACGTTGACTGGGGCGGCCGGCGCTGCCGGCTGGCTCGCACGCAGAAAGCCGCCGGCCTGGGCCCGGTCCAACCCGAGCGCCGCCGCCAGGAGGCGGACCGTCGCGGGGCGCGGCCGGAGCCGTTCCCCCCGCTCGAGGGCGCTGATGGCGCGGGCGCTGAGGCGCGCCCGCTCCGCCAACTCCTCGTGGGTCAGCCCGGCCGCGAGGCGATAGCGGCGCAGGAGCGGTCCGAAGGCCCGGTCGCCTGGCGCGTCCATCGCCCGTCCTCCCGACCGAGGGGCCGCAGCGCCGCCGCGAAGCAAGCACCAGCATAGCAGGCCCGTTTCGAGCTGTCGCGCCCGATTGTGCGGGTCTTGTGTGCGTGTTGTGCGCGGCTTGTGCGTGGCGCGAGATCCCGCCGGCCAGGACACTGGATCGCGCGCGGCCGCGGCCTGGTGCGCGGTCGGCGACGACACGGAGGGGTTGCATGCAGACCCAGCTCCCGTAGCCGGCCCTTGTCGGGGAGACCCGCACCCCCGCACATGGGGCGAGGCGCCGCCGCGGTGGGATGGGCCGATCACCCGGGGGGAGAGGACAGGAGGCGCGACGATGGACACTGGTGAGGTTACCCGGCGGGCCGTGCTGGCGAGCGGAGGCGCGGCCTTGGCCGCGCTGGCCTTCCTGCGGCTCTCCGAAGTGGCGCTGGCCTTCCCGGCCCGGCCCGACGAGGTGGTCCTCCCCTGGCTGGACCAGCCGCCGCCCGCCACCGATCTCCCGCCCGACTTCGTTCAGCTCGCGTGGGAGGAGCTGGGCTCGTACCTGACGCCCAACGACCAGTTCTTCGTCGTGCACCACTTCGCCGTGCCTGACATCGCCGCCCGGGACTGGCGCCTGGAGATCGGTGGCCTGGTGGAGCGGCCCCGCGGCTTCACCCTCGCCGACCTCAAGGCCCTCCCGCGCCGCGAGATCACGTTCACCATCGAGTGCTCCGGCAACAACGGCTTCCCGGACTTCGTCGGCGCCGTCGGCACCGCGACCTGGGCCGGCACGCCGCTCGCCCCGCTGCTCCAGGAGGCGCGGATCGCGGACCGGGCCAGAGACGTGGTCTTCTGGGGGGCCGACACGGGGACCGAGACGGTCCGCGACATGCAGATCGTCGAGCAGTTCGCGCGCGCCATGGCGCCGGAGGACGCCCTGGGCCCCGAGAATCTGCTCGCCTACGAGATGAACGGCCAGCCGCTGCCTCGGGCGCACGGCTTCCCGGTGCGCCTGCTCGCCCCGGGCTGGTTCGGCGTGGCCAACGTGAAGTGGCTCCAGCGCATCGAGGTCCTGGGCACGCGCTACGAGGGCCGCTTCATGGGGCGCGACTACGTGACCATGCGCAAGGCGCAGCAGGCGGGCCAGACGGTGGTGCGCTTCACCTCGGTGGGCCGCGCGCTCATCAAGTCGGCGCCGGCGAAGGTGGCCGTGCAAGACGGGGCGTACCGGATCGTCGGGGCGGCATGGGGCGCGCCAATCGCGCGCGTGGAGGTGCGGGTCGACAACGGGCCGTGGGCGTCGGCGACCCTCGACGAGGGCAAAGGGGCGGCCCACGCCTGGACGATCTGGACCCTGGACTGGCCGGATCCCGCCTCAGGCGACCATTCGATCACGTCCCGGGCGATCGACACGCAAGGCAACGTCCAGCCGGTGCCGGACGACCCCCTGATCGCCAACAAGATCACCTACTGGGAGAGCAACGGGCAGATCACGCGTCACGTCCTCATCGGCGCGGCGAGCGACTTGGCCTGGGCGAGCGCCTTCCAGAAGACGACCGGCCGCTGGCCAAGCCAGGCCGACCGGGCGGACCG
>DASSSV010000713.1:0-5887 GCA_035708265.1 Thermomicrobiales bacterium | reverse complement strand
GGACAGTTTCGGGCAGTCGCACGACATCCCCAACCTCTTCGTCTGCGACGGCAGCATCCTGCCCACGCAGGGCTCGGCCAACCCGGGCCTGACGATCCAGGCGCTGGCCGCGCGCACCGCCGACTACCTGATCAGCGAGCGAGAGGCGGTCTTGTCCGGCCGCCGCGGCTCCGGCGCCACCCCGCCGGTCCGGCACAACCTCTCGCCCGCCGGCACGTCGGGACGCGGCGTGCCGAGACTGAAGTGAGAAGTGAGAAATGAGCAGTGAGAAAGATGGAGGATGAAATCGGGGGGTGAGGGGCCAGCCCCCGCGAAAGGGGCGTCTCCTCGCCATTTCTCACTTCTCGCTTCTCACTTCTCATTTCCGCGCGGAGGGCGGCCATGGAACGGGACGAGGAGCGGATCGGCCGGCTGGTCGCGGCGCTGGCGGCGGCCGACCTCGACGCCGTCTGCTGCCGGTTGCCGCAGAATGTGCTCCTGCTGACCGGCTACTGGCCGATGCTCGGCAACGCCACCGCCCTGCTCACCCGCGCGGGCGACCTGGCGCTGATCGTGCCGGCCGACGAGCAGGAGTTCGCCCGGCGCGGCTGGGTCGCGCCCGAGGCGATCGCGCCCTTCACGCCGGTCACGCTCGAGCACCAGGGCGACACCGGCGAGGCGACTCGGCCGCTGCTGGCCGCGGCGGCGCGGCGATTGGGGCTGGCGAAGGCGGCGGTCGGCTACGAGGGCGGCGCGGAGTTCGCGCCCGCCCCCTACGTCGCGCTCTACACCGGCAACACCGCCTCGCTCGACCTCTACCGCGCCGTCCTGCCCGACGCCGGCTTCTGGGACGCGACCGACCTGCTCGCGCGGGAGCGCGCCGCGCTGACCCCGCGCGAGGTCCGCTGCGTCCACCAGGCGTGTACCCTGGCCGCGCACGGGTTCCGGGCCGCGGCCGCGGCGATCCACCCCGGCGCGACCGAGGCCGAGATCGCCGCCGCGACCCACGCGCGGATCATGGCCGACAGCCTCCGCTCGGAAGGGCCGCGCGCCGCCGCGCACGCCTTCTGCATGGCCGGCCCGCGCTCGGCCGACGCCTACCGCGCCTACGCGCTGACCGACGGGCGGGCGCTCGCGCCGGGCGACTTCGTCCTGGTCCACCTCAATTCCTGCCTGGACGGCTTCTGGACCGACCTGACGCGCACCTACGTCCTCGGCGAGCCCGACGGCCGCCAGCTCGCGATGTACGAGGCGGTGCTGGAGGCGCGCGGGCGGGCGCTCCGCGCCGTCCGCGACGGCGCGCGCGGGTCAGAGGTGGACGCCGCCGCGCGCGACCACCTCAAGGCGGCCGGGTTCGGCGCGGCGTTCAAGCACCAGCTCGGCCACGGCGTCGGCTACGGCGCGATCTACCACGGCAACCGGCCGCGCCTGCACCCCTGCTCCGACGACGTCCTGCGCACCGGGATGACCTTCAACGTCGAGCCGGCCGTCTACATCGAGGGATTCGGCGGCCTGCGCCATTGCGACGTCGCCGCCGCCCAGGCCGAGCAGGCCAACCTGCTCTCCCCCTTCCACGCCAGCCTGGACGACCTCATCATCGGAAGTGAGAATGAGAAGTGAGAAGTGAGAAAGGGTGACGGGGACGCTCGGGTGGGCGTCACGGTCTTGTGAGAAGGGCTGGGCGGCTGGAGCCGCGCCTGTCGGTAGGCCCGCAAGCGGGTACCCCGCCACGAAGCCCGCCGCCGCGGGCTAGGATCGGACCAGAACCCAGCCCGCGCCTGCGGGCGCACGAAGGCCGCAGGCGCCCCCAGCCGCGGCTTCAGCCGCCACGTCCCCCGACTTCTCACCTCTCACTTCTCATTTCTCACCTCTCATTTCAACCACGGCGCGCCTCGCCGTCGCCTGTCGCGCACCGCGGCGCTTTCCGACACGGAGCGCGAGTGGGCGCACCGGGCGGCGGGGGCGCGCGAGGGTGCCGGCGGGGAGCGCGCGCAGGAGGAGGAGCAGGCCCGCCAGGGCGATGCCGCCGGCGACCGCGGTGTAGCCGGCGATCCAGAGCGCCGTCAGCGGCTCGCCGAAGCCGGCCGCGGCGGCGTACCACCACCAGAGGTCGGCGAGGTGGTGGCGGGTGCTGTCGTCGTTGAACCACCAGAACTGCGTGCGCGGCGTCGTCGGGAGCGGCGGGATCGCCAGCGCCTCGCGCACCGGCCAGGGACGGCCCTCGCGCCAGACCTCGACGTCGTGGACGTAGACGCCGAGGTCTTCGTCGCGGTCGCCCTGGCCACTCGCCTGGGGGTTCCAGGTCGCGCTGTGCAGCGTCACCGTCGCGGTGCGGTCGGTGAAGGCGGCGGGCGGGACGGTGAACTGGTAGATCCAGCCGGTACCGTCGCCGCTGAAATCGCGCTCCTCGACCGCGCCGGCCGGCAGCGGCGCACCGTCCACCAGCACCGTCGCGCGCTGGGCGCGCAGCGCGGGCGGGCGATGATCGAAGAAGGTCAGCTTCACCAGCACCGGCTCGTCGGCGGCGCTGTGCAGCGCGATCGCGCCGTCGCCGGTCGTCCAGCGCGGGAAGAGGGTGGCGCTGCCGCGCGGCGCCTCGGGGTAGGAGAAGCCGCCGACCAGGAGGGCGGTGTCGGGCGGCGGGGCGGCGCGGTCCCGCCACTCGCGCGCGCGCTCGACGAGGGTGCGCGCGTGGGCCAGCAGGGGGCTGTTGGCGGGCGTGAAGTAGTGGTCGGCGTCGCCGATGCGCAGGAGATACCAGTCGAAGTTGACCGTCACGCCGAGCACCTGGACCGCGAGGCCGAGCGCCACCACCGCCGTGACCAGCGCCGGCCGGGCGCGGCGGCGCGGGCGCGCGCCGAGCCCGGCCAGCAGGGCGACGAGCGGCAGGATGATAAAGGGGAGCGCCATCGCCAGGTAGCGCGGCCCCCACGAGCCGTCGCCGTGCCAGAAACTCAGGCGGCTGTAGAAGGCGAGGTGGGCGGCGAGCATCCCCAGGCAGGCCAGCGCCTCGGCGCGGTGGCGGCGGTAGAAGGGCCACCAGCCGAGCGCCGCCAGCGCGACCGGCGGTGAATACCACACGAGTCCCTTGCCGCTGGAGATCGTCAGGCCGGTGAGCCCGGTCAGGAAGGGCGTCGTGAAGAGGCGGTCGGTGCCGTAGCCGGTGCGGAGCGGGCTGCCGTAGAGCGCGGCGTTGTAGAGCGCGTAGGGCAGCGCGACGACGAGCAGCCCGGCGCACCAGGGCAGGCCCGCCAGGACGACCCGTCGCCCGCGGCTCGCCAGGGCGCGGAGATCCCATCCCGGCTTGTCGTCCCCCGCGCCGGCCGCGACCATGCCGAGCAGGTAGAGGCCGAGCACCGGCAGCGCGATCGCCGCCTGCGGCTTGACCGCCACTGCGCCGGCCGCCGCGACGCCGGAAGCGACGAGCCAGCCGGGCGCCGGTCGGTTCGCGCCGGCCCGGACGAGGGCGTAGAAGGCGGCGAGCAGGCAGAGCGCTGTGAGGGGCTCGGCGAAGAAGGTGCGGCCGTGCGGCCAGGCGCCGGTCGCCAGCCCGTAGATCGCCGCCAGCCCCAGCGCCGCCCGCCGCCGATAGCCGAGCGCCCGCGCCAGCAGGTACAGCAGCGCCACCGTCGCCGCCGTGACCAGCGGGTTGAAGAGCGACACCGCGAAGCGAGTGACGTAGCCGCGCTGGTCGGCGGGGAAGGCCGGCGCGAGCGCGCGGCCGAGCAGGTAGAGCGGCATCGCCAGGAGCGGCTGTCCCGGCGCGTACTGCGCGTAGTGCCGGCCGTCCGGCCCGAGCGCCGCGACCAGCCCCCATTGCTCTTGCAACGCGAAACTGTGGCGCTCGACCAGGCTCTCCGTGACGGCGTAGAGCGTCTCCTCGTCGACCGCGTAGAAGTGCCCGCTCGTCGTCAGCAGATAGAAGCCGGCGAAGAGGAGGAAGAGCGCCAGCGCCCAGCGCCGCTCGCCCGCGCGCCCGCCGAGCCGCGCCCGCGCGCTCATCGCCGCGCCGCCCGCCAAGCGCCGCCCGCCGCCATCCGCCCGCCCCCGCCGGCCGCGCCGTCCCCCGCGCGGCGCACGCCGCCCCCAGCCGCCGCATCGCCCGCGGCACCGCGGTTATCGAGGTCGCCATACCGGCGTGAAGGCTACCACGGCGCGGGTGCGGCGGGCCAGCCCTCGCCCCTCGCCCCGCTCCGTCCGCTCTCTCTCAGTGGCGACCTCGGGCTCGCCCCGGTCGCGCGCCTCCACGGCACCGTCTTTGCCGCCACCTGCCGGTGTGCTACCGCCGCGGCGCCGCCTTCGTCCTCAGTTCCCGCCACGAGGCCCACTACCTGGCCGCGCTCGAAGCCGCCATCTGCGGCCTGCCCATCGCCGGTACGTCCGTCGGCGCCATCCCCGAGCTGACCCCGGCGCGGCTCCGCTCGCCGCGCGCCTCGGCCGCGCAGCACGCGCCCGCGTCGAGGACGAGTACGACCTCGACCGCTGCACGGTCCCGCGCGCTGTACGCCAGCTAGGACGTTGAGGGGACGCGGGTGGATTGGAGACTGGAGCAATATCTACTCGTGCGACGGCGGAGCCCCCGGGCGGGACGACCATGCGGGCGGGTTCCACCGCGCCGGCTGTCGCGTGGCGGGCCCCGGTGACGAAGGGCCTGTATGGAACGCCGGTGTCCCGCGGTGCAGTCGCCACCCGCCTGGCTCCGGATTGTCGGGGCTCCCGTTCCGGCGTAGCGTCCGCCTGGTGGCACGCTCTCACGAGATCGTCGACGCCGTCCCACGTCGATCTGTCGGCGCCACGCCTGTAGGTTTCGGTGTAGAGATCACAACCAACGGACCGACTAACCGCGGCGAGTTCCGGCGATCACCCGCCCACGACAGCGGGCCGCGTCCACGCTTGGCGAATCCATCGCTGGTGCCGGGCAACACACCCCGCCCGCGCGCTCGCGATGGGCCGCGCGCCCCGCCGCTACCCCACTGGAGACTGCTCGCGCGCCCGGCGCTCAGGCGCGTGGCAGGAGGCCGTGGCGCACCAGCGCGCGGCGCTCGCCGCTCTCGGCGACCGTCCAGACCGGCCCCAGGACCGCGCCGGGGTGCATCGCCGCCAGTTCGGCGCCGAGCACGCGCCCGCGCAGCGCCGGCTCGTCACGCGCCACGCCCCCCACCGTGCGCAGCGCGTTGGCCAGCCGCCGCGTCCCCGCGGCGACCCACAGCACGAAGCAGCTCGCCTCGCCGTAGGTCTCGGCGTAGTGGGCGGTCCGCAGGTACGCCGCGTAGGCCCGGATCTTGTCCGTCAGCACGGCGTTCGTCGCGGTGCCCAGGTCCACTTCGAGGAAGTAGCGCGCCCGGTGGACGCCGTCCAGCTCTAGGCAGGCGGTGCCATCCGGCAATACCGGCACCTCTCGCGCCGACTCCTGCCGACGGACGCGCACGCGCTCGGCGAGGCCCCCGCGCTTGAGGGCGCGCTCGCCGCGCCAGTCGACCAGGCGCAGGTTCGCGGTTCGCGCGCAGGCCGTCGCGAGCGCGGCCCAGCAGCGGGCGACGGCCAGGGTATGCTCGACGAAGAGGGCCTCCAGCAGAGGCCCGCCGCGGCGGACGAGGAACTGCGCCCGGTCGACGCCGAGGTGCCGGGCCAGGGCGGCCGCGCCGAGGTCGTCGAGCGCGTAGACGATGGCCGCCTGGCCCTCGCCCCAGCGCACCGGCCGGAAGACGCGCTGGAGGTAGCCGGCCTGCCAGAGGCGCTGGAGGCGGCGCTGCACCGCCCACGAGACGGTCACCCGCGCCTCGACCGGCGTGCCCGCGCGGCCGGGGAAGTGGCGCCACGCGACGAGGTCCGCGGTCAGCAGCCGCTGTTCGGCCACGTCGCGCAGGATCGCGATGTCGCGCCCGGAGAGGACAATATGGGGCCGCTC
>DASSSV010000712.1:0-2232 GCA_035708265.1 Thermomicrobiales bacterium | reverse complement strand
CTGGGGGTGGGGGGCGGCGGGGCCGGCCGGGCTCTCGTGCAGCGCGAGTTGGAGCACCTGGGCGAGGTGCAGCGCGCGGCGGTCGGTCGCCTGGGCGATCTGCTCGCGGCAACTGAAGCCCTCGGCGACGATCAGCGTGTCGGCGTCGGCCTGGCGCACGGCGGGGAGGAGGACGCGCTCGCCGCACTTCATCGCCACGTCGTAGTGGTCGCCGCGCTCGAAGCCGAAGGCGCCGGCCATGCCGCAGCAGCCGGTGTCGGGCGCGGTGTAGTCGACGCCGAGTTTGCGCAGCAGGGACTCGGCGGCGTCCAGCGAGAGGATCGCCTTCTGGTGACAGTGGCCGTGGAGGAGCGCCTTGCGGCGGAGTTGGGGCCAGCGGTGGTCGGTCGCGCGCCGCTCCAGGAACTCACCGAGGAGGTAGGTCTGCTGGCTGAGGCGCCTGGCGTCTTCGTCGTGCGGGAAGAGGCCGATCAGCTCGTCGCGGAAGACCGACACGCAGCTCGGCTCAAGGCCCACCACCGGCACGCCCGCCGCGATGTCGTCGCGCAGCGCGTCGAGGATCTGGCGGAGCAGGCGCCCGGCGAGATCGAGCATCCCCCAGTCGTAGAGCGGCCGGCCGCAGCAGAGCGAGACTTCCGGGATCGCGACGCGGAAGCCGGCCGCCTCCAGCACCTCGACCGCCGCCCTGGCCGTCGCTGGGTGGAAGTAGTTGTTGAAGGTGTCGGGCCAGAGGAGCACCCGCGGGCCGTCGGCGTTGACCGGGTCGCGGCGGCGGAACCAGGCGGTGAAGGGCTCGGGCGCGAAGCGGGGCAGGCGGCGCTTTGGCGCGATGCCGCCGACCGCTTTGGCCAGCGCGCTCAGCGGCGGCGTCTGCGTGACGAGGTTGGCGAGCCACGGCGCGCGGGAGGCGAGGCGCGCCCACCAGTAGATCAGGCCCATCGTGTAGGCGGCGACGGGGCGCAGGCGGCCGGCGTAGTAGTGGGCGTAGAACTCGGCCTTGTAGGTCGCCATGTCGACGTTGACCGGACAGTCGCCCTTGCAGCCCTTGCAGGCCAGGCAGAGGTCCAGCGCCTCGCGGACGGCGGGGGAGCGCCAGCCGTCGCCGAGGGGGTTCCCCTCCAGCATCTCGAAGAGGAGGCGGGCCCGCCCGCGCGTCGAGTGCTCCTCCTCGCGCGTCGCCATGAAGCTCGGGCACATCGTCCCGCCGTCGAGGCGGCGGCACTTGCCGACGCCGACGCAGCGGCGGGTCGCCTTGGCGAAGCTGCCGTCGTCCGGGAAGAAGGAGAAGTGGGTCCGCGGCTGCGGCGGGCGGTAGTCGACGCCGAGGCGCAGGTTCGCGGTCGGCGGGTAGGCGTCCACGACCTTGCCGGGGTTCATCTTCCCCGTGGGGTCCCAGATCGCCTTGAACTCGCGGAACGCCCCCATCAACTCGTCGCCGAACATCTTCGGCAGCAGCGACGCGCGGGCCTGGCCGTCGCCGTGCTCGCCCGAGACCGAGCCGCCGTACTTCACCACGATGTCGGCCGCGTCTTCGATGAAGCGGTTGAACCGCGCGATGCCGGGCTGGCTGGTCAGGTCGAAGTCGACGCGCGTGTGGACGCAGCCCTGCCCGAAATGGCCGTAGAAGGCCCAGGTGTAGTGGTTGCGCTCCAGCAGGTCGCGCAGGTCGCGCAGGTAGGCGCCGAGTTTCGCCGGGGGTACGGTGGAGTCCTCCCAGCCGGGCCAGGTCTCCGGCTGGCCGGGGATCGCGGCGGTGGCGCCGAGCGCCGACTCGCGCACCTGCCAGATCAGCGCCGCCTCGCGCGGGTCATCGAGGAGATCCATCTTGGGCGGCTGACCCAGCCCCTTGAGTTCGTCCATCAGGCCGCGCGCCTGGGCGTCGGCCGCTTCTTTCGTGTCGGCGCCGAACTCGACCAGCAGCCAGCCGCCGCCGGGTGGCAGGAGGGCGACGTCGCGCGGGTGCAGGTGCTTCTTGCGCATGGCGGCGACCATGTGGTCGTCGAAGCCCTCCAGCCCGATCGGGTGGTGGGCCATCAGCCGCTCGATGTGGTCGGTGGCCCGGTAGACGTCGGGGTAGGCGAGGAGGAGGAGGGAGCGCTTCGGCGGGCTCTGCACCAGGCGCACCGTCGCTCCGAGGACGGTCACGCAGGTGCCCTCGCTCCCGACGAGGGCGCGGGCGACGTGGAAGCCGTTTTCCGGCAGCAGTTGCTCCAGGCCGTAGCCCGACACGCG
>DASSSV010000711.1:0-21045 GCA_035708265.1 Thermomicrobiales bacterium | reverse complement strand
GGCGGCGCGCGGCATGGCGCCGGAGCCCTTCGCGGAGTACCTGAAGGCGTTTCGTCATGGGATGCCGCCGCACGGCGGCTTCGCCATCGGCATCGAGCGCTTCCTGACCCAACTGCTCGGCCTGTCAAACGTGCGCCTGGCCGCGATCTTCCCGCGCGACCTGCACCGCCTCACGCCATGACGAGCGATGAGTGGGTGACGAGTGACGAGTGACGAGGGGACGAGGCCCACGCATCGCTCATCGCTCATCGCTCACCACTCGCAGGAGCCGCGCGGCGCCGTCCTCCCAGCGGTAGCGGGCGGCGACGTCGGCGCGGGCGAGGGCGCCGAGGGCGCGGGCGGCGGCGGGGTCGCGCGCGAGGGCGGCGATGGCGTCGGCCAGGCCGGCGGGGGTCGGGGGGACGAGCAGGCCGGTCTCGCCGTCGCGCAGGATCTCCAGCGGGCCGCCCTCGGCGACGGCGACGACCGGCAGGCCGCTGGCGGCGGCCTCCAGCACGGAGAGGCCGAACGATTCGGCGCGGCCGGTGTGGACGTAGATATCGCACGCGGCGTAGAGCGCGGGCAGGTCGGCGTCGGGGACGAAGCCGCAGAAGGTGACGGCGCTGGCGAGGTCGAGGTCGCGGGCGAGCGCTTCCAGTTCGGCGCGCGCCGCGCCGTCGCCGGCGACGAGCGCCCGCGCTGCGACGCCCCGCGCCCGCGCAGCGGCGACGGCGCGGAGGAAGAGGTCGAGCCGCTTGCGCGGGTGGAGCTGGTTGACGGTGAGCAAGGTCGTCTGGTCGTCGCGGATGTCCCAGCGCGCGCGCGCCGCGGCCACCGCCGCGAGCGCGGGCGGCGCGTGCTCGACGCCGTGGGGCAGGATCGTCGCCTCGACGCCGTAGGCGGCGCGGATGAGCGACTGGCCGTAGCGACCGTTGGCGAAGACGGCGTCGGCCGCGCGCACGAACGCGCGGTCGAGCGGGCGGTAGAGCCGCGCCGCCGCGGCGACGAGCGGTGCGGCCGGCCCGAAGCGCCGGGCGACCAGCGCGCGGTCGGTGTAGGCCGCGCGGGGCGGCTCGTAGCAGAAGTAGAGCAGCGGCCGGGCGCGGCCCCAGCGGCGCCGCGCCCACCAGAGGGCCGGCAGGCTCGGCGGGCCGAAGAAGACGACCGCGTCGGCGTCGGCCGGGATCGCGGCGAGGAGCGCCGGGCCGAGGAGGTATTCGAGCGCGGCGTCGAGGTAGTGGTGCCCGAAGCGGTCGACGCGCCGGCCGGTCTCGACCAGGCGGATGGCGGGATCGAGCGTGGCGCGCACCTCGGGCGCGACCCGGTGCGTGACGAGCGTCACCGCCGCGCCGGCCAGCGCGGTGTGGCGCGCCAGCATCAGGATCAGGCGCTGCGCCCCGGTCAGTTTCTTCAGTTGCGGATAGAAGAAGACCAGGTGTGGGCCATCCCCGGCCGTACCCCCCGTATTTCGTACTTCGTGCTTCGTACTTCGTACTTCCGCGAGGGCCGGGCCCCTACTGCTCGACCTCGTCCACCAGCATGATCGGAATGCCGTCTTCGATGCGGTACTTGTGCCCCTGTTCCTCGCAGACCAGGCGGTCGCCCACGAGTTTGACGGGCGACCGGTCGATCGGGCAGGCCAGGATCTCGAGCAATTCCGGCGAGATGACCGGCTCCTGCTCCGGCTGCCCGCCCTCCTGGGCCCCGCCGGCCGCCGGCTGCTGTTCGCTCATCCGCGTCCCCCGCGTTCATCCGCTGCACGACTGGCGCGCACGCGCACCACCCGCCCGTCTCCGAGCGGCGTGTGCGACTATCGCAGAGCGGCCGGGTGGCGTCAACCAGGGCGAGTAGGGAGTAGCGAGTAGCGAGTACCGGCTTACGCTCGCCGACCGGGTCGGCCCACCGAAACCGCCACTCTCTACTCGCTACTCCCTACTTCGATCAGCCGATCGGGCGCATCCAGAGGACCGTGTCGTCGCCCGGCGCCTCGGCCGGCGTGGCCGGCGCATAGGGGCTGACCGAGGCGGTCGGGATCGCGCGGCGGGACGGCGCGATCGTGTCGTCGTGCGCGACGGCGTGGGAGCCGATGCCGCTCCGCGCGGCGACTTCCAGCGCGCGGATGTAGGCTTCCTCGATCACATCGAGCGCCCGACGGCCGTCCGCGTCGGCAATCTGATAGAGGTAGTTATAGGCCGGTTCCAGGTATTCGTACACCTGTCGGTAGGCTTCTTCGACGCGCCGCTCGATGAGTTGCTGCTCGAGTTCCGCCGACTCGCGCCGAAGCGCCAGCATGAACGCCGCCCTCATCGCCCCCCCCCTCGTACTCCTTGCCCCCTCATTGGCCCCCCTATAGTACTCCCTTTCGCGCCGCTGTCTAGACCCCCGGGGGCCGGATTCGTGTCCTCTTTTCGGATGCTTCGTCGCCCGCCGGCCCTGCTTGGGACTCGGGCTCAGCGAGTCCCCCGGTCCGCCGCGGGGGCGGGGACGCCGGGCGGGAGGGCCGGCAGGGCGGCCAGCGCCGCGCGGATCTCCGCGACGGCGGACGGCGGAAGCGGCCCCTGCGGCGCCAGCGGGTCGCCGACGTCGAAGCCCTGGAGCCGGAGCGCCGCCTTGATGCAGGCGGCCAGCGCGTACCGCTCAAAGAGTTCGTTCACGCGCCAGAGCGGACGCTGGAGCGCGTAGGCGTCCTCCCAACGGCCCTGCCGGGCCAGGTCGTAGAGCGCGACGCTCTCGCGCGGGATCACGCAGGCCGGCCCCGCCATCCAGCCGACGCCGCCGAGCTGGAAGACGACCACCGGGATGTGCGCCGAGGCGCTGAAGACCCGCAGGCGGTCGCCGGCGCGGTTGAGGATGGCGAGGATGCGGCCGGTGCGCCCGGAGGCGTCCTTGACGTACTGGATGTTCGGGACGTAACTCAGTTCCTCGACCAGCTCCGGCGTCAGGTCCGCCACCCCGAGCCCCGGGTTGGTGTAGAGGACGATCGGGCAGGTGACCGCCTCGGCGACGGCGCGGAATTAGCCGGTGACGCCCGCCGGCGGGACCGGGAACTGCGTCTGCAGCATCACGATCAGGCCGTCGACGCCGAGGCGGACCAATTGCTCGGCCTGGCGGAGCGCGTCGAGCGTGGAGTACGCCGCCACGCCCGGCACCACCGGGACGCGCCCGGCCGCGGCGTCGAGGACGGCGCGGACGATCTCGCGGCGCAGGTCGTGGGGCAGGTAGGCGATCTCGCCGGTGCTGCCGAGCGGGCTGAGGCCGTGGACGCCGGCGGCGATCAGGTGTTCGACGAGGTCGCGCAAGACCCGCTCGCGCACCCGGCCGGTCGCCCCGTCCACCGGCGAGACGAGGTAAGGGAAGATGCCGTGGAAGCCGCCCGGCGCCTTCGTCCCCGCCCCCGCCGCCATGTCGTCCCCCCCTCGCGCGCTCCCGGCTGCGGCGCCGAGTATAGGCCCCGCGGCACGCCGGCCGCAACGGCGGTGGGTCGGGCGGCTGAAGCCGCGGCTGGGCGCGCCTGCGGGCGCATGAAGCCCGCCTGCGCGGGCTGGGGCGTGGGGCTGGGGCAACCGCCCTCCCCTCGTCGGGGCCGACCCGGGGGCCGGCCCGGTATCCGGTTGGGCACCCGGCATGGGGCGGCATGCCCTGGCGGGATGCCGGTCGGCCGGGAAGGCGGGCCGCAGGGGGGCCGGCCCCTACGAATGGAACCGGTTCGACGCCCGGATGCTGTATCGCGCCCCACGGCCCCCGGCCCCCGTCAGCAGGCCGCACCGGGGCGGGATTCTTCGCCCCCCGCCGACGTATTGCGAGTAGCGCGTCGCCGTGGGCGGGCCGGCTGGCCCGGATTCTGCGTCCCGGGGGGTGGGAACGCCGACACCCGGAGAAACCGGTGGCGCGGGACGCCCGCCGGGGGCCTGTACGCTATAATGGCGGCGACGAGACGGGGAGGCGGGGCATGGAGTACGGGCAAGTCGTCGTGATGATCCTGGCGGGGGGCCAGGGCGAGCGCCTCAGCATCCTCTCGCGCCAGCGCGCCAAGCCCGCCGTGCCCTTCGCCGGCAAGTACCGGATCATCGACTTCGCCCTCTCCAACTGCGTCAATTCCGGCTACTACACGATCGGCGTGCTGACGCAGTACCGCCCGCACTCGCTCAACGACCACATCGGCATCGGCCGCCCCTGGGACCTCGACCGCGCGACCGGCGGCGTGCGCCTCCTGCAGCCCTACCTCGGCCGCGCCCGCTCCGACTGGTACCGCGGCACCGCCGACGCGATCTACCACAACCTCTTCTTCGTCGACAACAGGCAGTTCACCGACGTGCTGATCCTCTCCGGCGACCACGTCTACGCGATGGACTACCGACCGATGGTGCAGTTCCACCGCGAGCGCGGCGCCGACGTCACCGTCGCGGTGCAGCCGGTGCCGTGGGAGGAGACGAGCCGTTTCGGGGTGATGACCTGCGACGACGACGAGCGGATCGTCGATTTTCAGGAGAAGCCGGCCGAGGCGCGCTCGAACCTGGCCTCGATGGGCATCTACGTCTTCCGCAAGGAGACGCTGATCGAGACGCTGCGCGACGACGAGACCCCGTCGCAGGCGATGATCGACTTCGGCAAGGACGTGATCCCCTGGTTGATCGCCCGCGGCAACGTCTACGCCTACCGCTTCGAGGGCTACTGGCAGGACGTCGGCACGATCCAGTCCTACTGGGACGCCAACATGGAGCTGCTGCGCGAGCCGACGCCGCTCAACCTCTACGACGCCGAGTGGCGCATCCACACCCGCAGCGAGGAGCGCCCGCCCGCCAAACTCCTCGACAGCGCGACCGTCCACAATAGCCTGATCTCGCACGGCTGCTTCATCCGCGGCACGGTCGAGCACTCGGTCCTCTCGCCCGGCGTGGTCGTCCGCGAGGGCGCGGTCGTCCGCGACTCGGTCATCATGACCGACAGTTACATCAGCGCGGGCGCGGTCGTGGACCGCTGCATCATCGACAAGGAGGTCGTGATCGGGCCGGGCGCGCGCGTCGGCGTCGGCGACGACGACACGCCGAACTGGCTGGAGCCGGAGCGCCTCAACACCGGCATCACCCTCGTCGGCCGCAACGCCAGGGTGCCGGCCGACGTGACGATCGGCCGCAACGTGCTGATCGCCCCGAACATCAAGGAGCAGGATTTCACGTCGTCGGCCATCCCCAGCGGCGAATCCGTCGATCAGTTGCGGACGGCCGTGCTGGGGTGACGGCGGGGGGCGGGGGCGGCCGGGCCGGGCGGCATCGCGCCGGCCCGGCCGCCCCGTTCCCCGACCGGGCCGCGGCCGCCGCGTAGGAGGCACCGTGTACGTCGTGATCCCCGCCGGCGGGAGTGGCACCCGCCTGTGGCCGCTCAGTCGGGCGGCGAACCCGAAGTTCTTGCACGCGCTGACCGGCCAGGGCCGCTCGCTGATCCAGGCCACCGTGGACCGCCTGGCGCCGCTGGCCCCGCCGGACCGGACCTTCGTCGTCACCGGCGGCGCGCACGCGGCCGCGATCGCGCGGCAACTGCCCGACCTGCCCGCGGAGAACATCGTCGTCGAGCCGGCGCCGCGCGACTCCGCCCCGGCGATCGGGCTGGCGGCGGCGCTGATCCACCGGCGCGACCCCGACGCGATCATGGGTTCCTTCCACGCCGATCACCTGATCCACGACGAGCCGGCCTTCCGCGAGGCGGTGCGGGCGGCCGAGGCGGTCGCGCGCGAGGGCTACCTGACGACGATCGGCATCGCGCCGACCGGGCCGGAGACCGGCTACGGCTACATCCGCCGCGGCGCGCCGCTGCCCGGCGGCGCGGCCTACGCGGTCGAGCAGTTCAAGGAGAAGCCGCCGCGCGAGCTGGCCGAGCAGTACGTCGCCAGCGGCCAGTACTTCTGGAACGCCGGGATGTTCGTCTGGCGCACCGCCGCCCTCCTCGACGAGCTGGAACGGCAGTTGCCCGAGCTACACGCCGGCCTGATGCGCATCGCCGCCGACTGGGACACGCCCGACCAGGAGGCGACGCTCGGCGCGGTCTGGCCGTCCTTGCCGAAGGTGACGATCGACCACGGCATCATGGAGCACGCGGCGCGGGTGGCGACGGTGCCGGGCCACTTCGGCTGGAACGACGTCGGCGACTGGGACACCCTCGCCGCGATCCTGCCGGCCGGCGACGGCGGCAACGTCGTCCTGGCGCTCGACGCCGGCTGCGAGTGCCGCCACGTCATCCTCGACACGGAGAACACGCTGATCGCCGCGGCCGGCAACCGGCTGGTCGCCACGCTGGGCCTGCGCGACACCGTCGTGGTCGACACCGACGACGTCGTCCTCGTCTGCCGGCGCGACCGCGCCCAGGATGTCCGCGCGCTGGTCGAGGAACTCAAGCGCCTCGGCCACGACGCGCAACTCTGAGTACTCAGGACTCGGGACTCAGTGGGGTTCGGGCGGGGTGCGCGGCCGGACCGACCGCGCGTCAGTCGTGCGACTGGTACGCTTCCTTGCTCAGATCGTAGCCGAGATGGTGCGCGATCGACTCCTCCGCCCGCTGGGCGCGGTACGCGAACGGCAGCCATTCCGTGTACCGCTGGTACGCCTCGCGGGGATCCGGCGGCTGGTCCATTTGCGCCATCCGGCGCATCCGGCGATCCATGGCGAGAAAGCGGTCGAGCCAGGTGTCGCCTGTGCCCTGCCCGGTGGCATACGCCCCGGCGAACGCCTGGTACGGCTGGGCGGGTGGGGGATCCGCGGCTTGCCGCTGCAGCCGGCTGTCCAGGTACGACTCGAACGTCGTGAACTGGTTGGCCAGGAGCGTAAGCAAGGGCTCGTCCGCGGCCGGGCTGTCCGCGGGCAAGCCCCAGCGCAGCGCCGCGATGACCCCCCCGAGGATCTGGACCGTGTAGGGGATCGAGATGTGGGGGTTGCGGCTCTGATAGTAGTACGCCGTGTGGTGCAGGCGTAACCCCGAGTAGTACGAGCCGAGGTTCTGGTAGAGCCGCCCGAGGAAATCGCTCAGACCCTTGGGCTGCCCATGCGGGAAATAGAGTGCCAGGATAGCGAGCGGGTCGCCGGCGTCCTGGGAGGCGGCGAGGTAGAGGTCCGACGACAGCGCCTGCAGGAATGTCAGCGTCTGGAAGACGCTGATCAGGAAGCTGATCGCCAGCGTGACGAGCCCGAGCCCGATCAGGGTCTCCACGACGCCGAGCACGCGCAGCAGCGTGGTCTGGGGCGTCATGCTCGTCGCGCCCACCGTGCTGAACTGGGCGACGCTGAAGTAGATGGCGTAATCCATGCTGCGGCCGATGTGGCTGCCCGAGAAGGTGAAGGTGTGGTCGTACATCAGGCCGTAGTAGATGAAGCCGAAGCCGATCGTCACCAGCGCGACCCAGGCGATGAAGTTCATTACCACTTGCAGGCCGACCACCTGCGCCCGCCCGATCCTGTTCCACCGCTGCGGCAGCCGGCGGAACACGGCGCGCAGCGCGAGCCAGAGCCATTCCTGTAGCCGGAGGGTGATCATCCCGCTCTCGTCGTAGTTCAGCGCGGACAGGAAGAGGTCGAGCAGCCCCGCGCAGATCAGGACGATCCCCAGGCCGATCCAGAACCAGTTCATCGCTGTGTGCCCGGCGCTAGCCTTTGCGCAGGTCGGGGGCCGGCACGCCGATCAGCAGCAGGCGCGCGGCGTTCCACGCCAGGTGGACGGCGTGCTTCACGGGCAGCGAGGAGGGGCCGAGCAGGCGCACGATCGCCCCGCTCCCGTTGGGCAACTCGCTCACGCCGGCCAGCACCGCGTCCTGGGCGGCGAGGGCCGCGCGCAGGGCCCCGACCAGGTCGGGCGGCGAGACCTGGCGGGTCGCGACGTAGAGCGTGGCCAGCACATCATGGGAACCGAGCCGGCCGGGCGACCGCGGCGGCGCCACGCCCGGCGCCAGCACGATCCGGTCGGCGAAGAGGAGCGCCCCCTCCGGCGTGCTGGCCTCGAGGTCGGTGTAATAGAGCGTGTAGGCGTAGGCTTCGCCGCGGGCGACCCGGCCGGGCAGCAGGATCTCGCCGAGGATCGCGCTCGCGGTGGGATCGATCGTGAGGCGGAGGCGCTGGTAGAAGCGCGCGTCGCGGAAGGGGATGACCGGGTCGGGGAGATATTCGAGGTACGCGCCGGCCCCGACGCCCAGGTTGACCATCTGGCTGGCGAAGTTGTGCTCCATCCGGTAGATCTTGCTGGCCGCCTGCGTGGTGACGTGGGCCGCCGCGCCCGGCGCGCAGGCGACGTCCAGCCGGTAGCGGTCCCCCTGCAACATGCCGTCGCCCCCTTGCAGGAGGTACAGGAACGCCATGTCGGGCCGCCCCGGATCGAGGTAGATCGGGTAGTAGAGGTACAGCGGCATCTGCTGGTACTGGCGGACGACGCGCGTGGCCCCGGCGACCGGCGCGAGCCCGAGATCGAGCAGGCCCACCTTGCCGGCGCTCCCCACGCCGAGGTGCTTGACGGGCGTGTCGAACGCGCGCACCTCGGGCGGGAGATCCGGCGGGGTGTACCAGCACGGGTCGGCGTGCCGCTCAGCCGCGCCGCGCACCTCCTCGCCGACGCTCACGACGGCCGCCCCACCGCGACGCGCTCGACGCGCTCCAGCACGTCGCGCAGGCCCTCGCCGGTGAGGCAGTTGGTGAAGACGAACGGCCGCTCGCCGCGGACCAGCCGCGCGTCGCGCTCCATCACGTCGAGGCTGGCCCGCACGTAAGGCGCCAGGTCGATCTTGTTGATCACCAGCAGGTCCGAGTGGCTGACCCCCGGCCCGCGCTTGCGCGGGATCTTGTCCCCCTCAGCCACGTCGATCACGAAGATGAAGTAGTCGGCCAGCGCCGGACTGTAGGTCAGCGTCAGGTTGTCCCCGCCGCTCTCCAGCAGCACCAGGTCGGCGTCCGGGAAGCGCGCGGTCAGTTCCTCGACCGCGGCGAGGTTCATCGTCGGGTCGTCGCGCACGGCGGTGTGCGGGCAGGAGCCGGTCTCGACGCCGACCACGCGCTCGGGGTCCAGGACGCCCGCCAGCGTGCGGCGCACATGCCCGGCGTCTTCCTGCGTGAAGATGTCGTTGGTGATCACGACCGGCCGGCGCCCGTCCGCCAGCAGCAGCGGGACCAGCGCCTCGATCAAGGCCGTCTTGCCGGACCCCACCGGCCCGCCGATCCCGATGCGCGGGACGGTGTGGCCGTCCTCGGGCGCCGACCACTCCGGCGGCTCGACGGTGTGGGTGTGCGCGTGGGTCTCGGCGTGTTGCATCTCGCGGTCTCCTTCCCGTCCCGTCTCGCGGCGGGTCAACTCATGAACAGCCGGACCTCGGCCTGTTCGTGGCGCATGGCCATGACGTCGACGAGGGGCACGCAGCCGGCGATGTCCGGCACATCCCGGTCGCGGGCGTCGCGCGCGGCCGCGGCGATGACCGGCTTGAGCCGGTGCAGCACGACCTGGGCGGCGCGGTGGTCGATCGCGGCCATGCGGACGGCGGCGCCGACACCGCTGGCGGCGAAGGCGTACAGTTCGCCCGCCACCGCGCGCTCGCGCGAGATGCCGAGCGTCGCCATCGCCAGACCGAGCGCGACGGCGTGGTTGCCCGGCGCCTCGCCGCGGCGGACGCGCGCGGCGTAGGGGCCCAGGGCCTCACCGCCGAAGACCCGGCCGGCCAGGGCCAGGAGCTGGCGCCCGGTGCGGACGGACACCTCGCGCGCCTCGCGCGGGAGCTTCACCGCGGTGAGCCGCGCGTCGGCCCGCGCCGCCAGGTCGAGGTCGCCCGTCGCGGCCGCGCGGTGGGCGCAAGCCAGGGCCACCCCGTCGGCCGGGCCCACGCCGTGGCGCAGGTAGTCGGCCTGCAGCGCCTCCAGGGTGTCGGCGCGGACCAGGCCGGCCTGCGCGAACGCCTCCAGCCCGTGCGAGAGGGTGTACAGCCCGCTCGGGAAGAACGAGTCCGCCAGTTGCAGGCTCGCGAGGAAGGCCAGCGTGTCGTCATCGTCGTCCGTCAGCGGCGCCATCGTCGTCCCTCGTCTCCGTGCCGGGCCTCGGGGAGCGCGGAGGGGCGGAGTACCCCCGCGCCTCCCGGCCGGCCGCACCCTACGCGATGAAGAAGAGGTGGGTGAGCGAGAGATGGTCGGCGGCCGGGACCGACGCCAGCTTCCCGTCGACGTACACCTCGTAGGTCTCGGGGTCGATCCGGATCTCCGGCGTCTCCCCGTTGCGCACCATGGCGTGCTTCTGGATGCCGCGGCAGTGCTGCACCGGCACGACCCGGCGCTCCAGGCCGAGCATCTCGGGCACGCCGCGCTCGATGGACGCCTTGGACATGAACGTGACGCAGGTCTGCTTCAGCGCCTTGCCCGTGGCGCCGAACATCGGCCGATAGAGCACCGGCTCCGGCGTCGGGATCGAGGCGTTAGGGTCGCCCATGATGGACCAGTTGATCAGCCCGCCCTTGATCACCATCTTGGGCTTGGCGCCGAAGGTGGCCGTCGGCCAGAGGACGATGTCGGCCATCTTGCCGGGTTCGAGCGAGCCGACGACGTGGGAGAGGCCCATGGTGATGGCCGGGTTGATGGTCAGCTTCGCCAGATAGCGGAGCACGCGGAAGTTGTCGTTGTTCGGACTGTCCTCCGGGAGCTTGCCGGTCATGCGCTTCATCTTGTCGGCGGTCTGCCAGCAGCGGAGGACCGTCTCGCCGATGCGGCCCATCGCCAGCGAGTCGGAGGAGTACATGCTGAGCACACCGAGGTCGTGCAGGACGTCCTCGCCCGCTTCGGTCTCGGCGCGGATGCGGCTCTGCGCGAAGGCGACGTCCTCGGGGTTGTGGGGGTCGAGGTGGTGCGTCACCGTGGTCATGTAGAACAGATTGTCGGTGGTGTCGGACGTGAAGGGGCGGGTGGGGTTGGTGGACGAGGGGAGGATGTTGGGCAGGCCGGCGATGGCCATGATGTCCGGCGCGTGGCCGCCGCCCGCGCCCTCGATGTGGTAGGCGTGGATCGTGCGGCCGTCGATGGCGCTGACTGTGTCGCCGACGTACCCGAACTCGTTCAACGAGTCGGTGTGGAGGGCGACCTGCACGTCGTACTCGTCGGCGACGCGCAGGGCGCAGTCGATCACGGCGGCCGTCGCCCCGAAGTCCTCGTGGACTTTCAGCCCGCAGGCGCCGGCCTCGAGCTGCTCGCGCAGCGAGCCGGGCAGGCTGCTGTTGCCCTTGCCCAGGAAGCCGACGTTCACCGGAAAGGTCTCGCCGGCCTCGAGCACGCGGGCCAGGTTCCACGGCCCCGGCGTCGAGGTCACCCCCTTCGTGCCGTCGGCCGGCCCCGTGCCGCCGCCAAGCAGCGTGGTGACGCCGTTGCTCAGGGCGTGGGCCATCTGCTGCGGCGTCATGAAGTGGATGTGCGTGTCGACGGCGCCGGGGGTGGCGATCAGGCCCTCGCCGGAGATGGCCTCCGTGCCCGCGCCGACGATCATGTTCGGGTCCACGTCGTCCATCACGTAGGGGTTGCCGGAGTGGCCGAGACCCGCGATCTTGCCGTCCTTGATGCCGATGTCGGCCTTGAAGATGCCGAGGATCGGGTCCATCACGAGCACGCTGGTGATCACCGTGTCCAGGACACCCTCGGCGTTGGTGAGCCCCGGCGTCTGCCCCATGCCGTCGCGCATCGTCTTGCCGCCGCCGTAGATCACCTCGTCGCCGGGCGTCACCAGGTCGCGCTCGACCTCGCAGATGAGTTCGGTGTCGGCCAGGCGGAAGCGGTCGCCGGTGCTCGGGCCGTAGAGTTGGGCGTATTTCTGCCGCGGGATCTCGGTCATGCCTGCTGCTCCTTACCCTGGCGACCCTGCTTCGGGTGCTCCTGCCCCTGGTGCTCCTGGTTCGCGGGCTTCGTGCCCTGGCGCTCCTTCGTGCGCTGCTCGATGACCCCGACCTCCTCCTGCGCCAGGTTGTCCATGCCGGCGAACTCCAGGTCGCGGGCGCGCTGCAGCGCCTCCTTGAGCGGCCACTTCGCCTGCACGCTGCCGTTGACCAGGCCATTGAAGCCGATGACGCGCTTCATGCCCCCATACTCGACGAGTTCGACCTCCTTCTCGTCGCCCGGCTCGAAGCGGACCGCCGTGCCGGCGGGGACGTTCAGGTGCATACCCATCGCGCGCGGGCGGTCGAAGTCCATCGCGCGGTTGATCTCGAAGAAATGGAAATGTGAGCCGATCTGGATCGGTCGGTCGCCGGTGTTGCGCACCTTCAGGCGGAGCGTCCGCCGCCCGGCGTTGATCTCGACCGGTTGGTCGGAGAGGATCCACTCGCCTGCTTGCACCATCGTCTCGCCTCCTCGTCTTTGTGGCGGCTATATCGGCGGCGCGGGCCCGGCGCGGCGCTGTCGCCGCGCCGGGCGCCTAACTGATCGGGTTGGGGCAGGAGACCAACTTGGTGCCGGTCTTGAAGGTCGCCTCGACCTGGACCATCGTGACCAGATCGGGCACCTCCGCCATCACGTCGTCCCGCGTGAGCACCTGCTTCCCGATCGACGCGGCCTCCGAGACCGATTTGCCGTCGCGCGCGGCCTCGAGCATGGCCTCGCAGATCAGGGCGATGGACTCGGGGTAATTGAGCTTCACGCCGCGGGCCTGGCGCTTGCGCGCCAGCTCGGCGACCTGGTAGATGATCAGTTTCTCCGTCTCGCGGGGGGTGAGCATCATCGAAGGGATCGCGGTCTCGGGCATCGTCTTCCTCCTCGCTGCCGTCCGGACGGTCTCGGGCTGCGGCCGTGGCGCTACGCGACCATCCCGGCCTCCTTGGCTACCGACCCAGCTTGCGGAACGCCGCCGCCAGGTGCTCCTCCGCGGTGGTGATCGCGTCCGGGGGGATCGGCTGCAGCCGCGTCAACGATTTCTTGCTGATGAGGCAGATCCAGGTCACGATCACGAACGCGGCGGTGAGCACCGGCAGGCCGACCGGCGCCAGGATCGTCGCCAGGGTGCCGTACGTCACCGCCGTGACGATCGTCGCGACGAAGGTGAACAGCACCGTCCGCCCGCTGAGCAGGTAGTAGATCCCGCCCAGGTCGACCGCCGTGAGCACCGGGTTGAAGCCGTAGAGCCCCTCGCGGACCGCGCTCGCGGACCCGCCCAGCGCCTTGGCGACGCCCAGGCCGACCAGGCTGCCGACGATGGCCGCCGCGCAGGAGATTCGGGAGTTGACGAGCAGGCCGATCAGGATGGCCACGCCGGTCCAGATGTTCAACTGGAACATGACCTGCGCCACCCCGTTGAGGAACCCCATCCAGGCGTCCGTGGGAGTGAGCACCGCGGCGGTGAGCCCGGCGTTCGCGGGCAGGTGTGCGGCGCCCAGGGCGGGGCCGCCGACCAGGCGGCCGAAGTTGTACAGCGCGGCGAGGAAGATCCAGGTCGTCAGCACGAACGAGCTGGTCAGGATGGGGACATTGACGGGACTCAGGGCATCCTGGATGAACGCCGTGGCGATCGTGACGAAGATGGCGGCCAGGATGATGTAAAAGGGGAGGACCGCGTCGTGCGCCATGTAGTAGGCCAGAGCGAGGCCCGTGAGCGTGCCGTTGAAGCCGTACATGCCCTTGTCGACCTGCTCGCGCGGCACGCCGAGCAGCATCGCGGTCCCCGTGGCGACGACGGTCGCCAGCAGCGCGTAGAGGCCGGCGATGTAGCTACTGATGAAGATCCCGACCAGGAAGATGAGTCCGGTCAGCGGGTTGTTCTGCAGGAAGACCTCCGCGACCCCGCGGAGCACGACATCGCCGAAGTGGACGAGCGGGTTGCGCAACAGGCGATCCCTGGCCACGCGCTCGCCCTCCCCCGCTCTCCGCCGACCTCAGCGTCCGCGCCGCGGCGGGCGAGGACGCGGGCGGCCATCTGCCGATTGCCGGAACCCGCTCTACTGTTCATGGGGAGGCGCGCAGGCAGAGCGCGCCTCATTCTCCACGGTAGTCGGCGCCAGTCAACGTGCGGGTGAACGGCGGTAGCGGAAAGTATCAATATCGGTCAAGGGTGGACGGACGAAGAGAGAGGCCGGGGGGGAGAAGGGAGAAGTGCGGGGGGCAGGGGGAACGCGCGGGGGGGCTGGGCGGCTGAAGGCGCGGCTGGGGCACCCCGCGCACGAAGGTCGCCTCCGCGGCCTGGGACGCGGGGCACGTTGGGCGATGTGAGCGCAAGGCCGGCCGGATCATATCCCGGCCGGCTGCCCCGACACTGAGTCCTGAGTCCTGAGTCCTATTCCGGCCCTCCATCCTGAAGAAAATCGAGGTTGACGTCAGGGCCGAGGTCGCGGACGACGGCTTCGATCAGGCGCAGCGCGTTGGCGGCGTCGTTGAGGTCGGCCGTCTCCACGGGGGTGTGCGAGTAGCGCCGCGGGATGTTGACGACGCCGGCCGGGATGCCCTCGCGGACGAGGTGGACGGCGGCGACGTCGGAGTTGCCCTGCGTGAAGATCGCCGGCTGGACCGGGATGCCCTCGCGCTCCGCCGTGTCGAGCAGCAGGCGCTTCAGCGCCGGGTGCATGATGTTCCCCCGGCCGCCGCCCCCGCTGACGAGCGGGATCACCGGCCCCCGGCCGAGATTGATCGCGAGTTCCTTGGTGAAGTTGACGTCGGGCGTGCCGGCCGCGGGGAGGGTGTCGACGACGATGGCGTAGTCGGGGTCGAGGCGATAGGTCACCACCTGCGCGCCGCGCAGCCCGACCTCCTCTTGCACCGTCACGACGCCGTGCAGCGTGCCGCGCAGCGCCGTCCCGGCGTCGTGGAGGCGGCGGAAGAGGCGCAGCAGGATCGCGCAGGAGATCCGGTTGTCGAGCGCCTTGCCGGAGACGCGATCGGGGTTGGCGAGGCGCACCATCTCGCTCTCGTAGGCGATCGGGTCGCCGACGCGGATGCCGGCCTCGCGCACCGCCGCGGCCGAGTCGAGGCCGAGGTCGACGTAGAGGTCGCGCAGCGGCGGCACGCGCAGCCGCTCGTCGGGGGCCTGGACGTGCCCGGCGCGCACGCCGACGACGCCGCGCAGCCCGTTGACGCGGACGCGACGGCCGACGAGGGTCGTCTCGATCACACCGCCGATGCGCTCCATCCGCAGCAGGCCGTCCGGCTCGACCGCGCGGACCACCGCGCCGATCTCGTCGGAGTGCGCGCCGACCATCAGCGTCGGCCCGGCCGCGCCACGCTTCGTGGCGATCACGTTGCCGAAGCGATCGACCTGTACCTCGTCGGCGAGCGGCCGGAAGAGGTCCACCAGCCGGCGCACGACCGGACCCTCGAAGCCGGCGACACCGTCGAGCGCGGCCAGCTCGGCCAGGAGCGCGAAGATGGCTTCCTTCTCGGCGGCGAGTTCGGCGCGATCCATCGGTCCCTCCTTCCGTCTCGATGCCCGGGCGACGCCGCGCCGGGCGCGACAGGACGATGCGCGGGCGCCTACGCCGCGCCCAGTTCGGCGAGGACGGCGCGGACGTCCGCCTCCGGCACGGCGTTGTCGAAGCGGAGCGTGCCCGCGCCGGTCGGCAGGACCCAGGTGACCCGGCCGCCGCGCACCTTCTTGTCGCTGCCCATCCGCGCCAGCAGCGCGTCGGCCGGGCAGCCCGCGATCGTCGCGGGCAGGCCGAAGGCGTCGAGCAGGCCGTCCACCTGCGCGACCAGCGCGGCGTCGCAATGACCGCGGCGCGCGGCCAGGCGGGCGGCGGCGCGCAGGCCGAGCGCGACCGCCTCGCCGTGGGTGTAGCGGCCGTAGCCGGCCGCCGCCTCGACGGCGTGGCCGACCGTGTGGCCCAGGTTGAGGATGCGCCGCAGGCCGGTCTCCCGCTCGTCCTGCCCGACCACCGCGGCCTTGATCGCGATGCAGGCGCGGATCACGGTTGACGTCACCGGCTCGCGCAACGCCTGCAACGCCGCCGCGTGCTCGCGCAGGATGGGGAGGAGCGGCGGCGCGTCGTAGCCGGGCACCGCGCGGTCGAGGAAGGCGTACTTGACGACCTCGGCCCAGCCGGAGCGCAGCTCGCGCGCGGGCAGCGTGGCGAGGAGGCGCGGGTCGGCCAGGACGAGCGCGGGCTGGTAGAAGGCGCCGACGAGGTTCTTGCCGGCCGGCAGGTTCACGCCGGTCTTGCCGCCGACGCTGCTGTCCACCATCGCCAGGAGCGTCGTCGGGACTTGCGCCAGCGGCACGCCGCGCAGGTAGGTCGCCGCGACGAAGCCGGCCAGGTCGCCCGCGACCCCGCCGCCGAAGGCGAGGACCGGCTCGCCGCGCTCGGCCCGTTCCCCCGCCAGCCAAGCGTAGAGGTCGGCGGCGTGGGCCAGCGACTTGCTCGCCTCGCCGGCCGGCACGGTGCGGCAGCGGGCCTCGCGGTCGGCCCGCGCCAGCGCCGCCGCGCAGGCGTCGCCGTGGTGGGCCCAGGCCCCCTCGTCCGCGACGACGAAGACGCGGCCCGTGGTCGGCCATTGGCGGGCGACGCGCTCGCCCAGCGCCGCCAGCCCGCCCGGCTCGACCGCGATGGCCGACTCCCCGCCCGCCGCCCTGATGACCAGCGGCCCGGCCGTCTCGCCCGGCGGTGTGCTCACCATGCTTCCCTTCCCTCGTGTGGCGCGCCGGCGACGCGCCGGGGTGCGCCGGCGATTGCAATCGCCGCTAGAGGCTCGCTATCGCCCGCCGCGAAACCCGCCTCCGCGGGTTGGGACGCGGCCCCGGCCGCGCCGGCCCGAATTCGTCATTCGCCGCGCCGTGCAACCGGCCGCCCGCGATCCTCGTTTTCCTTGTTTGTGACGGCGCGCTCGGGCTATACTGGAGGGACACAGAGCGCCAGGCCGGCGGGGCCGGCCAGCACGATTAGAGGAGCAGCGATGCCCCGTATTCTCATTGCCGACGACGAAGAAGCGATCCGCTCCTTGCTGCGGGAGTTCCTGAGCGGCGAGGGCTTCGAGGTCAGCGAGGCGACGAACGGCCAGCAGGTGCAGGACGCGCTGACCGCGCGCACGGCCGATCTGGTCCTGATGGACGTCCGCATGCCCGACAAGACCGGCATCGACGTCCTGCGCGAGGTGCAGGAAGGCCAGGCGGTCCTGCCGGTCATCGTGATGACGGCCTACAGCACCGCCAACCTCGCGATCGAGGCGACCCAGCTCGGCGCCTACGAGTACATCAGCAAGCCGTTCGACCTCGATCACGTCCTCGTCACGATCAACAACTTCTTCAAGCACCGCGAACTCGCCGACCAGGTCGAGGCCCTCCAGGCGCGCCTGACCGAGGGCGAGCCAGGCGAGCGCATCGTCGGCAACACGCCGGCGATGCAGGAAGTGTACAAGACGATCGGCCGGGTCGCGCGCTCCGACATCAGCGTGCTGATCACCGGCGAGACCGGCACCGGCAAGGAGTCGGTGGCCACCGCGATCCACAAGAACTCGACCTACAGCCGGGGCCCGCTGATCAAGGTCAACTGCGCCGCGCTGCCGGAGACGCTGCTGGAGAGCGAACTCTTCGGCCACGAGAAGGGCTCCTTCACCGGCGCGATCGCGCAGCACAAGGGTCGCTTCGAGCAGGCCAACAAGGGCTCGATCTTCCTCGACGAGGTCGGCGAGATGACGCTGGCCACGCAGCGCAAACTCCTCCGCGTGCTGCAGGAGAAGGAGTTCGAGCGCGTCGGCGGCACGATCACGGTCAAGGTCGACACGCGCGTGATCGCGGCGACCAACAAGGACCTCGTGCAGGAGGTGGCGGAGAAGCGCTTCCGCGACGACCTCTACTACCGCCTGAGCGTCATCACCATCCACCTGCCGCCGCTGCGGGACCGCAAAGAAGACATCCCGCTCCTGACCGAGCACTTCCTCAACAAGCACCGCTACGGCCCCGGCTCGCCGCCCGCGCGGATCACCGAGGGGGCGATGCAACTGCTCCTGGAGCACGACTGGCCCGGCAACGTGCGCGAGCTGGAGAACACGATCAACCGCGCGACGGTGTTGACGCAGGGCGGGCTGATCACCGAGGACGCGATCGTCTTCTCGACCTCGGTGGAGCGCCGCCTGATCGACATCGGCCAGCGCGTGCGCGAGGGGCAGTCGCTCGACGCGATCCTGGCCGAGACCGAGCGCACGGTCCTCTCGGAAGCGCTCAACCAGTACGGCGGCGACCGCGTCAGGGCCGCGCAGGCGCTCTCGCTCACGCTCGACGACCTGCTGCGCAAGCTGCGCGACTACGGTCTCGTCGACGGCGCGGTGGCCGTCCCGTAGCGGCCGGCGCGCGACAGGGCACGACGCGATGGGGGCGGCCGGGTGGCCGCCCCCGGCGCTTTCTCGGGCCGGGTAGGCCGGCGCCGGGAGACGCCCGCGGCGCCACGAAGGCTGCCGGCGGTGGTGCGGTAGCGGGCGACGCGCCGCGTCGCCCGCGTCGGGGACTGGCCGCGTCTCGGGTACCGACCGCGCGGCGGGCGCCTTGCCCGGATCGGGGATGCCCGCGTGAACCGGGCGACGCCGTGCGTCGCCCCTACCCGACCCCGCACAGTCGGCTGCCGGACGCCCCCGGGCGCGGCCTCTGACGCCCGATCCTGCCCCGTCAGATTTCGACGATTTCCAGCCACGATGCCGCAAACAGGGGCTTGACAGACTGTCGAAGACCCGCTATACTGCGAGTAGAACAAATGTTCTCGGTGGTCCAGGATGAGTACGTAACGGAGGGTGAGTACATGAGCGCACGGACCGCACCGAGCAGCGACGAGACGACAGCAGAGGCGGTGGAGACGATGACGGCGCAGGCGTCGACGCAGGCCGGGTTCGACCCGGCGAAGTACCTCGTCAAGATCAACAACCGCGGCGACTACCTCGAGGTGAAGTGGCGCCTGCTCTGGCTGCGCACCGAGCACCCCGACGCGGTCATCGAGACCGAGCTGATGCGCTTCGAGCAGGACGAGGCGGTCTTCCGCGCCCGCGTCAGCGTCCCGGGCGGCGGCTCCGCCACCGGCTGGGGCAGCGAGACCAGCGGCGACTTCCGCGACTACCTGGAGAAGGCGGAGACGAAGGCGATCGGCCGCGCCCTGGCGGCCCTCGGCTACGGCACGCAGTTCTGCCAGGACCACGAGTTCGGCGCGACCGGCGGCTGGGTGGTGGACGCCCCGGTCGACATCAACGCGACGCGCGGGCGCGCCGGCCGCGGCGACGGGCGCCAGGTGGCGCAGGCCGGTCGCGCGGGCGACGGCCGGGCCGCGGGCGGCAATGCGACGGCCGCGCAACTCCAGCAGGCGACCGAGCGCCAGCTCAAGTTCATCTACGCGATCGCGCGCGAGGCCGGGCTCGATGACCAGGAACTGGCCGCCTGGAGCCAGGAACTCTACGGCGTCGAGGTCGACCAGTTGACCCGCCGCGACGCCTCGGCGCTGATCGAGGCGCTGCAGCGGCGCCGCAACGAGGTGGCCTGAGCGCCTCACGGCCGTCCGATGGCTAGACCTGGAGGCTGATGCGATGACGATCTCCTACCGTCTGATCGAGCAGCAACCGGAACCGGCTCCGGCCGGCGGGCCCGCCGACCATGCGGCGCTGGAGCGGCGCCGCGACGCCCTCTCCCGGCGCCTCGAACTCGGCTACCGCAAGATCGAGCGCGGCCTCGAGGACGGCCAGGACGTGACGACCTGGGAAGACCTCTGGATCACTCTGCTGCGCGAGTACGAGCAGATCTGCGACGACTTGGAGCGCGAGCTCGCCGCCTGACGTCGGCGCCGGGTCCGCACGGCGCGAGCGCCCCGACCGTCCCCGGTCGGGGCGCTTCGCGTTGACGGTATACTGGCCTGGGAGACGGCCGCGCGGCGCGGCGGATGGGGAGGATGACGGTGGCGGAGCGGATCCTGGCGATCGACGTCGGCGCGGGCACGCAGGACATCCTGCTCTGGGAGGACGACCGCCCCTACGAGAATTGCGTGCAGCTGGTCCTGCCCTCGCAGACGCAGATCGTCGCCGGGCGCATCCGCGCCGAGACGCGCGCCGGCCGGCCGGTCTTCCTCACCGGCGCGCTGATGGGCGGCGGCGCCTCCTCCGAGGCGGTGCAGGAGCACCTGGCGGCGGGCCTGCCGGTCTACGCGACGCCGGAGGCGGCCAAGACGCTGCACGACAACCCGCGACGCGTCGAGGCGCTGGGCGTCAAGATCGTCGCGGACGCCCCGCACGACGCCGCCCCGATCGTCATGGGCGACCTCGACCCCGCGGCGCTCCGCGCGGCGCTGGCGCTCTTCGACGTCGACCTGCCCGACCGCTACGCGGTGGCCGTCTTCGACCACGGCGAGTCGCTGGAACTGAGCAATCGCCGCTACCGCTTCCAGCACCTCCGGCGCCTGATCGCGGCGGGCGGCGACCTCGGCGCGATGGTCTACGGCGACGACCTGCCGCCGTACCTCACGCGGATGGCCGCCGCGCGCGCGGCGCTGCCCGGCGCGACCGTGATGGACACCGGCGCGGCCGGCATCTGGGGCGCGCTGGAAGACCCGGTCGTGGCGGAGCGCGCCCGCGCGGGCGCGACGCTCGTCAACATCGGCAACATGCACACCTTCGCCGTGCTGCTGCGCGGCCGGCGGATGCTCGGCCTCTTCGAGCACCACACCCACCTGCTGACGCCCGCGCGGCTGGCCCAACTGGTGGACAAACTCCGCGCCGGCACGCTCGACTTCGAGGAAGTCTTCGCCGAAGACGGCCACGGCGCGGTGGTCCACCCCGACTACCGCCCGGACGCCGCGTTCGACTTCGTCGCGGTCACCGGGCCGAACCGCGGGCTGGCGCGCCCGCTCGGCTGGTACGAGGCCGTGCCCCACGGCGACATGATGCTCGCCGGGCCCTTCGGCCTCGTCGCCGCCACCCGTGCGCGGGACCGCCGCCGCGGCGATTGACGGTTGCAGATTGCGGATTCCAGATTGCGAGTGTGTCGCTCGGCGCCGCGTGCGGGTAGTGGCTATCCGGCGCGAGTGGGCGCGGGCTGGCTGGCCGGGGCGCCGGCCGGGCCGGCCGGGCGCGCGAGGCGGGCGAGGAGCAGGCCGGCGAGCGCGAGCAGGACCGGGCCGTAGGTCACGGCGACGGCGAT
>DASSSV010000710.1:0-14478 GCA_035708265.1 Thermomicrobiales bacterium | reverse complement strand
CGGCAGGGTTGCGGCGCCGGCGGACGGCGCGATGACGTCGGGCTCGGCCTCCTCGGGCAGCGCGAGCGGCGCGCTCTCGGCGGCCGGCCGGGGCGCCGACGCCGTCCCGGCGACGCCCTGCCAGACCAGGCGGTCGGTCGCCGGCTCCTCGTCCTCCGCGGCGACGGGCTCGGCCGGGGCCTCGGGCGTCTCGCCGGCGGCGTGCTCGCCCGCGGCCGCGCGCTCGGCGGCCCACGCGAGCCCCGCGGCGGTTGCGCCGACGGCGCCGGCAGCGGCTTCCGCGGCCGGCGGCGCCTCGGCGGCGGCCGCCGCCTCGGGCGCGGGGGCCGGCCCCCCGACCTCGGCCGGCCAGGTCAGTTGCACCGTCTGGAGGTCGTTCATGTCGGGCAGGTCCGGCTCGGGCGCCGGGTAGCGCGTTTGCGCCGCGGCGACCTCGGCCGGCGGCGCGCTCTCCGCCGCCTCGTGGGCGGCGGGCGGCTCCACGGCGGGCTCGGGCGGCAAGCCCCCGGCCGGCTCGCCGAGCTCGCGCGTGAGGAAGATGGACTCGTAGGGCGCGGGGGCCTCCTCGCCGCCCAGCGCCGCCGCCTGCGGCGCGGCCGGCCAGGTCGCCTCGTCGGGCGTCTCGGTATCGAGCAGGTCGGCGAAACTCTGGCGCGCGCCGCGCCCTTGCTGGCCTTCGAGGCTGAACGGCGCGACGTCGGCGTCGATCTCGCTGGTGTCGACGCCCAGGTCTTCGAGCGCCTGGTCGTCCTCGTCCAGCGGCGGCAGGGCGAAGTTGGCGGCGTCGAAGGGGGCCGGCTCCTCCGCGCCGGGCTGCGCCAGCGTGTCGAGGTCGAACGGGGCGACGTCGAGGTCGCCGACCTCGTGCAGCAGGCCGGTCTGCCCCGGCTCGGGCTCGGCGCTCGGGCGCGCCGCGTCCAGTTCGCTGTCGATGTTGTCCCAGTTGGCCGTCAGGCGCTCCACCGCGGTCGGCTCATCCGGTGCGGGGCGCAGGGGATCGTCGTCGGGCGGGAGGTCCCAGATCGGCGCGGCCTCGGCGGCGGCCCCGGCCGGCTCCCCGGCCGGCGCACCCTGCGCGCCGGCGGCGATGGCGTCCCAATCGAAGGGGGCGACATCGTCGGGCGGCGCGACCGGCGCGGCGAGTTCGCCGACGTGCTCGCGCTCCAGCTCGGCGAAGAGCGTGGCATCGTCGTCCGCGGTCGGCATGGCGGCCGCGTGCGTCTCGGCGCCCCAACTCTGCGTGATCGCCTCCCAACTCAGCGGCTCGGCGGCGGTCGCGGCCGGCGCGGGCGCGGCCTCGGCGGCCGGGCGCGCCTCGACGTCGGCGGCCGGGGCGGACGGGTCGTACTCGGGGATGCGGATCGTCTCGGCGATGCAGGCGCGCAGCGTCTCGGAGTCGGACCGGCCGGCGGCGAGGCCGCGGGCCAGTTCGGCGTCGGGGTCGACGCCGCGGACGGCGTCGAGGTGCTGCGTGGCCACATCGGCCTTGCCGTCGCGGCCGGCGATGTCGGCCAGGATGTAGTGGGCGCGGGCCGTCTGCGGCCGCTCGCCGAGGATCTGCGCGCAGCGGTCGGCGGCCTCGGCGAAATCGTCGTGGCGCCAGAGGGTCTCGGCGAGCCCGAGCGGGAGGTCCACGCGGTTGGGGTGCTCGGCCAGGAGCGCGCGGTACTCGCGCATCGCGCGCAGCAACTCCTCGTCGCGCGCGTAGAGGTTGGCGAGGGCGACGCGCGTCAGGCGCAGCCGGCCGCCGGCGCCGAAGCGCTTGCGGTAGAGGCGGGCCAGTTCGCCGCGCAACTGCGGCAGCGTCGGGTCGACTTCCCAGGCCAGGCGGAACTGGCCGATGGCCCGATCCTCCTCGCCGCGGTCCTCGGCGATGACGGCGAGGCCGATGCGCGCCAGGACGTTGTAGGGATCGAGCGTGAGCACCTTCTCGAAGGCGCGGCGCGCGTCGTCGGCGCGGCCGACTTCGAGATAGGCTTCGCCGAGCAGGCGCAGGGCGGTGATCGACTCCGGGTAGTGCTGCCGGACGTGGAGACAGGCCGTGATGGCCTCCTGGTGCCGCCCGCCTTCGAGCGCTGCCTGCGCGGTGTGCAGGACGTCCCGCACCTCGACCTCGGCCATGGGGCTTCTTCCTCCGCTTGCTAGATCGGCGGACCCGCTCCGGCGACGGGCGAACCGTCGCCGACTGCCATCCGCCGCGGCGTCCCGCGCCTCGCCCGGTGGTGCCCGCGCGTACGCCTCATCCGTTCGGGACGATCCTCCCGCCTAGTATAGTCTCGCCCCCGGGGCCGAACAAGCGCGATTTGCTAGCCCAACGGTCCTATATTGCCGCGGCGGAAGGGGGCAGAAGGGGGCGGCGCGCCCGCGGTTGCAACCGCGGCTAGGGGCCCGCTCGCGCTCGCCGCGAAACCCGCCGGCGCGGGTTGACGAGGATCCAGGCCCCGCCTACGACGTCTCCTTGATCAGCGCGTCGGCGTAGCGGAGGAGGACTTCGGCGCGGTCGGGCGGGGTGTGCTGGGTCTCCAGCCAGTGCCGGAGCATCTGCAAGGGGTCCAGTTCCTCACCGGCGGAGAGGGGGAGGCGCACGCGAACCACGCGCTCGACCTCCGGCGTGATCTGGCCGACGAAGGCCGCGCCCGCTTCCCCCAGCAGGCGGCGGACGTCGCCGAGGCGCAGTTGCCCGGCCGCCTCCGGCGTGAGGGTGATGAAGGCGCGGACGATCGCGCCGACGATGTCACGCCGCGCCTCGACCGCCGCGCGCACGTCGGCCAGCGGGTCGTCGTCGCCGGCCGCGAGGCGGAGGGTGACGAAGGGGCGCGCCGCGACCGGATGGAAGGTCCAGGTGGTGCGGCGCTCGCCGCGCGGGCCGGGGGCGATCTCGACGACGACGAAGCCCTTCTGCTCGCGCTCCTCCCCGAAGTCGATCCGCTCCAGGCTGCCGCTGTAGACGGCGGGCGGTGTGGCCGGCCCGACCTGCTGGTGCTTGTGGATGTGGCCGAGGGCGATGTAGTCGTAGGCGGCCGGCTGGAGGTCGGCGCGGTTGAGGACGAGATCCTGGCCGAGCATGATCGACTGCTCCGAGCCGAAGGTCGCCCCGCCGAGGCTGAGGTGGCCCATCAGCACGGCCGGCGCGTCGGGCCGCTCGGCGACCTCGGCCGCCTGCGCCTCCAGCGCCTCGACGATCCGCTGGTGCATCAGCCGCTGGATGTCCTCCATGCTGGCCTGCTGGTATTCCTGGCGCGCCAGCAGGCCGCTCCGCGAGATCCACGGCAACGCGACGACCTGGAGCGGGCCGCTGGCGGTCTCGAGGACGAGGTGTCCGATCGTCCGGCAGACGTGGACGTACTCGACCGCGAGCGCGTCGTAGATGTCCACGCTCGTCGCGCGGCTCATCACGCTGGGCAGGTCGTGGTTGCCGACCAGGAGCACCGTCGGGATGGCGGCGCGCGAGAGGCGGCGGACGCGCTCGGCGAAGGCGCGCTGCACGGTCGGGCTGGGGTCGCGCGTCTTGAAGGCGTCGCCGGCGAAGAGGACGGCGTCGACCCGCTCGTCGAGCGCGTAGGCGACGACCTCGTCGAAGGCGCGGAGGAAGTCGCCGAGCCGGCTGGAGAGGCCGGTCGCCGGGTCGGTGCGCCCGTAGTTCTCGACGCCGAGGTGGAGATCCGCGAAGTGGACCAGTTTCATCGAGCCTCGCCCGCTCAGTGCCGCCGCATCGTCTCGCCCCAATGATCGCGCATCGCCGTACGTTCGTGCAACCGCTCGGCCGATGCGACCGGGCGGCGCGCGCGTCGTTGTATGCAAGGAGGATGGTTCCGCCCTCACCCCCCCGGCCCCCCTCTCCCAATCCCGGGAGAGGGGGGAGACGCCACGTAAACGGGGCGGCGCTCTTCCAGATCTCGATCGGAGAGAGGAGGAAGCGCCCGGGTGGCGCTCTCCCCCTCGCCCAGAGTTGGGAGAGGGGGTCTGGGGGTGAGGGCCGCGGCCGTTACCGCGCCGCGTTGCCGCCCGCGCGGGCGTGTGCTACAGTACGGCGCGGTTCGGGGGGCGGCCGCCGGGCGGCGGCGCGGGGACGAAAGGACGCGGTTCGTGATCGCCAGGGCACAGGAGCTCGTTTCCTACCGCAGCCTGGTCCGCAACCTCGTCACCAAAGACCTCAAGGTCCGCTACAAGCACTCCTTCCTCGGCTTCGTCTGGTCGCTCCTCAACCCCCTGCTGATGATGGTGATCTACACCTTCGTCTTCAAGACCCTCCTGAAGTCGCAGAAGCCGCACTTCGAGGTCTTCATCCTGGTGGCGCTGCTGCCCTGGAACTGGTGCGCGCGCAGCCTCTCGCTCGCCGCGACCAGCCTGATCGACAACGCCGCGATCATCAACAAGGTCTACTTCCCGCGCGTGCTGCTGCCGGTGTCGGTCGTCGCCTCGGAGGCGGTCAACTTCCTGCTGGCGCTGCCCGCGCTCTTCATCCTGATGTGGTACTTCGGCGTGCCGATTACGCCGTGGGTCGCCTACCTGCCGGTGCTGATGGCGATCGAGTTCGCGCTGCTGACCGGCCTGGGGCTCTTCCTGGCGTCCCTCAACGTCGTCTTCCGCGACACCGGGCAGATCCTCGAGGTGCTGCTGCTGGCCTGGTTCTTCCTGACCCCGGTCTTCTACGACCTCAACGACCTGGTGCCGCGCTGGGCCTCCTGGATGTATCGCCTCAACCCGATGGCCGCGATCATCGGCGAGTACCGCACGATCCTGTACGTGCAGCGCGCGCCCTACGTGTCGGGCGACCTGCGCACGCTGGCGACCGCGCTGGTGGCGCTCGCGATCGGCTACGCCTTCTTCACGACGATGAACCGGCGCCTGGGGGAGCACCTGTGACACTGGCGGCGCACAAGCCGACCCGGGATCCGGCGAACGCGGTCGAGTTCGACGGCGTCTCGCGCACCTTCATCATCCACCACGAGCGCGTCGAGTCGTTCCAGGACTGGTTCATCCAGCGCTTCCGCCGCGGCCAGCCGGCCAGCGAGGAGTTCTGGGCGCTGCGCGGTGTGACGTTCAACGTCCGCCGCGGCGAGACGCTCGGCGTGATCGGCCGCAACGGCGCGGGCAAGAGCACGCTCCTGAAACTCGTCACCGGCATCCTCGAACCGACCGGCGGGGCGGTGCGCGTCAGCGGGCGCCTCTACGCGATGCTCGAACTCGGCGCCGGCTTCCACCCCGAACTCTCCGGCCGCGACAACATCTACCTCAACGGCTCGATCTACGGCTTCGGCCGGAAGGCGATGCGCCGCAAGTACCAGCAGATCGTCGAGTTCGCCGAGCTGGAGAACTTCATCGACACGCCGGTGAAGTACTACTCGTCCGGCATGTTCGTCCGCCTCGGCTTCGCCACCGCGATCCACATGGACCCCGAGATCCTCGTCGTGGACGAGGTGCTGGCGGTCGGGGACAGCGGCTTCCGGCGCAAGTGCAAGGACGCGATGCGCGCGTTGCAGCGCCGCGGCGTGACGATCCTCTTCGTCTCGCACGACAGCGAGGAGGTGCGCGAGTTCTGCCACCGCGTCGTCCTCCTCTCCGGCGGGCGCGTCGTCGCCGACGGCACGACGGAGGACGTGCTGACCGAGTACGCCCGGCTGCAACTGCGCGAGGCCGGCCACGCCGCGCTGGCGGCGAGCGAGCCGGCGCCGGGCAGCGAGCACGCGCAGGCGCAGTTCGGCCAGGTCGCCCTGCGCGACGCGACCGGGCAGATCGTCCAGGCGCTCGCGCCGGGCGCGCCGCTGACCGCCGACCTGCTGGTGCTGAGCACGGGGAACACGGCGCTCGACGTGCTGCTCCGCTGGCGCACGCCGCTCGGCCTGCTCCTCTGCGAGACGCGCCGCACGCTCCAGCCGAACGGGCCGGACGGCACGCGCCGCCTGCGCTGCCACTTCCCGGCCTTCCCGGTGCAGAGCGGCGACGTGATGCTCGAGGCCGCGCTGTGCGACCCGGTGACCGGGGTCGTCGTCGACCGGGCGGAAGTCCGCCTGACGGTGGACGGCGCGGGCGGCGCGCTCTTCGCCTTCGACCACACCTGGGAGCAGCCCGCCGCGACCCCACACCCGGCCGCCGCGGCGCCCCTCGTCGCCGGCGTCAAGCGCGAGCCCTAGCCGCGCGGGGCGCGACCGCGCGACGTCCGAGGTGCGCCGTGGATGCCAGGGACAACGCCCCCGACCCGACGCCGGGCGAGAGCGCCGGCGACCGCCTGCGCGCGCACTGGCGCGCCGACCTGGAGCGCTGGGCGGCGGTGAGCGCGCACCTGCCGCTCGGCGCGGGGCCGCTCGGCGCGAGCCGCCGGGCGCTGCGCTACCTGCTGCGCTGGTACCTCAACCCCGTGGTGGAGCAGCAGAACCACTTCAACGCCGCCGTCGTCAGCCTCGACGCGCTCGACCGCGCGCGCGAGCAGGAGCTGGCGCGCGAGGTCGCCGACCTGCGCGCCCGCGTCGCCGCGCTGGAGGAGCGGCTGCGCGAGACGTGAGAGCGTGGGAGCGTGGGAGCGTGGAGCGTAGAGCGTGCCCGCGGTGCAAGATCGGCCGACGGTCATCGATTCGTAGGGGCCGGCCCCCGTGCCGGCCCGCGATCCCGGCCGATCGGCATCCGATTCGCCGCTCGACGTGGGGACGCGGCAACGGCCCGGCCGATCACCATGCGCTCTGCCACCCGCCCGATTGGATAGATCCCGGCCCGGTAAAGCCGCCCCGCACCACGCCGAGTGCTTTCCTACGAGGCGAGGGGCACAGAAGCAGGTCCGGCACGGGGGCCGGCCCCTACGAGCCCCAAACGCCCGCGCGGGCCTGCGTCGCGCCATGACGCCCCACGCCCCACGCCCCACGCCCCACGCCCCACGCCTCGCCGTCTTCACGCCGCTGCCGCCGAGCCCGAGCGGCATCGCGCAGTACAGCGCGGAGTTGCTGCCGCTGCTGGCGGAGTGGGCGACGCTCGACGTCGTCATCGCGGACGACGCGCCCGCGCCGGAGCCCATGCCAGACTGGGCGACGGTGCGGCGGGCGGGGGAGTTCAACCCGGAGGGGTACGACGCGCTCGTCTACCAGGTCGGCAACAGCCCGGCGCACGCCCACGCGATCGCGTGGGCCGAGCGCGAGCCGGGGGTCCTGGTGCTCCACGACGTCGTGTTGCAGCACGTCCAGGGCTGGCGGGCGCTGCGCGGCGGCGCGGCGGCCTACCGCGCCGAGATGGCGCGGCGCTACGGCGCGGCCGGCGCCGCGGCGGCGGACGCGCTGCTCGCCAACCGCCCGGCCGGCGCGCCGCCCGGCGCCTTCCCGCTCTCGGAGGCGCTGGTCGAGGCGAGTCGGGCGGCGATCGTCCACAGCCGCTACGCGCGCGACCTCGTCCTGGCGCGCACGCCGGGTGCGGCGGTGACGGTGGTGCCGCACGGCGTCCCGCTGCCGCCACCCGGCGACCGCGCGGCGGCGCGGGCGGCGCTGGGGCTGTCGGCCGGGGCGTTCGTCGTGGCGGCGCTGGGGCACCTGATCCCGGAGAAGCGGCTCGACGTCGCGCTCGACGCCTTCGCGCGGGTGCTCTACGGGCTGCCGGCCGCGCGCGAGGCATGCTTCGTCATCGCCGGGGCGCCGTCGCCGCACTACTCGCCGGCCGCCTACGTCCGCGCGCACGGCCTCGACCCGGTGGTGCGCCAACCCGGTGCGGTCGACGCCGCGACCTTCGCGGCGCTGCTCGCGGCGGCGGACCTCTGCGTGAACCTGCGCTGGCCGACCGGCGGCGAGACCTCCGGGAGTCTGCTGCGGATGCTGGCGGCCGGGCGCGCGACGCTGGTCAGCGATGCCGGCTCGTTCGCGGAGGTGCCCGACGACGCCTGCGTGAAGATCCCGGTCGGCGCCGGGGAGGTCGAGGCGGTCGTCGCGGCGCTGTGGCGCGCGGCACGCGACCCGGCCTGGGCGGCGGGGATCGGGGCGCGGGCGCGGGACTTCGTCGCGCGGGAGCACAGCCTGGCGCGCGCGGCTGCCGGCTACCGCGCGGTGCTGGCGGCGGCCGGCGCGGCGGGGACCTGATGCACGGCGCTCACTCGTCGGGCGGGCGGCGCAGGCGCCCGACGGCGTCGAGCAACTCGAAGAGGTCGAACGGCTTGGCGACGTAGCCGTCGGCGCCGATCTCCGCGGCCCAGCGCTGCGCGTTCTGCGCGGCGGTCATCACCAGGATCGGGACGTCGAGGCCCCTGGCGCGCACCTCCCGCGCGAAGCCCCAGCCGTCGAGCACCGGCATCCGCATGTCGAGCAGCACCAGCGCCGGCCGCACCCGCTCGACGAGCGCCAGCGCGTCCGCGCCGTTGCCGGCGGTGACGACCGGGTAGCCCTCCAGGTCGAGGATCTCCTCGATCGTGGCGAGGATCGCGGGGTCGTCGTCCACGACGAGGATCGGCGCGGCCGGCGTGGGCGTACCCTCCGGGGCGGCCGGCTCGCGCTCGCCGCCCGGCGCGCCGCCGGCGCCGCCCGGCCGGGCGTGCCGGGCGATCTCGCACCCGCGGTCCAGCACCAACTCGACCCGGCCGCCGGCCGGGCGGGCGCGGAGTGCGGGCCAGCGCCACCAGGGCGCGGCGGCTGGCGCGGCGCTACTGCGCGCCGGTGATCGGCGTCGGCTCGCTGGTCGGCTCATGTTCCTCGCCCCCGTCACACTCGTCGTCCTCGGTCGCGATCGGCAGCGTCACCAGGAAGGTGCTCCCGCGCCCGGGCGCGCTGCTGACCCGGATCGTCCCGCCGTGCTGCTCGACGATCCCGCGGCAGATGTAGAGCCCGAGGCCCATGCCGGCGAAGCGCCGGTCGTCCACGTTGGCCCCACGCTGGAAGCGCTCGAAGATGTGGGCCTGGTCCGCCTCCGGGATGCCGATGCCCTGGTCGGTCACGCTCAGGAGGGCCTGGTCGCCCTCGCGGCGCACCGCGATCCGCACCTCGCCGCCCGCCGGGCTGTACTTCAGCGCGTTGCCCACCAGGTTCTCCAGGAGTTGCGCGATGCGGGCGCGGTCGTAGCGCCCGCAGACGGCGTCGTCGCCCTCTACCACGATGCTATGGCGCGGCGCGACCTGGCGCGCGGCGATCTTCTGCGCGAGGGCGACGAGGTCCATCTCCTCGCGGTGGTTCAGCGCCAGGCCGTGCTCCAGGCGCGAGGCGTCGAGCAATTCTAGCACCAGATCCCTGAGCCGCTCCGCCTCCTGCGCCAGCCGCCTGAGGCCGGCCAGGTTCGGCGGGGCGGCGGGGTCGCGCTCGGCCCGGACCGTCAGGAGTTGGGCCTGGCCGACCAGCGTGGTCAGCGGCGTCTTGAGGTCGTGGGCGGCGGCGGAGAGGAACTCGTCGCGCAGGCGAGTCGCCTCCGCGCGGGCCTGCACGCGCGCGGCCTCGTCGAGCAGCGATCGGCTCTCCAGCACGACCGCGGCCTGGTCGGCGAGGAGTTGCAGCAGGTGGAGGTCTTCCGCCGCGAAGATCGGCGCCCGCGGCGCGTCGACACTGAGGACGCCGAGCCGCTTCGCACCCGCGGCCACCGGCGCGGCGAGCACGGCGCGGGCGCCGGTGCGGCGGTAGGTGTCGGCGTGGGTGGGGTCGTCGCGCGCGGTGTTGGCGGAGAAGACCGCACGATGCTCGGCGAAGGCGCGCCCGGCGATCATCTCGCCTGGCGGGATGAGGACTTCCCCGTCGGCGCCCTGGAAGCGCAGCACCCCCGCCTCGGGATCCCACAGCCCGAGCGTGGCCCGCGGCGTGCCGAGCGCCAGCGCCGTGCCCCGCTCGATCTCGCGGACGATCGCGGCGGTGTCGGGCAGCCAGGGCAGGTGCGTGGAGCGCTCCACGAAATCGTAGATCTCCGGCTCCTGCCAGGCACGTCGCAGAGTCGCGGGCGTGGCGAAGCCGAGGAAGTAGGCCAGGCCGGAGGCGAGCGCGAACGACGGCTCGACGGCGCCGGTGAGGAAGCTCTGCAGCCCGGGCACAACCGCGGCCACACCGGCGAGGAAGATGGCGAGCCCGAGCAGCACCGACCCGGCCGCGACCGCCTGCATCCGCCGCCGGGTCACGCCGCGCGACCGCCGCGCCTCGCGCACGATGGCGGTGGCGGCGTAGAGGGTCAGCGCCAGGAAATAGAGGACGAGGAGGAGCGTGAACCAGACCGGCAGCGTCCGGTAGGCGAAGAATCCGAGCGCCGACAGCGCCAGCCCGACCTCGGCGACGCGCAGCAGCCAGCGGGGCACGCCGGCGAAGTCGTTGACCAGGCGCAGCAGGAGGTACGGCAGCGCCATCAGGACCGCGCCGACGAAGGCGGTGAGGTAATGGCCGGCGGGGAGCCCGAGGGCCGCGACGGCCCACTCCTCGACGATGATGACGGCCACCGCGCCGAAGAAGAGGGCGATGTCGACGGTGACGCGGGCGGGGCGGCGGACCGCCTGGACGAGGGCGACCAGGAAGAGGACGGCGAAGATGATCTGCGTGAGGTACTGGATCAGGTCGTCCGCGGCCATGGGTGCCCCGTACCCCCGGTCTGTCATCTAGTTACGCGCCGTCGCCCCGCGCGCAAGATTGGTGCCGCTGCCAGTCGGCAGTCGGCAGTCGGCAGTACCGGCTTACGCGTACTGACCGGTTGCTCTATGGAAACCGCCACTTCCGACTCCCGACTGCCGACTCCCGACTAGCCAGGGACGGCGATGCCCGCGAAGACCTGGCCGCCGACGCGCTCGATGCGCGCGCCGAGCGCCTGGAGCCGCTCGTCGAGGCGCTCGTAGCCGCGGTCGATCTGCTCGACGTTGTGCATCTCGCTGGTGCCGCGCGCGGCCAGCGCCGCCGTCAGCAGCGCCATCCCGGCCCGGATGTCGGGGCTCGACAGCGTCTCGCCGTGCAGCGGCGAGGGCCCGGCGACGACGACGCGGTGGGGGTCGCACAGGACGATCCGCGCGCCCATCTGCACCAGCTTGTCCACGAAGAAGAAGCGGCTCTCGAACATCTTCTCGAAGATCAGCACCGTGCCGCGCGCCTGCGTGGCGACGACGACGGCGATGCTGGTGAGGTCGGCGGGGAAGGCCGGCCAGGGGCCATCGTCGATCTTCGGGATCGCGCCCTGCAAGTCGTCCTGCACGACGAGCTCCTGGTCGCCCGGCACGAAGATGTCGCGGCCGCGCACCTCGACGGCGATGCCGAGGCGCCGGAAGACGAGCGCGATCATCTTGAGGTGCTCGGGCACGGCGTCGCGGATGGTGATCTCGCCGCGGGTGGCGGCGGCCAGGCCGATGAAGCTGCCGACCTCGATGTGGTCGGGACCGATGGTGTAGGCGCCGCCGTGCAGGCGCTCGACGCCGTCGATCGTCAGCGTGTTGGTGCCGACGCCGCCGATGCGCGCGCCGAGGCCGTTGAGGAAGTGGCAGAGGTCCTGGACGTGCGGCTCGCTGGCCGCGTTGGCGATCGTCGTGCGGCCGGACGCGCGGACGGCCGCCATGACGGCGTTCTCGGTCGCGGTGACGCTGGCCTCGTCGAGGAAGAGGTCGGCCGCGCGCAGTTCGGGCGCGCGCACCTCGAACGCGCCGTTGACCTCGACCGTCGCGCCGAGCGCCTGGAGGGCCAGGAAGTGGGTGTCGACGCGGCGCCGGCCGATGCTGTCGCCGCCGGGCGGGGCGAGCTGGACCCGGCCGCAGCGGCTGACCATCGGGCCGGCCAGCAGGATCGAGGCGCGGATCTGGCGGCAGAGCCGCGGGTCGAGCGCGGTGGTCGTGATGTCGCGCGCGCGCACGGTGACCTCGCGCGGGCCGTGTTCGACGATCTCGACGCCGAGGCTGGCCAGCAGCGCCAGCAGCACCTCGACGTCCCCGATCCGGGGCAGGTTGCGGAGCGTGACCGGCTCGTCGGTCAGCAGCGTCGCGGCGAGGATCGGCAGCGCCGCATTCTTGTTGCCGGCCGGCGCGATCGTGCCCGACAGCCGGTGTCCACCCTCCACCAGGAACATAAGCCGCTCGCCTTCCTGTCGCTCATCTGTCGTGGTCAGCTCGAACGCCCCGGCCGCGCGGGCGCGGCGCCGGGCGCGTGCCGATGATACCACGCGCGGCGGCGGCCCTCACTCCCCACGCCCAGAGGGCACCCGCTCTCCCAATCCTGGGCGAGGGGGAGAGCGCCGCCCGGGCGCTGCGGCCGCTCCCCTGGCCGTGTGTTTGGAGCGGGTCGCCCCGGGGAGATCGGCGTGCAGAACGCGCGGCGCCTTGACGCCTACTATCGGCTTAAATGGGAGGACCGGCTGTGGAGGGCCAGCCGGTCCGAGTCGCGGGAAGAAGGAGAGAAGAGAGGAAGGTTGTGGCTGCTGTTCTGAACGTCCCGTGCTTCACTGTCCACAGTCTACGCCCGCCGGCGCCCCGCGACTATCACCCATCCCTCGTGGTTCGAGATGGCCGGAAGTCCTAGTACGTCCCGCCCGCGTCGCCGCCGCGCGGGGCCGGCGTAGCCCGGTCGTCCTGGGAGAGTCTGGCCCCGTCGCCAGCCAACTCGCGGTCGAGGATGGCGTAGAGCAGGGTGTCCCACCAGCGGCCTTTGAAGACCTCGTGTTCCCGGAGCCGCCCCTCCTGCCGCAGCCCGACCTTCTCCAGCACCCGCGCGGAGGCGGCGTTCTCCGCGACGCAGTGCGCCCAGACGCGGTGCAGCCCGAGGTCGCCGAAGCCGAACGCCAGCAGCGCCCGCGCCGCCTCGGTCGCGTAGCCGCGGCCCCAGTGCGCCGGGTCGAGCTCGTAGCCGATGTTCCCCTCGCGCCGCGCGGGGTCGTTCACGCGGATGCCGCAGTTGCCGATCAGGCGGCCGGTCTCGGGCAGGACCAGCGCGAACTGGTACTTCGTGCGCGGGCGCTCCCCCTGCCAGCCGACGAACATTCCGACGAAGTCGCGGACCTCGGCCTCCGTGCGGCCCTCCCACTCGTAGAAGCGCAGGTAGCGCGGGTCCGACTGGTACGCCAGCACGGCCGGCCAGTCGTCCGGCGCGAACTCGCGCAGCAGCAGGCGCGCCGTGCGCAGCTCCATCGTCGTGTCCTCCGTTCACAGTCGTCGGTCGTCGGTCGTCAGTTTAGGGTCGGCAGCCCGGAGGACCGGGCGAGCCATCGTCGACCGCATCGTCGGCTAACACCGCCGCTGGCGACTGACGACCGACGACTATGTCCCGCCCGACCACCGCGCCCCACGCTTGCGTGGCCGCCGGCACACCGGGATAGTATTATAGGCAGCGCCGCCCGGCGCGCGGCGGCGTGAGACGACGTGCGGCACGCGGAATGACCCCACCACCCGGCCATTCCACGCCACCCAGGGGCAACGCGCTGTGGCGATAGACAACGAGACCGCCGCGCCGGCGACGCCGCCGGCCGCCGACGAGGCGCCCGCCTTCCCCGACGCCCTAGACTACCCCGAGCCGGCCACGCCGTTCGACTGGCGCGCGGCGCTCGCCGGCCGCTGGCAACGCTCGAAGAAACTGGTCCGTGGCTGGTGGCTGCTCGCCACGGTCGTCGTCCTGATCGGCATGGCGATCATGGTGGGGCTCGGCTACTGGCAGATGGGCCGGCTCTACGACCGCCGCCACGTCAACGCGCTGATCGAGCAGCGCCGCGCCCAGCCGCCCCTGACGATCGTCGCCGCCAACGCGCGCGCGCTGGACCCGGCCGAGACCTCGGACCGCCAGCTCACGATCAGCGGCACCTGGGACTACGCCAACGAGGTGCTGCTGCGCAACCAGGCGTACTACGGCTCGACCGGCTACGACCTCCTCACGCCGCTGCGCATCGACGGCGGCGACACGGCGATCCTGGTGGACCGCGGCTGGATCCCCTACGACAAGGCGACCCCGGCCGACCTCGCCAACTACCGCCGTGGCGACCGCGGCACGGTGACGGGCTACGGCCACGTCGCGACGCCGCCGCAGAACTGGGGCAGTATGCCCGCCCCGCCCGCGGTGACCGCGCCCGCGCCGCCCCAGGACGCCTACTTCACGGTCGACCTCGCCGCGATCCAGCGGCGGATGCCCTACCAGCTCCTCCCCTTCTGGGTCCAGGTGGGCGCGCCCACGGGCCAGGCCACCCAGGCCCTGCCGATCCCCGACGAAGACCTGACGCTCGACGACGGCCCGCACTTCGGCTACATGATCCAGTGGTGGGCCTTCGCCTTGATCCTCCTCGTCGGCTACATCGCGATGGCCACGCAGGACACCTCGCGCTGGCGTCGCGCGCAGGACGGCGACTGAGGCGCGCGGAAGTCCTGCCAGTCTCCACGCTACCACGTGTGGACCTACCGGGCCATTGACAATGCCGACTGCACCTCTCACAATCGCGGTATACGGCGATTACTTGGCGGATCGCCGTTGGGAAGATGAGCGGCCCGGGCAGCGAGCGGGGTGGACACGGCGTTGTCACCTGATTGGTATACCCCTGCCCGTCTCCTCCCCCGCGACGCCCGAACCGGCAGACCCATCCCCGACGTGCCGGACCCGC
>DASSSV010000709.1:0-4648 GCA_035708265.1 Thermomicrobiales bacterium | reverse complement strand
CGCGCCGCGCTGCGCGAGGTCCGCGAGGCGGTCGCCGGCTACCGCCAGCCGGCGCTGGCGACCGAACTGGCCGGCGTGCGCGAACTGCTGGCCGCGGCGGGCGTCGAGGCGCGCATCGAGCAGGCGGTCGGCCCGCTGCCGCCCGCCGCCGACGCCATGCTCGCCTGGGCGGTGCGCGAGGGCGCGACCAACGTGGTCCGCCACGGCCGCGCGCGGCATTGCCTCATCCGCATCGCGCGCGCGGGCGACACCATCCGCGCCGAGATCGCCGACGACGGCCGGGGCGCGCCGCCCGCGGCCGCGCCGGGCGGCAACGGGCTGGCCGGCCTCGCCGAGCGCGCCGCCGCGCTGGGCGGGCGCGTCGCGGCCGGGCCGCGCGAAGGGGGCGGGTTCCAGTTGTGCGTGGAACTGCCGGCGGAGCGGGCGCGGTGATCCGCGTGCTGCTCGCCGAGGACCAGGCGCTCGTGCGCGGGGCGCTGGCGGCGCTCCTGGCGCTGGAGGGGGACATCGAGGTCGTCGCGGAGGTCGGCCGCGGCGACGAGGTCGTGCCCCGCGCCCTCGCCGCCCGGCCGGACGTGGCACTCCTCGACATCGAGATGCCGGGCGGCGACGGCCTCGCGGCGGCCGCCGCGCTGCGCGAGCACCTGCCCTCCTGCCGGGTGCTGATCCTGACGACCTTCGGCCGGAGCGGCTACCTGCGCCGGGCGATGGCGAGCGGCGCGGTCGGCTTCCTGCTCAAGGACGCCCCGGCCGCCGACCTGGCGGTCGCGATCCGCCGCGCGCTGGCCGGCGAGCGGGTGGTCGACCCCGACCTCGCGCTCGCGGCGCTCGGCGCGGGGGACAACCCGCTCACTACGCGGGAGCGCGAGGCGCTCTCGGCCGCGCGCGACGGCGCCAGCATCGCGGACATCGCGGCGGCGCTCTCGCTCTCCGAGGGCACCGTCCGCAACCACCTCTCGGTCGCCATCCAGAAGCTCGGCGCGCGCAACCGCGTCGAGGCCGCGCGGCTGGCCGAGGAGCAGGGGTGGTTGTGACGCTGTTCGCCCTCACCCCCCGACCCCCTCTCCCAGGATTGGGAGAGGGGGAGTGGCCAGGAGCAGCCGATGCAATCCTCTTGGCGGTCTTGCTGGAAGAGCGTCACCGAGTTTGCGGCGCCTGCTCCCACTCCCAACGTCGGAAAGCGAGGAACTGGGGTTGCCTACCCAACCCAAGATCTGAAAAGATTGCCACCATGTTCGAGTTTGGCCCCCTCTCCCAGGATTGGGAGAGGGGGAATTGGGGGTGAGGGCTCTCAATGACGCAGATCGCGATCCTTCAATCGGTGCAGGTAGGCACGCCGCGGCGCTACGGTACCGCGGGCGCGGCGGATCCCCTGGAGCGCTCATGGAAGACCTCCTTCTTCCGCGCGCCGAGCCCGGAGCCCCGCTGGCTCTTCACGACGCATCTGGACGGTAATGAGCAGGCCGACAAGAAGAACCACGGTCGGCCCCACCAGGCGGTGCTCCTCTACGCCGCCGCGCACTATCCGGCGTGGCGGACGGAACTCGACCGGCCGGAGATCGGCCCGGGCGGTTTCGGCGAGAACTTCACCGTGGACGGGCTGTCCGAGGAGACGGCCTGCATCGGGGACGTCTACGCCATCGGCGAGGCGCGCGTCCGGGTCACCGGGCCGCGCTATCCCTGTTGGAAGATCGAGCGCCGCTGGGGCCTCCCCGGGCTGACCGCGCGCGTGGCCGCGACCGGGCGCACCGGCTGGTACTGCCGCGTGCTCCGTGAGGGCCTAATCGAGCCCGGCGCGCCGATCCTGCTCGCCGAGCGCCCCTACCCCCGGTGGACCGTCGCGCTGACCAACGACTTCGGCCACGGCCGCAACACGGACCTCGCGACGGCGCGCGCCCTCGCGGACTGCCCGTCCCTCCACGAGTTCTGGCAGCAACTCGTCGTCCGGCGCGCGGCCGGCGAGGAACCATGATCGCGCGCCGCGCGGCGGGGAGGCGCGATGGGCGCTGAGCGCGCGGCGGGGACGGCCGGCGTCCCCGTCCTGCTCATCACCGGGCCGGTCGGCGTCGGCAAGACGACCGTCGCCGGCGAAGTCTCGGCGCTGCTCGCGCGGGCCGGGGTCGCCCACGCGCTCGTGGACATCGACGGCCTGAGCGAGTGCTACCCGCCCCCGCCCGGCGACCCCTTCAACGAAGAACTGGCGCTGCGCAACCTCGCCGCGGTCTGGGTCAACTACCGCGCGACCGGCGCCGAGCGCCTGGTGCTGGCCCGCGTGCTCGAATCGCGCGCCGAGCTCGAGCGCTACCGGGCGGCCGTGCCGGGCGCGGCGATCCAGGTCGTCCGGCTGCGCGCCTCGGTGGATACGCTCACCGGCCGCGTGCAGCGCCGCGAAGTGGGCGCGGGGCTCGCCTGGCACGTCGCCCGCGCCGCCGAACTGGCCGCGCAGATGGACCGCGACCAGGTCGAGGACGTCGTCATCGAGACCGACGGCCGCCCGGTGGCCGCCATCGCCCGCGACGTCCTCGCCCGCACCGGCTGGCCCGTGCCCTCAGAAGGCTGACCCCCAGCCGCTCCTCGTCACTCGTCACTCATCACCCGTCACTCGGTAGAGCCCGCGCTCCCGGATGTACGCCTCGACCGCCAGGGGCACCTGATAGGCGATCGGGCGGCCGGCGGTGACGCGCGCGCGGATGTCGTGCGAGGCGACGTCGATCTCCGGAATCGGCACGCAATGGACGCGACCGGCCAGCGCCGGGACGGCGCGCTCGACCGCGGCGACGTCCACCTCCACGTTCGGCCGGGTGACGACGGCGAGCCGGGCCAGCGCCGCGACGCGCGCCGGTTCGCGCCAGCCGGGAAAGTCGCGCAGCGAGTCCTCGCCCATGATGAAGTAGAGGTCGGCGTCCCAGGTGTCGCGCGCCCGCGCCAGCAGGTCGGCGGTGTAGGACGGCGCGGCGCCGTCGAGGTCGAGCATCGAGAGGGCGAACTGCGGCCGGCCGGCGATGGCGAGCTCGATCATCCGCGCGCGCTCGGCGGCCGGCGTGACCGCCTGTCCCCGCTTGTGCGGCGGCCGGCCGGCCGGCAGGAAGAGCACACGGCCTAGCGCCAGCGCGTGGTGGACCTCCGCCGCCGCCACCAGGTGCCCGACGTGGATCGGGTCGAACGTCCCCCCGTACAGCCCGAGCCGCCGCACCTCACTCATCGCCCATCGCTCGTCACCCGTCACTTCGCCGTGATGTCGCCGCTACTGACGATCGTGATCTTGGCGGCGGGGAACGCCGCTTTCAGCCGCGCCAGCACGTCCGGCAGGATCGGTGCGACGCCGCGCTGCCAGTAGTCCACCGCGACGGTCGCGTGGCCGTCCTCGACCGTCTGGATCGTGATCTGGGGCGCGGGCGCGCGGTCGATCTCGTCGAAGGGTGCCAGCGCGTCGTTGACCAGCCGGCTGAGGTCGCCGAACGCCGCCTGCACGCCCTCGAGTTGGAGCGAGACGCGGCGCGTGCCGTAGGCGCTGCGGTTCGTCACGATGTCGGTGAAGACGATGTTGTTCGGCACGATCACGCGCAAGCCCTCGGGGGTGCGCATCACCGTGGTGCGGATATCGATCCCCTCGACCTCGCCGGTGACGCCCTTGACGGCGATGTGGTCGCCGATCTTGAACGGCTGTTCCAGCAGCAGGTAGACGCCGGCCACGAAGTTCTTGAGCACGTCCTGCAGGGCGAGGCCGAAGGCGACCGAGACGACGCTCAGGCTGGCGAGCACCGCCGCCCAACTCGCGCCGAAGAGCGCCAGCAGCCAGGCGAAGCCGAAGAAGAGGACCAGGACGAAGATCCCGTTGCCGGCCAGGGCGATCACATTCGGGTTGATGCGCGAGCGCCCGGCGATCCGCACCAGCCGGCGTTTCAGCACGGTGGCGACGATCAGCGTGACGGCGCTGACGACGACGACCTGCGCCAGCCGGACGATGAAGAGGGCCAGGTACGACGCGTCCGGGACGTGCGCCTCGAGCGTCTTCACGAAGTTGTGCCAGAACCCGGCCATCCCCCCTCCCCGCGATCAGCGCAGAATTATACCATCGGGCCGGAACGCGGCCCGGTGGCTGGGGCTGGCGGCTGAAGCCGCGGCTGGGGGCGCCTCACGGCGTACGAAGCCCACGCCCAGAGGGAACCCGGCGGGCCGGGAGGGATCGGGCGACGGCTATCGCTCGCCGGGGCCGGCCCGGTCTCCGGGCCGGCTGGCATCCGGCTCACGCCGGGCGTGGCGCGGGCGGACGGTAGATGGGGCACGGAGGTGGCCGCTTGCCAGGTGGTTGGCTGGGAACGCGGACACGGAAGGCGACCCCTACAAAGCCACGGTGGTCGCCTGTCCCAAGCGCTCGATCACAACCGACATCCGACGGCCCACGCCCCACGCCCTACGTGATCCGCCGCGCGCCCGCGTAGTGCGCGCTCCAGTAGGGCGAGTCGAGCGAGAGGACGACGACGCCGGTGTCCTCGTCCTCGGCGGTGACCCAGCGGCCGGCGCCGAGGTAGATGCCGACGTGGGTGATGCCGGGCGCGTAGGTGTTGGCGAAGAAGACCAGGTCGCCGGGGCGGAGCTGGTCGCGGTCGACGTGGACGCCGGCGAACGCCTGCTCGAACGTGGTGCG
>DASSSV010000708.1:0-10177 GCA_035708265.1 Thermomicrobiales bacterium | reverse complement strand
CTCGCGAATGTCCACGCCATCAATGAGAATCTGCCCTTCGTCGGGGTCGTAGAGGCGGGTGAGGAGCTTGACGATCGTCGTCTTGCCCGCGCCGTTGCGCCCGACCAGCGCGACCGTCTCGCCCGGCGCGATCGTGAAGCTGACGTCGCGGAGGGCCGGCTCGTCGCGGCCGGGGTACTGGAAGGAGACGTGGCGGAACTCGATGCCGCGCGTGAAGGGTCGCGCCACCGGGACCGGGTCGGCGGGCGCCTGGATGCGTGGCTCGAAGGCGAGGAGGTCGAAGAGGGTGTTGAGGTAGAGCGTGTTCTCATACATCGAGGAGAGGCCGTTGAGGAGTGACTGGAAGTTCTGCTGCACCTGCTGCGCCGCCTGCGTGTAGACCACCAGGAGGTCCACGCCGATCAGGCCGCGCACCGCCTGGAGCGCGACGTAGAGGTAGGTGCCGCTGCTGACGAGGGTCGTCAGCGAGCCCCAACCGAAGCCGGCCATGTAGCGCCGGACCATCAGCCCCTGGTTCTCCTGCACGAACTTCGCAGCCAGCGCCCGATAGCGCCCGACGAAGAAGTCGCCCAGCGTGAAGAGCTTGATCTCCTTGTTGTAGGTATCGGTCGTCAGCAGGTTGGTCAGGTAGGTCATCACGCGGCGCTCCGGCGACTGCCGGCGCATGAGCTGGTAGCCGCGCCAGCCGTAGCGCGTCGAGGCGATGAAGGCGGGCACGGGCGAGAGGAGCGCGACCACCGCCAGCAGCGGGCCGAGGCGCAGCAGGAGCGCGATCATCGAGAGGAAGGTCAGGAAGGTGCGGACCAGGCCGAAGACGCCGGAGACCATCGTCACCGGGCGGAAGGCGGCTTGCTGCTGGGCCTGCTGCAACTGGTCGTAGAAGGCGGCGTCCTCGAAGAAGCCGAGGTCGAGGCGGTTGGCGTGCTCCATGATGAGGAGTTGCACCTTGTAGGAGGTGCGGTCCTGCAGGAGTTGCTGCACGATGTTCTGGAGCGTCTGGAGGAGGCTGCCGGCGGCGAGCAGCGCGAACTGGATCGCCGCGAGGAGGACGATGCGGCGGATCCAGAAGGCGCCGCCGCCCGCGCGTAGCCCGTCGACCACCGCCTTGAAGAGTTGGCCGGAGAGCCAGACCTGCGCGGCCGGCGTGGCGCTCTGGAGGAGAGTCACCACGCCCATCCCGAGCGTGAGGCCACGGTGGGTGTCCCAGACCAGTTTGAGCACGCGCGGCACGCCGATCAGCGAGGCGCGCGCGTTGCGCCCGACCTCGCGCAGCATCGTGCCGAAGTCGGGCGCCGGGTCGTCGGGTGCGGCGTCCCGGCCGCGCGGGGGGCCGCCGCCGGCGCGGCGGTGGCCATTCGGCTGGCCGGGGAAGGGTCGCTCCATCATCGGGCGTCGCTCCGTCGCCGGCCGCGACGGCGGGGCCGGCGTGTCATCGTGGTGTGTGCGCGGTCGGGGCCGCGCGCCCGCGGTTGAAACCGCGGCTAGAGGCAGACCCACCTGCGGTGGGTACCCCGCCGCGAAACCCGCCTGCGCGGGTTGGGACGAGACCCCGTCCTAGTCCGCGGAGGCGGACTTCGCGGCGAGCCGCGGCGAGCCCTTAGCCGCGGTTGCAACCGCGGGCCAGGCCACCGGCACGCCGGGCGGGCCGCGAGGCCGCTAAGCTTAGCCTAGCAAAGCCCGCCGCGCGGCGGTACTGCCCGAACGGGCAGGGGCGGCATAGCCGGGCGGTCAGGTGGCCCGCCCGGCGGTGGGGCGCGACGCGCGTGCGCCGGGAGGGGGCGCGCGTCAGCGGGGCGCGGCGTTGAGCAGGGATTGGTACGGGTCGATCGCCGTCACGCCCGTCTTGTGCGGCTTGCAGTGGGTGCAGGTGAAGCTCCGCCCGGCCGGGTAGTGGATCTCGACGTGGAGTTGCGGCGCGCCGGCGGCGTTGCCGGTGTCGCCCATGACGCCGACGGGCGTCGCGGCGTCCACCGCCTGATCCGGCGCGAGCCCTTGCAGCGTCGCCTCGTTCTGCAGGTGGCAGTAGAAGACGAAGTAGCCCGCGCTGTCGGGGGCCGTGCTGCGGAGCCAGACGAAGTTGCCGTAGAGCGGCAGGCCGGCGACGTTGTCGACCGCCCGGCTGTAGTCCCAGGGCGGCGGGGTCGCGGCGCTGACCTTGTAGGTCACCGTCGCGCCGAGGGTGTTGTCCGAGCGCAGGCAGACCGCGGCGACGGTGCCCGCGAGCGGGGCGAAGACCCGCGGCAGCGCGCTGGCGGACTGAGGGAAGAGGTCGACGCCGTCGTGGGCGCGCTGGAGCTTCGCGTCGCGGTGATTCCAGGTGTAGAGCTGCCCCTCGCGGCTCTGGTGCCAGTTGTCGCCCAGCGGCTGGTAGGTGCCGCTGGCCAGCGGCGCGACGAGCGCGATGGCCCCGGAGTAGGGATTGACGAGGCTGCTCGCGCCGCCGCCCCCTGGCTGCTTCGCCTCAGCGACGACCGCGAGCGGCGCGAGCAGCGGCTGCGCGGCCACGGCGGCGCCGGCCTGGAGCAGCCGGCGGCGGGTGATGCGCGGCGCGCTCGGCTCATCGTGCCGGTTCGGCTGGCTGGGACACACGGGGCACCTCCGTTCCGCCGCACCGCACGCCGCCGACCGGCACGCCGCGCCGCTGGCGGCCGCGACCGCGGCCACTCGACACCCATTCCGCACAGCGTTTCCGCCCGCAGTATAGCGCCGCGCGGGGACGCCCTCAACCGCCCACGGCGGCGCTACACTGCGGGCGTATGGCCGTGTGGCGGGAGGCTCGCCATACGCGCTCGCGCGGCGCCTCGCCCGAGCCGCGCACCCTGCCGCGCGTCCTCACCTATGACGGCGACTGCGCCGGCGCCCTCACGCCGGCTAATCGGGGGACTGCGATGTCTGCGCTCGACCCCGACACGATCGGGTTCACGCCGCTCGCCGCGGATGACCTGCCGCTGCTGCGCGGCTGGCTCAACAACCCCGCGGTCGCCGCCTGGTGGGACGGCGCGCCTTGGTCGGATGACGCCGTCATCGCCAAGTACGCGCCGCGCATCCGCGGCGAGACGCCCGTGCGCTGCTACCTGATCCGTCACGGCGGCGAGCCGATCGGCTTCATCCAGGCGTATCCCGTCGCCGCGTACCCGGAGTTCTGGCGCGCGGTGGAGGTGGAGGCCGGCGCCTGGGGCGTGGATCTCTTCATCGGCAGTGACCGGCACCGCCACCGCGGGCTCGGCGCGCCGATCCTGCGCCGCTTCGCCCGCGAGGTCGCCTCCGGCGCGTGCCAGGCTACATCCTGCGTCATCGACCCGAGCCCGCGGAACCGCGCCGCGATCCGCGCCTACGAAAAGGTCGGCTTCCGCCACCTGCGCACCGTCCCGGCGCCCGACGCGCCGGACGGCGCCTACCTGATGCGCCTGGCGCCGGCCGACCTCGCGGCCGATCCAATGGAAGGAGTCTCCCTATGACCGCGGCGGCCTACGACGCGATCGCCGAGTGGTACGACGAGGCCCTGCGCGCCGGCAGCCTGCACGACCTGATCCTGCCGGCGCTGCTGCGCGCGTGCGGGCCGGTCGCCGGGCGGCGCGTCTGCGACCTCGGCTGCGGGTCGGGCGTGGCTGCACGGGCGCTGGCGCGGGCGGGCGCGCGGGTCGTCGGGGTGGACCTCTCGGCGGCGCTGCTGGCGATCGCCCGCCGCTACGAGGCGGCCGAGCCGCTCGGCGTCGCCTACCTGCGCGACGACGCGCGGGCGCTGGCCGCCGTCGCCGACGGCGCGTTCGACGGCGTGGCCTGCAACCTGGCATTGATGGACATCGACGACCTCGGCGCGACCGCCCGCGCGGTCCGGCGCGTGCTGCGCCGCGGCGGCTGGTTCGCCTGCACCATCACGCACCCCTGTTTCCTGACGCCGCACGCGCGCTCGCTGCGCGAGCCGGACGGCGCCCACCGCCGGCTCGTCTGGGGCTACTTCGCCGAGGGCTTCTGGCGTTCGGACAACCCGGACGGCGTGCGGGGCAAGGTCGGCGCGCGCCACCGCACGCTCGGCACGTACCTCAACACGCTGCTCGACGCCGGCCTCGTGCTCGAACGCTTCGATGAGCCGGCCGCCACCGGCGACCTCGCCGCCCGCTTCCCGATCTACGCCGAGGTCGCAGCCGTCGCCGTGCTCCGCTGCCGGGCGCGCTGACCGCACCCGGCAAGGGCGCCCCACTGGCACCGCTTCTGCGATACCCGACGTAGCCGCCGCCCGACGGCGCACGCCGGGGGCGGCGCGCAGCGATGGGCAGGCCCGGCGGCTCCGCCCGCCCGGCGCGGCGGACGCCACCGGCGACGCGGTACACCCCACCGACGACGCGCACCCGGCCCGGTTATCGCGCGGGAGGCCCCCGGCCTCGCCGCGAGGCTCGCGCCGCGCCTACGGGCGGCCCGGCGACCATAGTCGTTCTATGAGGAACCCGAGCACCGGCTCGGGGGAAGGAGTACACAGTCACCGATGAGAGCGCATAGCAACGATGCCCTCGGCGCGGTCAGGGCCGCGAGTTTCCTCAACGTCCTCGCCGGCATCTGGCTGATCGTCGCGCCGTGGGTGCTCGGCTACACCTCGTCCCGCGCGCACTGGAACGAGGTGATCTTCGGCATCGTCGTGGGCGTCCTCGCGCTGATCCGCTTCGTCGCGCCGCTGGAGACGGTCTGGCTGAGCTGGGTCAACTTCCTGGTCGGCATCTGGCTGATCATCGCGCCGTTCGCGCTCGTCTACGCGACCCCGCGCGCCAACTGGAATGAGGTGGGCATCGGGATCATCGTGCTGATGCTGGCGCTGTGGAGCGCGCTGATGACCGAGGCCAACCCGCGGCGCGCGATCTGAGCCGAGACAGCGCTGGCCGACGGCTCGTGGGCAATGCTCTCCCGAGCGCCGCCGGCCTCGGCGTGCCCTGTGCTACACTGTCCCCGTAGTTCGCCGCCGCGACCGAGGAGCACCCGATGACCGACCTGCTCGCGCGCATCACCGTCGATCCGGCCATTTGCCACGGCAAGCCCTGCATTCGCGGGCTGCGCTACCCCGTCGAGTTGCTCCTCGATCTGCTCGCCGCCGACATGACGCCCGAGGCGATCCTCGCCGACTATCCCGACCTGGAGCGCGACGACATCCGCGCTGCCCTGGCCTATGCTGCCCAACTCAGCCGCGTCCAACGTCTCGTGATCGTCCCGGCGTGAACTGGCTGGTCGACGCCCAACTCCCCCGGCGCCTCGCTCACCGACTTCGGCAGGAGGGCGAGGACGTCTTACATACCCTCGATCTGCCCGACGGCAACCGCACCTCTGACGCGGCGCTCCTGGCGGTAGCCGCCCGCGACGACCGTATTGTCGTGACCAAAGACGCGGACTTTGCCATCAGCTTCCGCCTGGCCGGCCGGCCGCGCCGCCTACTACTGGTGGCTACCGGCAACATCGCCAACCCTACGCTCGAAGCGCTCTTCCTAGCGGCGCTGCCCGAGTTGCGGGAAGCCTTCGCTACTCGCGCGTTCATCGAACTGCACACCGGCCGCGCGGCCGGCACCGCCTTCCTCGTCATCCATTCCTGATGATCCCGGCTTCCATCGGCGGGCCGCTATCCCGGCCGGGGAGGGCGTAGCCATTCCGGGCTACGCTTTTGCACCGCTGCGCGCGGGCGGCGTATAATAGGCGTGAGTCAGGGGCAATGGTGATGGCAAGTGGCAAGACTCGGATCAATCTCGGCGCATTCGATCGCTTGCGGCTCGGTTGGCGGCTGCTGCGCGACCCGCGCGTGCCCTCGTGGCCGAAGTTGCTCGTGCCGGCGCTGACGGTCCTCTACGTCCTGTCGCCGGTGGACCTCATGCCCGACTTCCTGCCGGTGCTCGGCCAGCTCGACGACGTCGGGGTGATCGCGCTCGCGCTGGCGATGGTCGCCATGCTGGCGCGCTGGTCGCCCGCGGCGATCGTGGCGGAGCACGCGGCGGCGCTGGGGCTCGGCGGCTACGCGGACGACGCGCGCCGGGCCGGGCGCCGGGGACGCGACGGCCGCAAGGGGCGGGACGAGCCGATTGAGGCGACCTACTGGGTCGATGACTGGGAATAATCTCGGGAGACGCGGGCGCGCCGGGCGCGCCCCGACGGGGAGGAGCGGAACGACCGGTGGCACGCAAGGTGGCGTCACAGCAAGCGCGGCGGCGGCAGGGGGTCAACCGCGCGCAACTCAAGGCGCTGGCCGCGCGCCAGGCGATGACCGCCTCGGCCGTGGCCACGCGGCCGGAGCCAGACGAGGACGGCGACGGCGCGGCGACGGCGACACTCGATCTCGCCGCGGCGCTACCCCGTGCGCGGCGGCGTGTCACCCTCACCCGCGAGCAGGAGTACGCCTTCATCCGGCGCGACCTGATCCGCCTGGTGATCACGGCGTCCTGCCTGCTGGTCCTGATGCTGATCGTGCTGATGGTCCTGCGCTGAACGAGGACTCCGGACTCAGGACTCAGTCAGAACGTCAGAGTAGGCGTAGCGCCACGAGGGCGGGCTCGATTCGTCCACGCTAAGCCACTGAGCCCTCAGTCCTGAGTCCTGGGTTCTGCTCGTCCTCGTCGCGCAGGCGCGGCGCCACCTCGGTCGCCAGCAACTCCATCGAGCGGCGCCACGGCCCCTCGGGCTCCCACTCGTGGCCGATCACCAGCAGCGTCCCGAACCCGCCGACCGTGGCGTAGAGGTCGCGCAACTTGTCGGTGACCTCGTCCACGTCGCCGACGATCCAGATGTGCTCGCAGAGGTATTCGGGGGTGACCGCCTCGTCCGGCATCGCCGGGTCGAGTTTCGGCCCGATCATCATGTTGTTCTTCCGCAGCAGCGGCAGGAAATACTCGCGCCAGTCGCGCCCGAGCACGCCGTCGAGCACGTCGCGCCGCGCCCGCTCCGGCGTCTCGCCGATGTAGACCTCGCGCGAGACGCGCCAGATCGCCCGGTCGGCCGCGCGGCCGGCCTGCGCCGCGCTGGCGGCGTAGGTTTCCCAGTGTGCCTTCAGCGTCGCGGGTGTGACGTAATTGATGCTCATCGGGATCCAGCCGCGCTGTCCGGCCAGCGTCAGCATGTCCGAGCGCGGCCCGACCCCCGCCACGGCGATTGGCGGGTGGGGACGCTGGAAGGGGCGCAGGTGGAGCTGGAGGCCGATGTCGTCCTGCGGCTCCGGCACCCGGTAACGCCAGCGCGGGTGCTCCACCGGCCCCGGCTGCGGGTCGTCCCAGAGCGCCAGCACCGCGTCGAGCACCTCGCGCGTCAGGGCGCGCTGTTCGAGGTGCTGCGTGTCGATGTCGAAGAGCTCGAAGTCGCCGGGGAAGCCGCCCGAGCCGATGCCCCAGCGGAAGCGTCCCCGCGCCATCTGGTCGAGCTGCGCGATCCGGTGCGCCAGCGTCACGGGGTTGTGGTTGGGCAGGCACGAGACGCCCGTCCCCAGCGCGATCCGCTCCGTCTGCGCCAGCGCCTGCGCGATGAGGAGGTCGGGGCAGGGGACGTTCTCCCACTTCGACGTGAAGTGCTCGCCGATCCACGCCTCGGCGTAGCCGAAGCGCTCGAGCGCGACAAGCTGCGCCACGTCGGCGGCCATCGTCCGGCCGATGTCGGAACCGGGCGGGTGGAGCGGCATGGTGAAGTAGCCGAGTTCCATGACCGGGCCTCCTTTCGGCGCGGGGCGAGAGCACTGGCGACGGGTGCGCCGCGGACGGGACCACGATCCGCAGGAATCATCGTGGAGAGGCCATCTGCCGCTGGTCTCACCAAGGTGACCCCCGCGCCCGGTGCCCCAACCCCGCCGCGCCATCCGACTCCCCTGTGTGACTGCTGGCGCCGATGGTACACGATAGCACGGCGGTGTCAACGTGCGCGCCCGGACGTCGGCCGCGCCGACGCCCGATCCGCGAGCAGGCGAACAGGCGAGAGCGCCGGTCGCGTCAACCGGCGCTCTCATCTCGGGCTAGCCCGAGTCGGATCGGGAGCGGTGCGGGGATCGGCCCGGTGGGCGAATCAGGAGGACTGCTCCTCCTCGCCTTCGTCGACCGTCCCTTCCTCCTCGTCCTCGCTGAATCCCTCCTCGTCCTCGTCGCCCTCGCCCTCGTCGGTGTCCTCTTCCTCCTCGTCGTTCGGCATGAAGTCGGCTTCGTCGCCGAGGAAGCGGGTGCGCGTGGTCTCGCGCAGGTAGGGCCGTGGCAGGAGCGGGCGCTCCTCGGTCGTGAAGGAGAGTTTGCCGTACTGCGAGGGATGCTGGTAGAGCTCGCGCACGATCGCGCGCATCATCCCCGGCTCGACCGCGGTAATCGCCGCGCCGTAGCGGTTGCCGCCTTCGATCAGCGGCATCAGACGCCGCGCGTAGCGCAACGGCAGGCGGCCGAGGCGGATGCCGTCCTCGCTGTAGACGGCGATCTGCTCGCCCTCGACGCGCAGCTCCACCTGGTCGCCCGAGCTCATCTCCAGCAGGCGCTCGTTCGGGGCGAGGTCCTCCAGCTCCATCACGCGGGTCTTGCCGACTTCCTCGATGAACATCGACTGGCGCGCCTGGGCACGCGGGCGCTCCGCCGCCGCGGCCTCGCCCTCCTGGTCCTTAAGGGGTTCGAGGCGGTAGAGGTTGCGCCGCGCGATCTGGTTGGTCGGGTCGCGCTCGAGCGCCTGGGCGTAGACCGCGAAGGCTTCGCGGTAGCGCCGCAGCTCGGAGAGCGCCTTGCCGAGCCGGTTGAGCGCACTCACGTCGCTCGGCGTCGCCGCCAGGATCTCCTGGTTGAGCGCGATCGCCTCTTCCCACTCGCCGTCGAGCGCGAGCTGCCGCGCGCGCTGCAACTGCGCCCGCTTCGCGCGCGAGGTGACCTGTACGGTAGTCCGTTCGGTATCCGCCATCCGTGTTCCTCCGAGCAATCAGCAATCAGCCGTCAGCAATCAGCGGTCAGTCGTCTCCTGACGGCTGACGGCTGACGGCTGACGGCTCCGTCATCCTTCCGGCGTGCCGACGACGTACCAGGGGTGCGTCTCGGTCACGTGGACGGGGACCAGCCGGCCGAGCCAGTCGCGCGCCTCGCCCGGCGCGTCGAAGAAGACGAGCTGGTTGCCGCGCGTGCGGCCGCGCCAGCGCCCCTTGGCCTGCCCGTCCACCAGGATCTCGTGGACGCCGCCGAGGAGGCGCGCCTTCTTCCGCTCCGCGATGCCGGCCTGCAACGCCTCGACCGCCTGGTGCCGGCGCAGCTTCTCCTCGTGCGGCACGTCGTCCTCCCAGCGGGAGGCGATCGTCCGCGGGCGCGGCGAGTACATCGCCGCGTGGACCACGTCGAACTCCAGTTCCGCCAGCAGGTCGAGCGTGCCCTGGAAGTGCTCGTCCGTCTCGCCCGCGAAGCCGACGATGATGTCGGTCGCGATCGTCACGCCCGGGATCGTCTCGCGGATCTCGGCGATCACCCGGCAGTAGTCGTCGACGGTGTAGTTGCGGCGCATCCGCTTGAGCGTCTCGTCGTGCCCGGCCTGCACCGGCAGGTTGATGTGCTCGCAGACGTGCGGCAGGTCGGCGACGGCGCGGATCAACTTCGTCGTCATCTTCTGGGGGTGCGAGGTGAGGAAGCGGATCCGCTCGATGCCCTCGACATCGTCCACCGCGGCGAGGAGGTCGGCCAGGTCGGGCGCGCCGGGGAGGTCGTGGCCGTAGGCGTTGACCGTCTGCCCCAGCAGGGTGATCTCGCGGACGCCGCGCTTGGCGAGCATCCAGGACTCGCCGACGACCGACTGCAAGGGCCGGCTCTGCTCGGTGCCGCGGCGGTAGGGGATGATGCAGTAGGAGCAGACGTAGTTGCAGCCAAAGATGATCGGCATGAACGCCGTCACCGCGCCCTGCTGGTCCTGCGCGCCGTAGTAGTGCGGCAACTCGGCCAGGTCGTCCTCGACGCCGGCCAGCTCGGGCACGATCGCCGTCAGCCGCTCCACCGCCGAGGGGCGGAAGAAGAGGTCGACGTGCGGGAACTGCCGGGCCAGCTTCTCCTCCTGGCCGGTGACCATGCAGCCGGTCAGCGCGATCTTGAGGTCGGGGTTGGCGCGCTTGAGGCGCTGGAGCGCGCCGAGCTTGCCGACGACCTTCTGCTCGGCCGACTGGCGGACGACGCAGGAGTTGAGGACGATCAGGTCGGCCTGCTCCTCGGCGGGGGCCTGACGGTAG
>DASSSV010000707.1:0-19958 GCA_035708265.1 Thermomicrobiales bacterium | reverse complement strand
CCGCCGGCGCCCGCCTCGCCTTCGACGCCGCGACGATGGGCGAACTGGTCGCGCTCGTCGAAGATCAGCTCGCGACGCTGGAGCGCGGTGCGTAGGGCACGGGCCGCGGGCCGTCAAAGCATAGGTACCCCCGCGTGCTAGCACGCGGGGGGCTGGCGGTTGAAATCGGGCCTGAATGGCCTGGCGGCCACGAAACCCGCCGGCGCAGACTCAGGACGCCCCAGCCCGCGGAGGCGGGCTTCGCGGCGAGCGGCAGCGAGCCTCTAGCGGCGATTTCAATCGCCGGCGCGGCCCGGCCGGCGAACGCGGAGCCTATAATGCGCGCAGGCGAGGCGCGTCAACGTCACGAGGGAGGTGCGGCGATGCGACGCAGCGAGGAACGGATTCTCACGACCCACACCGGCAGCCTGCCCCGGCCGGACGACCTGGTCGCGCTGCTCTACGCCCGCGACGCCGGCGAGCCGGTGGACGAGGCGGAGTTCCGGGCGCGAGTGCGGGACGCGGTGGCCGGCATCGTCCGGCAACAGGCGGCGGCCGGCATCGCTGTCGTCAACGACGGCGAGCAGGGCAAGGTCGGGTACTCGACCTACGTGAAGGAACGCCTCACCGGCTTCGGCGACGAGGAGGGCCGCCCGCTCGCCCCCGCGGACCTGACCGACTTCCCGGACTACGCCGCCCGGCGCGGCGGCACCACCTTCGCGCGACCGGCCTGCACCGGCCCGATCGCGTACCGCGGCCTCGACGCCGCGCAAGAAGAGATCGCCGATTTCCGCGCGGCGCTGGCTGGGGTGGACGCGGCCGACGCTTTCCTGACCGCCGCCTCGCCCGGCGTGATCTCGCTCTTCCTGGAGAACCGCCACTACCCCGACCACGAGGCGTACCTCTTCGCGCTCGCGGACGCGATGAAGGTCGAGTACGACGCGATCCACCAGGCCGGGTTCGTCCTGCAGGTGGATTGCCCCGACCTGGCGATGGGCCGGCACATCCAGTTCGCGGGCCTGAGCCTGGCCGACTTCCGCCGCAACGCCGAACTCCACGTCGCCGCGCTCAACCGCGCGCTGGCGGACATCCCGCCCGATCGCCTGCGGATGCACCTGTGCTGGGGCAACTACGAGGGGCCGCACCACCGCGACGTAGCGCTGCGCGATATCATCGACATCGTCTTCACCGCGCGGCCGAGCGCGATCTCGTTCGAGGGGGCCAACCCGCGACACGAGCATGAGTGGGCGGTCTTCGAGGACGTAAAACTCCCAGACGGGAAGATCCTCATCCCGGGCGTGCTCGACTCGACGACGAACTTCATCGAGCACCCCGAGCTGGTGGCGCAGCGGATCGTCCGCTTCGCGCGGCTGGTCGGCCGGGAGAACGTCATCGCCGGGACCGACTGCGGCTTCGCGACCTTCGCCGGTCGCAGCGCGGTGGCCCCGAGCATCACCTGGGCCAAGCTGGCGGCGCTGGCCGAGGGCGCCCGCCTGGCCACAGCGCAACTCTGGGCCTGACCACCGCGGACGCAACGGCGCCGCGGAGTTCGACTCCGCGGCGCCCTGCACCGGACTCTCGAATTGGTCGGGGCGAGAGGATTTGAACCTCCGACCTCAGCGTCCCGAACGCTGCGCTCTACCGGGCTGAGCCACGCCCCGTGACGCCCGAAGGATACCACAGGCGCCGCGCGGGCGCAAGGGCATGGAGACAGCAGTCGGCAGTCGGCAGTCGGCAGTCGGCAGAGGCGGCTTCCGCAGGCCAACCCGGTCAACCTCAGCGAAGCCGGTACTGCCGACTACCGTCTGCCGTCTCGCTACTTGACCTCGGCCTTGGCGCCGGCGGACTCCAGCTTCTCCTTGGCGGCCTGGGCCTCTTCCTTCGGCACGCCCTCCTTGACGGCCTTGGGCGCGGCCTCGACGAGGTCCTTGGCCTCCTTCAGCCCGAGGCTGGTCAGCTCGCGCACCGCCTTGATGACCTGGATCTTGTTCGGGCCGATCTCGGTCAGCACGACGTTGAACTCGGTCTGCTCCTCTTCGGGCGGTGCCTCGGCCGCGCCCGCGCCGGCCGCGCCGGGAGCCGCGCCCATCATCACGGGCGTCGCAGCGCTCACGCCGAAGCGCTCCTCCAGCGCCTTGACCAGTTCGGAGAGCTCGAGCACGCTCATCTGCTCGATCGCGCCGATCAGCTCCTCTTTGGAGATCGCCACCTGTCTCGCTCCTTCCTCTGTGTCTCCCGCCGCGCCGCCACCGGCGCGCCGGGCTCGAACCCCACTATCGGCACGGCGCGGCGCTCAGTCGCCCGCCGGCGCCTCCGCCGTCGCTTCGCCCGGCACGCCGCCCAACTGGTCGATGCGCGCCTGCAGCACGTACCCGAACTGCCGGATCACGCCGCTGAGGACGCCCACCAGGCCGTAGAGCGGCGCCTGGATCTGGCCCACGACGCGGCCGAGCAGCACCTCGCGCGACGGCAGCGCGGCGATCGCGGCGACCTCCTCGGCGCTGACCAGGCGCTGCCCGGTCAGGCCGCCCTTGACCTGGAGGATGCGCGAGGCGCGCGCGAAATCCCCCACGGCCCTGGCCACCGCGACCGGGTCGTCGTAGGCGACGACCAGCATCGTCGGCCCGGTCAGGTGCGCCTCGAGTTGCGGCAGCCCGACCTCTTGCGCCGCGCGCAGCGTCAGCGTGTTCTTCGCCACGCGCGCCTCGGCCTGCATGGTCCGCAGGTTCGCCCGGAACCCCTGGAGATCGGCCACCTTCAGCCCGCGGTAGTCGGCGACCACGGTCATCGTCGCCCGCGACAGCATGTCGCGCAGCTCCTCGACCGTCGCCTCTTTCTTCGGTGTCGGCATCGTCTCACCCCCTTCCTGCCCTGTCCCCGAAAACGGAACTCCCCGCGCCGGAGAGGCGCGGGGAGCGCAGGCGGGCGCGACGGCCCGCGGCTGCTGCCTCACCCTGCCTCGGCCGGTCCTGATTGAGCGCCCTTGTGGGCGCGCCGGCTGTCTACGGCGGTAGACAGAATCGCTATTGGGTTGTTAGATGATAGTTGATAGTTGTCAGTGGACGAGACCTCCCGCCGCCATCAACCATCAACTTGCAACTCGCAACTCCCTACTGTCGTGCGGCGGCCTCGCCGAGCGTGCCGGCCACGTCGAGCGGCACGCCCGGGCTCATCGTCGTCGTCAGCGTGATGCTCTGCACGTAGACGCCCTTCTGGCCGCTCGGCTTGGCGCGGTTGACGGCGTCGACCAGCGCGAGCATGTTGTCGGCGATCTGCCCCTCGGTGAAGCTCTTCTTGCCGATCGGCACGTGCAAGAGGCCGGTGCGGTCGTTGCGGAACTCGACGCGCCCGCCGCGCACCTCGTCGATCACGCGGGGCAGGTCGTCGGCGTTGCGCACGACCGTCCCGCTGCGCGGGTTCGGCATCAGGCCGCGGCGGCCGAGGATGCGCCCGAGCTTGCCGACCTTGCCCATCTGGTCGGCCATCGCGATGGCGATGTCGAAGTCGAGGAAGCCGTCCTCGATGCGCTTGACCAGGTCGTCGCTGCCGACCTCCTCGACGCCCGCGTCGCGCGCGATCCGCGCGGCGTCGCCCTCGGCGAAGACAATCACGCGGACCGGCTTGCCGGTGCCGTGCGGCAGCGTCGCGGTCGAGCGGACCTGCTGGTCGGCGTGGCGGGGGTCGATCCCGAGCTTGAAGTGGACCTCGACCGTCTCGTCGAAATTGGCGAAAGCGATCTGCTTCAGCAGCGCCACGGCGTCGGCCGGCCGGTACGCTTTGTCCTGGTCCACCTGCTTGGCCGCCGCCTCGTAGCGCTTGCCGTGCTTCACCATCGTCGCATCTCCTTGTGGTCCCAACGGGCCTCGCGGCCCTCCCACGCGCTAGGCGTTAGGCGTTAGACGGTAGGCGTTAGGAGACGACGAGCCCGTAATCTCCTAACGCCTAACGCCTACCGCCTATCAACTCACAACCTCGATTCCCATGCTGCGCGCGGTGCCCTCGATCTGCTTGATCGCGCCGTCGAGGTCCACCGCGTTGAGGTCTTTCTGCTTCAGCTCGGCGATCTCGCGCAACTGCGCCTGGGTGATCTGGCCGGCCTTGTCCTTGTTCGGCACGCCCGAGCCCTTCTCCACGCCCGCGGCGCGGCGCAGCAGGTCCGCGGCCGGCGGCGTCTTGGTCACGAAGGTGAAGGAGCGGTCCTCGAAGATCGTGATCACGACCGGGACGATCTGCCCGGCCATCGAGGCGGTCCGCTCGTTGTACTCCTTGCAGAAGTTCATGATCGCCACGCCATGCTGACCGAGCGCGGGCCCGATCGGCGGCGCGGGATTGGCCTTGCCGGCCGGAATCTGCAGTTTGACGATCGCCTTGACCCGCTTTGCCAACGCCCCCTCCCGCAGAGGACTAAGGACTTAGGACTTAGGACTAAGTGGGCTATTCCCGCGGCGGACAGCCAGCCGGCGCCCTGAGCGCCATTTACTTAGTCCTTAGTCCTTAGTCCTTAGTCCTTCCTATTTGACGAGCTTCTCGACTTGCAGGAAGTCGAGCTCGACCGGTGTCTCGCGCCCGAAGAAGGACACCAGGACCTTGACCTTGCCCTTCTCCTGGTTGATCTCGTCGATCACGCCCTGGAAGTCGGCGAAGGGGCCGTCGATGATGCGGACGGCCTGGCCGACGGCCAGGGTGACCTTGACGCGCGGCGCCTCGGCCGCCATCTGCTTGATGATCGCCTGCACCTCGGTCTCGCCCAGCGCGGTCGGCTTGTTGCCCATGCCGACGAAGCTGGTCACGCCCGGGGTGTTGCGCACGACGTACCACGAGTCGTCCGACATGATCATCTTCACCAGCACGTAGCCGGGGAAGACCTTCTTCTGGACGGTGTGGCGCTGCCCGTTGCGGATCTCGATCTCTTCCTCGGTCGGCACGACGATCTCGAAGATCTTGTCGGCCATGTCGAGGGTGCTCACGCGCTGCTCGAGGTTCTTCTTGACCTTGTTCTCGTACCCCGAGTAGGTGTGGATCACGTACCAGGCGGGCTGGTCGGCGCCGGGCGCGGCCTGCTCCTCGGGCGCGGGCGTCACCGCCGCCTCGGCCCGGCGCCGGCGGCGCGTGCGCGTCGTCTCGTTCGTCGTTTCCTGTACCACAGTGCTCACTCCTGCCTGGCCCGTCGCGTCAGTGGCGCCCCTCAGAAGTGGAGCAGCCACTGGAAGAGCTTGGTCATCAGCAGGTCGAACGCCCCCAGCACCGCCGACAGCGCCACCGACATGCCGATGACCACGAGGGTCAGGTTGCGCGTCGTCAGGCGGTCGGGCCACTGCACCCGGCGCAGCTCGGCGACGGTCTCGCGGTAGAACCGCTGCACCCCGGCCCAGCGCGCCGCCACCCCGGACGGCGGGCGGGGCCGCGTCGTCGCCGCGCGCGCGGGCGCGGGGCGCGGCTGGGGCGGCGGCGCCGGGCGGGCGTTCCGCTTCGCGCCCGGCGCGGGCGGCGCCTTCCGCCTGGCGGGCGTGGCGGCCGCCGGGGTCGAGTCTTGCTTTGCCATCTCTGCCACCACCTTGCAACCGCCCGTCAGCGCCGGCGCGCGGATCGCGGAAATCTCACCTACCACCCACACGACAGGGGGGCGAGCCGACGGCACCGCCCCCTGGTCGTCCCGCCGCTGGGATCGCGACAGGGTCGACAGGACTCGAACCTGCAACCTGCGGTTTTGGAGACCGCTGCTCTACCGATTGAGCTACGACCCTAGGCATACCGCCGCACAGCACGAGGCCGATCGGCAGCCGGCCGGCGACACGGCCATTATACTTTCCGCCCGAGATAGCGTCAAGGAACGCAGCGGGCGCGCACGGCGCCGGCGCGCGGTGTGATAGGGTTGGGACGAGGCGATGGGCGCGGACGGGAGGGGGGAGACGATGGGCGTCTACGAACGGCTCGGCGTGCGGCCGGTCATCAACGCGACCTGCCACTGGACGGTCTACGGCGGCTCGGTGATGTGGCCCGAGGTCATCGAGGCGATGGCCGACGCCCGCCACGCCTGCGTCGACATGCGGCAACTCCTCGACCGCGCGAGCGAGGTCATCACGCGCTACACCCACGCCGAGGCCGCCTACGTCGTCTCCGGCTGCGCGGCGGCGCTCCATATCGGCGCGGCGGCGATCCTCAGCGGCGACGACCCGGTCGCGATGGCGGCACTGCCGCACACGGCCGGGCTGCCCAGGCGCGAGTTCATCGCCCGGCGCTTCCCCCGGCGGCGCGACGCGGCCGGCCGCGAGTATCCCCACTGGGGCTACGCCCACGCCGTCCGCGGGGCCGGCGGCGAGTTTGTCGAGGTCGGCGACGCCGAGCGCGGCGTGACGCGCGCGGAGTTCGAGGCGGCGTTCGGGCCGGCGACGGCCGGCGTCTACTGGCTCAGCGACGGCGTGGAGCCGGGCCTCCAGCTCCCCGAGGTCATCGCGCTGGCGCACGCGCGCGGCGTGCCGGTGCTGGTTGACGCGGCGAACACGCTGCCGCCAGCCGAGCACCTGCACCACTTCATCGACCTCGGCGCCGACCTCGTCGCCTTCTCGGGCGGGAAGGGGCTGCGCGGCCCGCAGGGCTCCGGCATCCTCACCGGCCGCGCCGACCTCATCCATGCCGCGCGGCTGGAGGGCGCGCCGATCCAGGGCATCGGCCGCCCGCTGAAGGTCTCGAAGGAGGAGGTCGTCGGCCTGCTGACCGCGCTGGAGACCTGGGCCGCGCGCGACCACGCGGCCGACCTGCGCGACGCCCACCGCCGCACCGCCCTGGTCGTCGAGGCGCTGGCCGGGCTGCCCGGCGTCCGCGCCGAGCACCGCTTCCCCGACCACGTCGGCCGCCCCTATCCGACCGCGTTCGTCCACCTCGACCCGGCCACCGGCCTGACCGCCGCGCGGGTCATCGTCGATCTCCTCGCCGGCGACCCGGCCGTCGCGGTGATGGACTTCGCCGACCCGCAGGTCGTCCGCGTCGACGTCCGCGTCCTCCCCGACAGCGACGCCGAACTCGTCGCCGCGCGCCTGCGCGACGTGCTCGCCGCCCGCCTCACGACCCGCGCCTCGTAGGGGCCTGCGGGCCGCGCGGTTGCCTCCGTCTGCTATACTCGGGGAAGATTCGCGCGCGGACAACTGCCACCGCTTGGCCCGGGTGCGCCATGGCCGAGCCGACCAGCCCCACCCCCGCAAGCCCTCACCTCCCGCGCCTGGTGGGCCGGGAGCGCGAGCGGGCGCTGCTGCACGAGCATCTCGCCGCGGCGCTGGCCGGCCGCGGCTCGCTGGTGCTCATTGGCGGCGAGGCGGGGATCGGCAAGACCGCGCTCTGCGAAGCGCTGCTGGCCGAGGCGGCCGCGCGGGGCGCGCTGGTGCTGGTCGGGCGCTGCTACGACCTCAGCGAGACGCCGCCCTACGGCCCGTGGGCCGAGGCGTTCGCGCGCGCGCCCCACGGCGACGGCCTGCCCCCGCCGCCAGAGCTGGCCGGGGGCGGGGCGGCCAGCCAGGCGGCGCTCTTCGCCACGGTGCGGGACTACCTGGCTGCCCTCGTCGCCCGCCGGCCGCCGGTGCTGCTGCTGGACGATCTGCACTGGGCCGACCCCGGCAGCCTGGACTTGCTGCGCCTCCTGGGCCGCCAGGTGGCCGACACGCCGCTCCTCCTGCTCGCCACCTACCGCAGCGATGAGCTGACCCGGCGCCACCCGCTCTACGCCCTGCTCCCCCTGTTGGTGCGCGAGGCGCGCGCCGAGCGCCTGGACCTCCGCCCGCTGGACCCGGCGGGCCTGCGGGCGCTGGTCGCCGACTATCCGCTCCCACCCACCGACGCCGAGCGCCTCGCGGCCTACCTGGGCCAGCGCGCGGAGGGCAACCCCTTCTTTGCGGGCGAGCTGCTGCGCGCGCTGACGGAGGTGGGGACGCTGCGGCCGGCGGGCGACGCCTGGGCGCTGGGCGACCTCGCCGCCGTCGGGGTACCCCCGCTGCTGCGGCAGGTCATTGACGCGCGGGCGGACCGGCTGGGCGGGGCGGCGCGCGAGTTGCTTGCGGCCGCCGCCGTGCTCGGCCAGGCAGTGCCGTTCGACTTGTGGCGGACGGTGGCCGGTGCCGACGAAGGCGCGCTGGCCGCCGCGGCGGAGCGGGCGACCGAGGCGCACCTGCTGGTGGACGCGCCCGATGGGGTGGGCGTGCGCTTCACCCACGCGCTCATCCGCGAGGCGCTCTACGAGGGGACGATCGGGTTGCGGCGCCGGGCGCTGCACCGGCGGGCGGCCGAGGCGCTGGCCGCCGGCCCTCAACCCGACCCGGACGCCGTGGCCTACCACTTCCGCCAGGCCGGCGACCCCCGCGCCTACTCGTGGCTGCTCGCGGCCGGGGAGCGCGCCCAGGCGGCCTGTGCCTGGCTGAGCGCCGCGGATCGCTTCGCGGCCGCGCTGGCCCTGCCCGCCGCGCCGGGGGCCGACCCGGGCGAGCGGGGCTGGCAGCTGGTGCGCCTGGCCTGGTTGCGCCGCCACCAGGCCCCGGATCGCGGCGTCGGCGACCTCGACGCGGCCGCGGGGCTGGGCGCCGCGGCGGGGGACGCCGCGCTGGCCGCCTACGCCACCTTCAGCCGCGGCCTGCTGCGCTGGCACGCCCAGGACGGCGGCGGGGGGCTGGCGGACCTGGCGGCGGGCATCGCCGCGCTGGAGGCGCTGGCGCCGGCCGACCGCGCGCGTCTGCGCGCCCGGCAGGCGGGCCTCGGCCTCGACGAGGAGGATCCCCGCGGGACGGTGGCCTACTGCCTCGCGATGGTGGGCCGCCTGACCGCGGCCCGCCCGCTGGCGGAGGCGGCGCTGGCCCGGCCGCCCGCCCGGCCGCCGGGCACGAGCAAGATGGGCGGGTCCGGCTACGCCGACGCGCACATGGCCCTGGGGCACATCCACGCGCAGGCGGGGCGGCCGGACGCGGCGCGGGCCGCCTACGCGCGGGCGTGCGAGCTGAATCGCGAGATCGGCGCGCACGTCGACGTCGCCACCGCCCTGGCCTGGGAGTTGAACTACGTCGCGCTGCCCTACGCGGCCGACTGGGTGGCCGAGCGGCGGCGCCTGGCCGCGGCGATCGAAGAGGCGCTCGTGCGCGCGGCCGGAGCGTGGGACCTGCCGCCCGCAGGCGCGGCCGCGCCCCTGCTCCTTCTGGAGGGGCGCTGGGTCGAGGCGCGCCGCCTGCTCGACGCGGGCGGGGCGCGCGGCTGGCCCACGGGCCCGCCCGGCGGGGCCGGCCCGCTGGCGCGGCTGCAGGGGGACGCCGCCGCGGCCTGGGCCGTCGTGCGGGCCTTGCTGCCCGCCGGGGCAGTGACCGACCCGGAGGGCGGCGTCTACACCTGCGACTTCCCGGCCGCCCTGCGGCTGCAGCGCCTCGCCGCCGTGCTGGCCCTCGACGCGGGGGACCTGGCGACCGCGCGGGCGTGGCTCACGGCTCACGACCGCTGGCTGGCGTGGTCGGGCGCGACGCTGGGCCGGGCGGAGGGCGCCCTCGGCTGGGCGGAGTACCACCGCGCGTCCGGCGACCTCGATGCCGCGCGCGACCACGCCGCGCAAGCCCTCGCCCACGCGGCCGGGCCCCGCCAGCCGCTGGCCCTCCACGCCGCCCACCGCCTCCTCGGTGAACTCGCCATCGGGGCGGGCCAGCATGGCGAAGCCGCATCGCATCTGGGCGACGCGTTGGCGCTGGCCGAGGCGTGCGCAGCACCCTACGAGCGCGCCCTCACGCTGCTGGCGACAGCCGAGCTGCGTGCGACCACCGGGGAGCGCGACGAGGCGCGCGCCTCACTCGACGAGGCCCGTGCCACCCTGGAACCGCTGGGCGCACAGCCCGCCCTGGCCCGCGCCGAGGCTCTGGCGGCGCGCCTCGTCGTCCCGGCGCCAGCGTCAGCCAGGCCCGCCGCCCCCGCCTACCCGGCCGGGCTCACCGGGCGCGAGGTCGAGGTGCTCAGGCTGGTGGCGGAGGGGCTGACCGACGCGCAGGCGGCCGAGAGGCTCTTCCTCTCGCCGCACACGATCAACGCCCACCTGCGCGCCATCTACGGCAAGCTCGGCGTGACCTCGCGCGCCGCCGCCACCCGCTTCGCCCTGGAGCACCACCTGGCCTGAGCAATCGCGTTCCCCCGCCCCCTCGCCGGGCGCCTCGGTCGGCCCGAGCCGGCGCGGCGCGAACCGGCGGATGGGCGTTGATGGACCCCTACGACGCGGATAGGGTCATGCCTCCAGCGCGGCGAGGAGCGCCTTGACGTAGCCGACGGCGTAGGCGGTCGCCTGGCCCTGGTAGTCGTTGTCGCCGTCGAAGTCGGGCAGGTGGTCGATCTGGAGGCCGCCGTCGAAGCCGACCGCCTTGAGGCTCTGGAGCACGCGGAACACGTTCATGTCGCCGTCGTGCAGCAGCACCTCCTCGTATCCGCCGGTCGTCGGGATCTGGCCGCGGACGTTGCGCAGGTGGACGTGGAAGATCTTGCCACGCCGGCCGAACGCGCGGATGTCGTCGTGGATATTGACGCCCGACTCGTAGCGCGTCCCGACGCAGTAGAGCAGGCCGCTGTGCGCGCTCGGCACGGCGTCGAGGATGCGCGACCAGCGCCGCGGCGAGAACTCCGTCTCCGGCAGCGGCGGGTCCGACGGGTGCATGATCAGCCGGATGTCGTAGGCTTCGGCGATCGGCACCAGGCGCTCGTAGAGCCGCACGCAGCGCTCGAAGTGGACCTCGGTGTCCACGACGATCTCGGGCGGCTTCGCGGCCAGGTTCCGCCGCATCTCCTCCAGCTCGAAGCCGGCCATCCGGTAGCCGCCGCGGTGGACGCGCGGGCGCATCCCCTGGTAGCCGGGGTTGATCCCGAGATGCACCGGCGTCGACATGAACGGCACGCCGACCTTGCCGAGCACCTCCAGCGTCCGGCAGAGGTTGTCGACCTCCTCGTCGCCGCCCGGCCGCCCGAGCAGGTAGTTCACCGGGTCCGGCGGCGCGACGCGGTAGAGGCCGAGCCCCCAGCGGCGGAGCTTGTCGAGCAGCGCGCGCAGCCCCTGCTCGTCGGCGTAGCCCTGCTCCGGCACGCCCGGGATGTCCTTCCCGTGGTGGATGTCGAACCCGTCCGCCCCGATCTGCGCCGCGAAGCGGATGTAGTCGTCCGAGAGCTCGCGCGAGCGCAACAAGACCTTCATCGTTCCTCCAGTGCTGAGCGATGAGCGATGAGCGATGAGTGGCCCTCGTCCCGCTCGTCACTCGTCACTCGTCATTCGCCGCTCACTCGTCGCTCGTCGCTCGTCGCTCATCGCTAGCCTTTGAGGGCCCCGGTGGTCAGGCCGGCGATGAAGTAGCGCTGGGCGAAGAGGAAGACGATCAGGATCGGGATGATCGAGAGGACCGAGCCGGCCGCGATCTGGCGCCAGCCGCCGTAGAAGTTGGAGTCGAGGAAGGTGATCGCGATCGGCAGCGTCTGCATCTCCTGGCTCTTCAGCACGATCACCGGCCAGAGGAGCGAGTTCCACTCGGCCACGAAGACGAAGATCGCCACCGTCGCCAGCGCCGGCAGCGCCAGCGGCATCATGATCCGCCAGTAGATCGTGAACTCGTTGGCGCCGTCGATCCGCGCGGCCTCCTCCAGCTCGAACGGGATCGTCAGGAAGGTCTGCCGCATCAGGAAGATACCGAAGGGGCTGACGCAGGCCGGGACGATCAGCGCCTGGTAGGTGTCGACCCAGTGCAGTTTGCTGATGATCGTGAACGACGGGATCAGGGTCACCTCGAAGGGGATCATCAGCGTCGCCAGGATCAGGTAGAAGATCAGGTCGCGGCCGGGGAAGCGCATCCGCGCCAGCGGGTAGGCCGCCATCGAGCAGAAGAGGACGTTGCCCAGGACGACCGCGATCGCCACGACGGCCGAGTTGAAGATGTAGCGGTGGAAGGGCCCAACCTGCCAGAGGTCGCGGAAGGACTGCAGCGTCGGCGGCAGCGGCAGGAGCTGCGGCGGGTAGGAGAAGACGTTCTGCCCCGGCCCCTTCAGCGCGGTGACGACCAGCCAGTAGAAGGGACCGAGGAAGATCACGGCCAGGACGCCGAGCAGCGCGTACTTCGCGGCGGGTTCGAGCCGCGCGCCGCGCGCGCCCGGCCGCGCGGGCACGGTTTCGACCGGTTGGGCGGCGGGCATGCTAGTAATTGAAGCCCCCTCCTCGCTCGGAGAACTTGATGCTCGCCAGGGACAGCACGACCAGGAAGAGGCAGAGCACCACGGCGATGGCCGAGGCGTAGCCCATGTGCAGGAACTGGAACGCCTGCTTGTAGACGTAGTAGACCAGCGTATTGGTGCTGTCGGCCGGGCCGCCCGAGGTCATCACGTAGATCTCGCCGAAGACCTTCATCGCGCCGATCGAGGCGAGCACGGTGACGAGCGCGATCATCGGGCGCAGCAGCGGGATCGTGACGTGCCAGAGGCGCTGCCAGCGGTTCGCGCCGTCGATCATCGCCGCCTCGTCCAGCTCCTTCGCCACGTTCTGCAAGCCGGCCAGGTAGAGCACCATGTAGTAGCCCGCCGCCTTCCAGATCGTCACGGCGATAATGGCGTAGAGCGCGATCTTCGGGTCGCTGAGGAAGGGGACCGGCTTCTTGACCAGGTGCAGCGCGCGCAGGAGGCTGTTGAGGATGCCGTCCTCGAAGTACATCCACTTCCAGACGATGCCGACGACGACGATCGAGGTGATCACCGGGATGTAGAAGGCGACCCGGAAGAAGGTGATCCCCTTGCCCGGCCGGTTGACCAGCAGCGCCATGAAGAGCGGCAGGACGACGCAGCCGGGGATCACGCCGACCGCGTAGACCAGCGTGTTGCGGAAGGCGGTCTTGAAGACGTCGTCGGCGAGGAGCTTGCGGTAGTTGTCCAGCCCGACCCAGGTGGCCGGCTGCACGACGTTGTAGTCCTGGAAGCTGTACCAGATGCTCGCGAAGAGGGGGTAGACCAGGAAGGTGCCGAGGATCACGAAGGTCGGCAGCAAGAAGAGATAGGCCACGCCCATCCGACGCAGCGTGCGCCGCCACGCGGCCGCACTCCGCCGCGCCGGGACCGCGCGCGTCGCGATCGTCGCCATGCCGCCTCGCTTAGTCGGCAGTCGGGAGTCGGCAGTCGGCAGTGGCGGCTTCCGTAGAGCGACCGGTCAACGATGGCGAAGCCGGTACTCCCGACTCCCGACTGCCGACTCTCGACTCCTCGTCAGCCCTTCTCCGCCAGGATCTTGTTCCAGCCCTGCTCGATGTTCCCCAGCGTCGTCTCGGCCGACTGGCCGGTGGCGAACATCTTGTTCGTCTCCTGCTTGAACAGGTCGTACATCTGCGCCCAGCCGACGACGGTCGGCGTGGCGTTGTAGTCGAGGACCGCGTCGTCGAGTTCCTTCAGCGAGACCTGGAAGCCGCGGTCTAGGAGTTCCTGCTGGCTGCGGCCGGCCGCCGGTTTGTCGATGAAGTTCTTCTTGAAGTCCGGGTCGGCGCTGACCGACTTGCGCGACGGCAGGATCGGCACCTGGGTGATGAACTCGATCTGGAGACCGGTGCCGGTGACGTAGGCGCCGAGGTCCACGGCCGCCTGCGGGTTCTTGCTCTTGGCCGACACGACGAGGTACTGCACCGAGGCGATCGCCTTGCCGGTCTTGCCGCGCAACGAGCCGGAGAGGTCGGTATCCCACTGTTTGAGCACGTTCGCGTCGGCGCGCTTGACCAGCACCACCGGGCCGCCCGGCACCAGCGCGCCGCGCCCGGCGTAGTACCACTGGTTCGCGTCGCGCGGGTTGGCCGTCGTCCCCTCCGGCGGCAGGTAGCCGCCCTTGTAGAACTCCTGCCACTGCTTGAAGACCGCGACCGCCTCGGGCGTGTTGACCGCGGCCTTCTTGCGGTCGTCGCTGACCATGTCGACGCCGTACTGCTGGAGGATCTGGACGAGCTCGCCCTGCCCGACCGTCATCAAGAGGCCGTACTTGCCGGTCTTATCCTTGATCGTCTTGGACATCGCGATCGCGTCGTCCCAGGTCGTCGGCGGCTTGCCGGGGTCGAGGCCGGCGTCTTGCAGCATCTTCCGACTGTAGACGAGCCCGCCGGTCGAGGCGTACCAGGGGAAGGCGTAGGTCTTGCCGTTGAGCGTCAGCCCCTGCCAGAAGCCCTCGTAGTAGTCGTTCGCGTCCGCCTTCGGCAGCAGGTCGGCGATGTTCGCCAGCGCGCCGAGGTCGATGAAGCGCGGCATCTCGTAGGTGTTGGCGAGGTCCGGCGCCTGGTTGGCGCTGACGGCGGAGAGGTATTTCTGCGCGACCTCTGCGCCGGGGACGTCGACCCACTTAACCTTGACGCCCTGGTTGACCGTCTCGTAGTCCTTCAGGAAGGACTGGATCCAGTCGCCGTAGGGCCCCTTCAGGTTGATCGTCCAGAACTCCAGGTCGGCCGCGCCGGCCTTCGAGACGAGCACCTTGCGGTCGGCGAACTGGAAGGTCTGGTCGGTCCCCTTGACCGTGCGCGCGCCGACGCTCTTCCACTCGTAGCCGGTCGAGGCGCCGCCCGCCGCCGCGGGGCTGCCGCCCGCCGCGGGCGACGCGACGGCCGGGGCGCCGCCGGACGGCTTGGCCTGCGTCGCCGCCGGGGCGCTGGTGCCGGCCGCGCCCGCCGCGGCGGTCGGGGCCGCGGTCGGCGCGGTCGTGGGGGCCGTCGTCGGCTGCGCGGCGCCCGAGGACGACGGGGTCGCGGTCGGCGCGGCGCCGCCGCAGGCCGCCAGGAGCGCCGTCCCGGCGAGGCCGGCGCCCAGCCGGAGGAAACTGCGCCGGGAAAGCGGTTCTCGCGCCACAGCCCTACCCCTCCCTCTGACCAGTATCCCGCCGCCGCGCGGCGCCTCGCCTGGTATCTCGTTAGGTGAATCGGCGATTCGGAAGGCGAAATACTGTTGCCCGACTATAGCATGGCCGCCGGGTGAGGTCAATAGCCCCTGGAGCGCCGCATACACGACGCGCCCGACATCGGAGCGCAATCTATCATGGGAGTCGCAGTGACGGGCCTACCCGCGCTTGAATCTCACGCGACCATCTCGATACTCTATCTGGCTCCAATCAATATCATAGTCCACAGTTCGTTCTTCATCATAGCCCCAAGCCTCGACCATGCCATGTATGAAGTCGTCAAGTGCAGATTCAAGTTCCAAAGTCCTGTACCAATCCTCCATGAGAGCCTCGTGCTGGTCGATTTCGACCATTGCCTCCCGGATCTCCTGCTCCGTCTCCCACGACACTCTCGAACCGATCCACTCGTCGAGGTCATCTTCGGCACAGCCCGCTCGCCAATCTTCCTCATCGGTCCATTCCTGCGTACCCTCAATCCAAACCAGCCAACCACTCATGCAGATTCCCTCGTGTACAACAAGAACTCCGGCCAAATACCCGGAGCGACTTGATACCCCGGTTTCCAGGGACCTTCTACCCGAGCTGCACCGGCTGGCCGGTGCGCGACGACTCGTAGATCGCCAGGATCATCGCCAGCGACTTGCGCGCCTCCTCGCCGGTGACCGCCGGGTCGCGACCGGCCGCGACGGCCTGCAGGAACTCCTGGATCTGGAGGGCGTGGAAGCCGGGGAAGCCGGGGCGCTTCGCGACGCCCTCCTCCCAAACCGCCAGGTACTCCTCCTCGCCCGGCACGGTCCAGAGATCGTTGACGCCCTCGACGCCCTCCGGCAGCTCCCAGACGCTCGCGCTCGCGCCGCTGGCCCCGTAGACCGCCACCCGGAAACCGAACGCGGGGGTGATCGTCGTCGCCGCCTGGATCGTGCCCAGCGCGCCGCTCGCGAAGACGACCGTCGCGACCGCCGTGTCCTCGACGTCGATGTAGTCGCCGTGCGCCAGTTTGGCGTAGCGCCCGACGATCTCCACGACAGGGCCGGCCGGCTGCATGAACCACTGGAAGAGGTCGAGCACGTGGACGGCCTGGTTCATCAGCACGCCGCCGCCCTCGGTGGCCCACTTGCCGCGCCAGGGGTCGGCCGCGAAGTAACTCTCCGGCCGCCAGAGGCGGGCCGAGCACTCGGCCAGCGTCGGCGCGCCGAGTTTGCCCGCGACGACCGCAGCGTGGAGGCGCTGCGCGGCGGGCCAGAAGCGCCGCTGGAAGATCACGCCGAAGCGGATGCCGGCGCGCCGCGCCGCCGCGATCATGCGGTCGGCCTCGGCCAGACTGACCGTCATCGGCTTCTCGCAGAGGACGTGGACGCCCGCCTCGGCCGCGGCGACGACGAGCGGGGCGTGGCTGGGGTGCGGCGTGCAGACGCAGACCGCCTCCACCGCGCCGCCGCGCAGCATCTCCACCGGGTCCGTGTAGACCCGCGGGACGCCGTGCTGCGCCGCCAGCGCCCGCGCCCGCCCCTCGTCGCTGTCGCAGCAGGCCACGAACTCCGACTCCGGCAGCGACGCCAGCGCCGCCGCGTGCGTCTTGCCGATGTTCCCGCAGCCGATCAGCCCCGTGCGCATCGTTCCCTCCGAAGTGACGAGTGACGAGTGACGAGTGACGAGGGGATGGGGAGACGATCGCGACAGTACGCCCCTCCGTCGTCCGTCTTCCGTCCTCCGTCTTGCTCATTACTCGTCACTCGTCACTCGTCACTCCCCACAGGTAGTCCGCCGCCCGCGCGACGCCGGCGAGGCCGGGCGCGAGCGGGTCTTCGTTCTCGATGTCGATGGCGCCGGTGTAGCCGACTTCACGCAGCGCCGCGACGATGGCCGGCCAGTCGAGCGCGCCGTCGCCGGGCAGGCGATAGCGCCACCAGGTATTGCCGAGGATGCCCTGCCCGGCCAGGCGCGCGGGCAGGATCTCGCAGTCTTTACCATCGACGTGGAAGATGCGCGTGCCGTAGCGCCGGATCACGCCGGGTGCGTCGGGGATCTGGAGCCAGACGAGGTGCGAGGGGTCGAAGCTCAGGCCGAGCGCGGGCGAGGGGACGGCGTCGAAGAGGCGGTCCCAGAGGTCGGGGCTGTGGGCCAGGTTGCCCTCGCCGCCGCCGCGCGGCGCCGTCTCGAAGGCGATGCGCACGCCGCGCGCCTCGGCGTGGGCCGTGAGGGGCGCGTAGACCTCGCGGAAGGCGGCCAGGTTCTCGCTCAGGCGGCTCGACGGGTGGTCCGGCGAGGTCCCCGGCAGCCCCTGAAAGTACATCCCGAAGGCCGAGCCCGCGTAGGTCACGAGTGTCCCGACGCCGAGCGCCGCGCAGGCGTCGAGCGCGAGCCGCAGCGCGGCGACCCGCTCGGCGCGCAGCCGCGGGTCCGGCGTCAGCGCGTTGAGCATCGGCGCGAGCGCCGAGATGCCGACACCGTGCGCGGCCAGCAGCTCCGCCACGGGCCCCGGCCCCTCCGCGACGATCGCCCGCAAATCCAGGTGCCCCGGATACCCGGCGTCCCCGATCGGCGGATACCCCGGCCCGACGTTGACCTCGATCGTCGCCAGCCCCAGCTCGCCCGCCCGGCGCGCCAGCTCCGGGAACGGCACCGACTCGACCCCAACTAACGACGCAAAACCGACCTGCAATGCTCCCTCCGGTCGCGAGGACTCAGGACTCAGGACTCAGTGGATTGCGCCGGGCACGATCCGCATGCTCCATCACGGCTGAGTCACGGGGTCAGCGCCGGGCGAAGAGCCGGCTGACCGGCAGCGTCAGGCCGGGGAAGAGGGGCGACGTGAGGACGTCGTCGCCGCGCAGCTCGGCACTCTGCCGGTAGCCGCCGCCGTCCAGCTCGTAGCAGAGCACGGTCTCTCCGTCCGGGTCGACCAGCCAGTAGTACCGCACCCCGGCGCGCGCGTAGAGCTGGCGCTTGAGCGTCAGGTCGCGCTGGCGCGTGGCGGGGGAGAGGATCTCGATGATCAGGTCGGGCGGCCCCTGGATGCCCTGCTCGCCGATGATGTGGGCACGCTCCTTGGCGACGAAGAGGAGGTCGGGCTGGACCTGGTTGTACTCGTCGAGCGTGACATCGAACGGGGCGGCGTAGGCGTAGCCATACCCGGCCGCGTCGGCCTGGTAGAGCCAGCTCGCGCCGACGATCGAGGCGCGCTGGTGTTTCTCGGACGGCGAGTTCACCTGGTAGACCTCCCCCGCGAGCAGTTCGTAGTACCGCCCGTCATCGGGAAGGCCGGTCAGATCGGCGACAGTCAGGCGGTGCAACGTGGCCATAGTGCCCTCCGGGTCGCGCGGTCGCGAGCGCGCTGATCTGCCGGTATTGTATCAACGCACCGCCCGCTCTATCCCCGCTTCCTCGAACGCCCGCGCCAGCACGCGATACGACTGCTCAGCGGCGGCCAGCGGGTCGTAGTCGGGACGGCGCTGGACCATGACGCTGATCTCCACGACGATGTGGCCGGTGTAGCCGGCGCGGTCCATCGCCTTGAGGTAGCGCACGTAGTCGCAGTCGCCCTCGCCGGGGATCAGGAACTCGAAGTCGGGCACGACGCCGCGTTCGTCCTTGACGTGGGTGTGGACGCTGCGGGGCGCGACCTGGGCGACGACCTCCTCCATGTCGAGGCCCTGGACGTTGAAGTGGCTGATGTCGAAGTGGATGGTCAGCGCGGGCGAATCGACCTGCTCCACCAGCCAGATCGCCTGCTCCGGCAGGTGCAGCGCGGTGTTGACGTGCGGCTCGGCCCCGACGACGACGCCCTGCCGCTCGGCGTAGGCGGCCAGCTCGCCGAAGCGGTCCACCAGGCGGTGCTTGATGCCGTCCCAATCGCCCGGCTCGCCCCCCGAGGTCGTGGTGACGGTCAGGCGCTCGCCGGGGTGCTGCAACTCGGCGGCGAGGTCGAGGTAGCCGCGGAAGCGGGCGAGGTTGGCGGCCTGCTCGTCGGCGTCGCCGGCCAGGAGCGGCGTGTTGCCGGCGAGGCCGCAGAGGTCGAGACCGTGGTCGTCGTAGAGCGCGCGGATACGCCGCCGCTCGGCCGCGTCGAGGTTCGCCGCGTCGGTGATCCACCGCGGGATGACGGTCAACTCCAGGCCGTCGAAGCCGAGCCTGGCGCAATGCGCCACGGCCACGTCGATCGGCACCTTCGGCATTCCCCAGGTGCTGTACGAGAGCAACATCCCCATCGGTCGCCCGCCTCCCTTCCCGTCTCGACTGGCGCCCATCCGCCGATGTGCGCGGCGATCATAGCAGGCCGGGCGTGCCTACCGCGACGCCCGATAGGCGGCGACCACGCTGGCCAGGCGCTCCACGACCGGGCGGACCTCCGCGGCGTCGCCGCCCGGCAGCGAGAAGACGCAGCGCGCGACCCCCGCCGCCTCATAGCGCCTGAGCAGGTCCACGTCCGGCGCGACGTGCATCAGCGTGACCGGGATTGGCCCGCGGCCCCGCTCGGCGGCGCGCCGCTGCAACTCCGGGATCCGCTCGACGATGCCCGGCTCGTCGTTCGGCGCCCACTCGTTCCCGTAGTCGAGCACGCGGTCGAGCACGCGCGGCCCCTCGCCGCCGACGAGCACCGGCGGGTGGGGCCGGCGCGCCGGCTTGGGCCACAGCCAGATCGGCTCGAAGTCGACGAACTCCCCATGGAACTCGGCCTCGTCCTCGGTCCAGATCCGCTTCATCGCCAGCACGCGCTCGCGCAGCACCCGCCAGCGCGTCGCCGGGTCGACGCCGTGGTTGCGCAACTCCTCGCGGTTCCAGCCAGCGCCGACGCCGAACAGCACCCGGCCGCCCGAGAGGGCGTCGAGCGTGGCGACCTGCTTCGCCAGCACGATCGGGTCGTGCTCCGGGACCAGGCAGACGCCGGTGCCGAGCAGCAGGCGTTCGGTCAAGGCTGCGACCGCCGCCAGGCCGATCAGGGGGTCGAGCAGGCGTCGCAGGCGGTCGTGGACGTGGGGCCCGCTCGGGTGGACCGACGCGCCACCCACCGGCAGGTGCGTGTGCTCGGGCAGCCAAAGCGACTCGAACCCGCGCTCCTCCAGCAGCCGCCCCAGGTCGCGCAGGTCCATCG
>DASSSV010000706.1:0-6694 GCA_035708265.1 Thermomicrobiales bacterium | reverse complement strand
GCGCCGCGTCACGCTCAGCGCGCAGACGCACGCGATCGGCTTCTACGAGCGGCTCGGCTTCCATACCGTCGGCGGCACGTTCATCATGGGCAATATCGAGCACATCACGATGGAGCGCGATCTCGGCGACTGACCCGGCGGGGGCGTTCACCGCAGAGACACAGAGAACGGAGGAGAGGACGCAGAGAGAAGTACGAGGGACGAAGTACGAATTCATCCGTCTCCTCTCCTTCGTTCGTTCTCTGCGTCCTCTGCGCCTCTGCGGTGAACGTCCCTCCCAAGGGATGAGGGGGGATGAGCGAGGAAGAGCGAGCGGTCCTGGCGGCCGTGGCCCGCATGGAGGAGGCCCACGGCGGCCCGATTGACGAGTACACCGTGGCCCGCACCGCCGGGATCCTCGACAGCGACATGTCGGGGCAGGAGTATGTCCTGCGGCCGGAGCGCGAGCGCATCCGCCAGATCTTCGACGCGCTCGAGAACCAGGGGATGCTGCGCATCGACCGCAGCGGCTACTGGCGCCCGCGCACGACCCTCGCCGGCCGGCGCGCGCTCCAGGCGCCGCCCCCGCCGACGATCCGCCGCCCGGCCGCCATCGCACCGGCCCCGGCCGGCGGCGCGGTCCCGGCCGCGGCGGATGAGGGCGAGGCGGCCCCGCCCGCGCCCCCGCCCGCCTGGCCGGCGTGGTGGCCGGAGGCGCTGCGCTTCGGCGAGGGGCCGACCGCGACGCCCTTCTTCGCCGCCATCGCCGCCATCGCCGCCATCATCCTGGCCGTCATCATCGTGGCCGCCCTCCGCGGCGGCGGGGGCGGCATCACGCCGACCGCGACGGCGGGCGTCCCGACGCTGGCGGCCGCCGCGAGCCCGGCCGCGCCCACCACCAGCGCGCCGGCCGCGACCGCGACCCCGCGCGCCGCCACCCCGGCGCGCACGACGACGGCGAAGGAGCCGACCGAGGCGCCGACGGCGACGCTGATGCCGCTCGCGCCGACCGCGACGCCGCTGGCGAACCCGCCGACGCTCTACGTCGCGCACACCGACAACCAGGGCGCCTACCTCTTCGCCACGCCGAACGGCGAGCGCCGCTTCGCCATCTCTGACGGGACGCCGATGCTGGACATCGGCCCCGACGAGAAGGACAGCCTCGGGCGGACCTGGAAGCATGTCCGCCTGCCCGACTACAACAACTTCGAGGGCTGGATCCTCGCCGAGTACACCGCCACCAGCCCGGACGGGCCGTAGTGGGGGCGGTGCCGCGGGTGTACGACCTGCCCGGGGTCACCGGCACCCCGGCCCGCCGTGACTTTCGGGGGGGTTGACAGGGGCGGCCCGGCCCCGTAAGATAGGCGCTAGCGAAGCAGGACGCGACGCGGATGGAGTAACACGCGCCATGTCAGCCCCGCGACACCATCACAACCCGGTCGTCGGCCTCGTCCTTATTGGCCTCCTGATTACGGGAGGACATCACCGCTTGGGAGGCGACCGGTAAGCGCGGGGACGCGAATAGGAACGACCGAGGGCCTCCCAAAGCGGGAGGCCCTCTTCGTTGTGGGAGATCCGGCCGGCCGGCCGGGACGAGACGGAGCGAGGGGAGGACGACGATGCGCTACGAGACCGAACCGACCAAGACGACCGCGAACGGCTGGCAGGAAGAGTGGGCCGACTGGTGGCAGGGCTACTGGTCCGACGCGCCCGCCGAGCCGGCCACCGCGCCGATGCCGGCCGCGACCCCGCCGACGCCCACGGTGACGGCGATGACCCGCGAGTTCGAGTTCGCCTTCGCCGCCCCGGGCGGGCAGAAATAGGCGCGACGCGAGGGGAGGGAGGCACGCCGATGTCGCAGCACACCAGCCTCGCCCACGTCCGGCGACTCGCGCGGCGCGGGCGCGCCGTCGCGGTCGCCCGCGCCCGACCGGCGCCGCGCGGCCTCGTGCCGGCGCTGGCCCTCTGCGGGCTGGCCGACCTCGCCTACCTGATCCTGACCCATCTGCCGCGCTGATCGCCGCGCGGCGCACGGCACACACCGGCAGCGAGCGACGTTCGAGCCAGGCGCGTCCTGACCCGGTAGGATCGCCCGGCCCGCGCGGCGACGACGACGTCGACGACACTGTAGCGAGGGGAGAGACCGATGGTCACCGCGACCGCCAGCCCCGCCGGGACCGCCCCGGCGCCAGCCCCGCCGGCGCCCTACACCGGCTCCCACGCGCTCTGCGACGCGCTCGTCCAGGCGGGGGTCGAGTTGCTCTTCGGGTATCCGGGCGGCGCGGTCATCCCGCTCTACGACGTGCTGTCCGGCTACGGCGACCGCCTGCGGCACGTCCTGGTGCGCCACGAGCAGTGGGCCGCGCACGCCGCCGAGGGCTACGCCCGCGCCACCGGCAAGGTCGGCGTCTGCCTGGTGACCAGCGGCCCCGGCGCGACCAACCTGGTCACCGGCCTGGCCGACGCGATGCTCGACTCGGTGCCGGTGGTGGCGATCACCGGGCAGGTCGGCATCCCGATGATCGGCAAGGACGCCTTCCAGGAGGTCGACATCGTCGGCGTGACGCTGCCGATCACCAAGCACAGTTATCTGGTCGAGGACGCCGCCGACCTGCCGCGCGTCGTCGCCGAGGCGTTCCACCTGGCCCGCAGCGGGCGCCCCGGCCCGGTCCTGATCGACATCCCCAAGAGCGTGCTCGTCGCCCGCACCGAGCCGGCCGAGCCGGTCGTGGTGGACCTGCCCGGCTACCGCCCGACGCGCCACGGCAACATCAACCAGATCAAGACGGCCGCGCGCCTCCTCGCCGCCGCCGAGCGCCCCGTCGTCATGGCCGGCCACGGCGTCGCCATCGCCGGGGCGACCGAGGAACTGCGCCAACTCGTCGAGCGCTGCGACCTGCCGGTCGCCTTCACCCTGCACGGCCTCGGCACGCTGCCGACCGGGCACCCCCACGCGCTCGGCCTGATGGGCATGCACGGCCACGCCCACGTCAACCACGCCGTCGACAAGTGCGACCTGCTGCTCAATGTCGGCGCGCGCTTCGACGACCGCGCGACCGGCCGCGTCGACGCCTTCGCCCCCCACGCCACCATCATCCACATCGACATCGACCCCGCCGAGATCGGCAAGAACGTCCGCACCGACGTCCCGATCGTCGGCGACGCCCGGCACGTCCTGGCGCGGTTGCTCGAGCACGTCGAGCCCACGCGGCACGACGCCTGGCGCGCCGAGATCGCCGGCTGGCGCGTCCCGCCGCCCGCGCCCGACCTGCACGCGGAGACCGGGACGATCTCGCCCTTCGCGCTGCTCGCCGCGCTGCGCGACGCGACCGCCGGCGAGGCGATCGTCACCGCCGACGTGGGGCAGCACCAGATGTGGGCGGCGCAGCACCTGCGGGTCGAGCGGCCGGAGCGCTGGATCACCTCGGGCGGCCTCGGCACGATGGGCTTCGGCCTGCCCGCGGCGATCGGCGCGCAGCTCGGCCGGCCCGACGCCGAGGTCTGGGCGGTCGTCGGCGACGGCGGCTTCCAGATGTCGCTGGCCGAGCTGGCGACGGTGGCGCAGGAGCGCCTGCCGGTCAAGGTGGCGATCCTCAACAACGGCTATCTCGGCATGGTGCGCCAGTGGCAGGACCTCTTCCACAACCGCAACTATGCGGCGACGCCGATCAGTGGCCCCGACTTCGTCGCCTTGGCCCGCGCCTACGGCATCACCGGCATCCGCGTGAGCAACCCGCGCGAGGTCGCCGGCGCGATCGCCCGCGCCCGCGCCATCGACGGCCCGGTCGTCGCGGAGTTCCTGATCAACCCCGAGGAGAACGTCTACCCGATGGTGCCGGCCGGCGGCGCGAACTCGCAGATGATCGAGGCCGACCCGGCGTCGGCGGAGTAAGCGGGTTGATAGTTGTTGGTTGATAGTTGATAGAGGACGAGGCGCGACTCCACTATCAACGAACAACTATCAACTATCAACTCCCGAAGGGGGAACCCGTGGCCACAGTTGCCCTGCCGCGCGCGACGGCGCGGACGCTGACGGTGCTGGTGGACGACCACCCGGGCGTGCTCAACCGGGTCGCCAGCCTGCTGCGCCGGCGGCGCTTCAACATCGAGAGCCTGACGGTCGGGGTGAGCGAGCAGCCGGGGCTGTCGCGCATGACGATCGCGCTGCACGCCGACGACGACGCGGTCGAGCAGGCAGTCAAGCAGCTCTACAAACTGGTCGAGGTGCGCAAGGTCACGGACCTGAGCGCCGAGCGCTTCGTCGCGCGCGAATTGGCGCTGGTCAAAGTGGCCGCGAACCAGGAGAACCGAGCGCAGATCCGCGAGGTGGCCGACCTCTTCGGCGCGCGGATCGTCGACGTCGCGCCGCGCTCGCTGGTGATCGAGGCGGTCGGCTCGCAGGAGCGCATCGACGGCCTGCTGGAGACGCTGCGCCCCTACGGCATCCGCGAACTCGTCCGCAGCGGCCGCGTCGCCATCACGCGCGGCGGCGAGGGCTGATGGGGTCGAAGGTCTGAAGGTCTGAGAGTCGCAGGTCCGCGGGTTGGTAGGATGTGGGAGAGCATGGGCGCGGGCGGGAAAATACCTGCATTGGAGACGGAGCGGCTGATCCTGCGCCCTTTTGATCTCGCCGACGCGCCGGCGGTCGAGGCGATGGCCGGCGACCGCGAGGTCGCGGCGATGACGCTCAACATCCCGCACCCGTACCCGGCCGGTGGAGCAGCGCGCTGGATCGGCACGCACGCCGCGGCGGCCGCGAGCGGTGAGCAGTTCACCTTCACCGTCACGCGCAAGCCCGACGGCGCACTCTTGGGCGCGATCGGCATCGGGGTCGAGGCCCGGCACCGCCGCGCCGAACTCGGCTACTGGCTCGGCCGGCCCTACTGGGGCCGGGGGTACATGACCGAGGCCGCGCGCCGCGTGGTCGCTTTCGGTCTCGCAGACCTCGGGCTCAACCGCATCCAGGCGCTCTGCTTCCCGCGCAACGTCGCCTCGGCCAGGGTGATGCAGAAGGCCGGGCTGCGCTACGAGGGGACATTCCGCGAATACGTGCGCAAGGGGGACGCCTTTGAAGACCTAGCCATCTACGCGCTGTGCCGAAGTACGAATGACGAAGTACGATGTACGAGTGCGACATGATATAACGGCGACCGGCGAAGTGCGGACAGGGCCATGTTCGTACTTCGTCGTTCGTACTTCGTACTTCACAACACGGGGGAAGAGGAGACCGATGCCTGCCACGATCTACTACGACCAGGACGCCGACCTCGCGCACCTGAAGGATAAGCGCGTGGCCGTGATCGGCTACGGCAGCCAGGGCCACGCGCACGCGCAGAACCTGCGCGACAGCGGCATCGACGTCCGCGTCGGGCTGCACGAGGGGAGCAAGAGCCGGGCGAAGGCGGAGGCCGACGGTCTGCGCGTGATGAGCGTCTCCGACGCCGCGGCCGAGGCCGACGTCATCATGATCGTCGTCCCGGACGAAGTGCAGCGCCAGGTCTACGACGAGTCGATTGCCCGGCACATGCGGCCGGGCAAAACGCTGATGTTCGCCCACGGCTTCAATATCCACTTCGGCCAGATCGACCCGCCCGCCGGCGTCGACGTCAGCATGATCGCGCCGAAGAGCCCGGGCCACCGCCTGCGCGACCTCTACACCGAGGGCGTCGGCGTGCCGGGCCTCTTGGCAATCCACCGCGACGCCAGCGGCACGGCCAGGGACGTCGCGCTGGCCTACGGCAAGGCGCTCGGCTGCACCCGCGCCGGCGTGGTCGAGACGACCTTCGCCGAGGAAACCGAGACCGACCTCTTCGGCGAGCAGGCGGTCCTCTGCGGCGGCGTCAGCGCGCTGATCACCGCGGGCTTCGAGACGCTGGTGCAGGCCGGCTACCAGCCGGAGATGGCCTACTTCGAGTGCCTGCACGAGATGAAGCTGATCGTCGACCTGATGTACGAGGGCGGCCTGAAGTACATGCGCTACTCGGTCTCCAACACCGCCGAGTACGGCGACTACACCTCCGGCCCCCGGATCATCGACGACCACGTCCGCGAGAACATGCGCCAGGTCCTCGCCGACATCCGCGAGGGCGTCTTCGCCAACCGTTGGATCGAGGAGAACCGCAACGGCCGCAAGGAGTTCGACCGGATGCACCGGGAGGCCACCGACCACCAGATCGAGGAGGTCGGCGAGCGCCTGCGCGGCCTGATGACCTGGCGCAAGGGAGCGACGAGCGACGAGCCACGAACGACGAACGGCGCCTGAGGAGCGCGGCGAGGGTAGGGGCAGGAGAGTTGCACCCGCGCCTCGTCGCTCGTCGCTCGTCGCTCGTCGCTTATCCGGGGAGAAGGCCGATGACTGCCACCGACACCGTCCCGATTACCACCGCGGAGGCGGCCGCCGAGACGCGCCGCGTCCGCATCTTCGACACGACGCTGCGCGACGGCGAGCAGTCGCCGGGCGCGACGATGAACGCCGAGGAGAAACTGGAAGTCGCCGTCGCGCTGCAAGACCTCGGCGTCGACATCATCGAGGCCGGCTTCCCGATCGCCTCCCCCGGCGACCTCGCCGCGGTCAGGACAATCGCCGAACAGTGCCGCGACATCACCGTCGCGGCACTGGCCCGCTGCAACACCGCCGACATCGGCGCGGCGGCCGAGGCGCTCCGCCCGGCCGCCGCGCCGTTCCTGCACGTCTTCTGCGCGACCTCCGACATCC
>DASSSV010000705.1:0-4121 GCA_035708265.1 Thermomicrobiales bacterium | reverse complement strand
CCGCTGGAGCAGGCCATCGCGGAGGCGCTCGCCGTGGGCACGCCGACCTCCTCTCCCCCCACGACATAGTTGTGCTCTACAAGGCTGCTTCGCTAATGGCGACACCCAGCCGCGTGACGAAGCGCATCAGTGACGCTTGTGCCGCTTGCCGTGGCCGTCGTGTCCGACGTGCTCGATCAGCGCACCGGTCCGCATAACGATGACGGTCGCCCCCGTCAGAGAAACCGGCCGCGAATGGGCGACGATCGGGCGCCGATGCTTGGGTACCGGCTAGCCGATGCCGTCTCGACCGGGCCAGCGGGCCAACGCCAGCGCGGTGACGACGGCGTACCCCGTCCAGCCCAACACGCCGATGCATCCTTGTCGCAGCAACCACCCGGGAGACCCGACTCCCAACGTGCTGAGGCCGAGAATCGGCGGCGTGAATGCCTGGCCCCAGGTGAGGGCGACGATGCTCCATTGCCCCAGGCCATACGCCACGCTGCCGAAGACCAGCCATTCCACCGCGCGCCGGGAGTGGCGCTCGTCCTCGCGGCGCAGCACCGCGGCCTGAGCGAGACTGAGCACGACGCCCATGATCATACTGGCGGTCACGGGGTACCACTCGGGCCAGAAGGGATTGTCCGAGAATAGGACGTATGGCCCGGCCCACCAGACGAGCGCCGTGCCGGCGAGCGCCGCCGTGAGCGTGGCGAGGAACCACTGGTTGGCACGGGCCAGGCGCCGGTGCAGGAGATACCATTCGCCCAAGCCGATGACGATGCCAGACAGCGCCGGCATGATAATCGTGGTGCGATCCGAGAACGTATTGATGACCCAGCCGCTGGCCGCCAGCAAGGCCGCACCGAGTAGGGCGTGAGCCACCACCCAGGATACCTTTCTTCGCCGCCGTGTCGTACTTAGAGCGATCACATGGCGCTTCCCTGGCTATGCTCTGCACACAGCATGCTCGCAGACGCGACGGCACAGCCCCTCACTAGGACTATACCTTGGAAGGATACAGCCGCCAATCGGTGAGTCAGCAGTCAGCCGGCAGCCTGTCCGGCTGCGACATCCGACCGCGTGACGAAGACCTCAGTGTGGAGACGGCGCGCGCCCCCGTGGGGCCGGCGGTTTCCAAGAACAGTTCGAGCGCGTCCAAAAGGTTGCGCCGCGCGTCTTCGACGGTGTCGCCCTGGCTGGCGATGTCGAGTTCGGGGCAGAGGGCGACGTAACCGTCGCCCTCGCGCTCGATGACGGCGGCGAATTGCCGCCGCTGCGTCGTGCCCCGTCTCCGTCGGGGAGCCGATCAGTGGCGCTTGTGCCGCTTGCCGGGGGCGTCGTGGCCGTCGTGCTCGGCCGGCGTGGCGCGGGCGCCGAGGAGCGCGGCGCCGGTGATGCCGGCGTCGTCGCCGAGCTGCGTCGGGACGATCTCGACCGCGGCGCCCGGCACCGGCAGCGCTTCGCGCAGCGCGACCTGCCGGGCGACATCGAGGAGCATGGGGACGGCCTCGACCACGCCGCCGCCCAGGACGATCCGGCGCGGGTTGTAGAAGTTGATCGCCGAGGCGAGGCCGAGGCCGAGGTAGTGCGCGGCCTCGCGCAGCGTCTCCAGCGTCAGCTCGTCCTCCGCCGCGACCGCCTTCGCCAGCATCCCCGAGCGGATCGCGGTGGCGCCCGGTACCTCGTCGTCGAGCCCTTCGTCCTTGAGCAGTTTCGTCAGGATCGAGGGGCGGCCGCGCCGCAGCTCGTCGAGGAGGATGCGGGTGATCGCGGTGCGCGAGGCGTAGGCTTCGAGGTGGCCGCGCCCGCCGCAGCCGCAATGGCGGCCGCCGGCGTCGATCGTCGTGTGGCCGATCTCGCCCGCCGTCGCCGTCGCCCCGCGGTCGAGCTCGCCGTCGCGCAGCAGCGCGCCGCCGACACCGGTGCCGACGAAGACGCACAGCAGGCGGTCGACGCCGCGACCGGCGCCGAAGTGGAGTTCGCCGAGCGCGGCGACCTGGACGTCGTTGCCGAGCGCGACCGGGACGCCGAGCCGTTCGCCGAGCGCCGCGCCGATCGGCAGGTCGAGGTCGCCGCCGAGGTTCGGCGCGGCGATCAGCACGCCGCGCGCCGGGTCCACCTGGCCGGCCGCGGCCACGCCCGCGCCCCGCAGCGCGGCGTCCTCCGGCAGCGCGGCCGCCGCCAGCGCCTCCTCGGCGACGTCGCCGAGGCGGTCGAGGAGTTCGTCGGGGCCGCGCTCGGCCCTGGTCTTCTTCTTCGCCGTGGCCAGGACTTCACCGCTCTCCAGATCGATGACGCCGGCCAGGATCTTCGTGCCCCCGAGGTCGATGCCGAGGCCGACCGTGCGCGCCATGTCGTCTCCTTTCGTCGCGGGTCATGGAGCGTAGGCCGTGGGCCGTGAGGAACGCTATCGCCTCGTAGGGGCTGGCCCCCGTGCCGGCCCGCGTTCCCGTCCGACCACCCTCCCGGGAGGGCAACCCGGCCCCACGTTCTGTGCCTGCCAGGCGCCGGGCGGCGCGGAGACCGGGCCGGCACGGGGGCCGTCCCCTACAAGTTTGGGGAGATGCCCCGCGTTCTCACGCTCCACGCTCTCACGTCTATCCTAGTACACGCGCGCAAGGGGCGGAACCGGCGCTCTGGTATACTTGCGCGACGGGTGGCGCGCTCGCCGGCGGCGGGCGGATGGGCAGGTATCGAGGGGCGCATGGCCAATCTCATCACGCTGGGGCGCCTGATCCTCTTCTTCTTCACCATCGGACTCATTTACACGCGCGTCCCCGCCCTCGTGCTGGCCGCGGTCATCCTCGTCATCGTCGTCATCGTCAGCGACGCGCTCGACGGGTGGGTGGCGCGCTACCGCGGCAGCACCAGCGACTTCGGCTCGGTGGTCGACATCGCCGGCGACCGCATCGTCGAGACCTGCTTCTGGGTCGTCTTCGCTCAGTTGGGCTTGATTGGCGTCTGGGCGCCGCTCCTGGTCGTGACGCGCGGGATCGTCGTGGACACCCTGCGCAGTCTGGCCTTCCGCGAGGGACGCACCGCGTTCGGGGAGAAGACGATGGCCCGCTCGGCGCTGACCGAGTGGCTGACCGCCTCGCGCTTCATGCGCGGCCTCTACGGCACGGCCAAAGCGTCGGGGTTCGTCTTCCTGACCGCCCTCTTCGCGGCCAGGGTCCCGGGCGGGATGGACACCGTCGCGCGCGTCTTCGCCTCCGGCCCGCTCTGGTGGCTCGGCTGGTTCCTCGTCTACCTCGCCCTGGCCCTCACCGTAGTCCGCGGCCTGCCGGTGGTCTTCGACTCCTGGGCCTACGTCGGCGGCGCGAGCCGGGCGCGCACCTGATGGGGACCGCCGCCGCGCCGCCCGGCGACCGCGTCGCCGCGATCTTCGACGTCGACCGCACCCTGATCCCCGGCACGACGACCGAACGCCTCTTCCTGCGCTACCTCGTCGCGCGCCGGCACTTCGGCCCGCGCGCCGCGTTGGAGACAATCCGCGTGATGGCCCGCCACGCGCGCGTCGGGCCATTCCACGCGCTGCGCCAACACCGGGCGTACCTGCGCGGCTGGGAGGTCGCGCGCCTGGACACGCTCGGCGAGGACGTCTTCGTTACGGCCATCGCGCCGCGGCTGGCACCGCTCGGCGTCGCGCGCGTGGGCGAGCACCTGGCGGCCGGGCACCTCACCGCGCTGCTGTCGGGCTCGCTGCCCTTCCTGCTGGCCCCGCTAGCCCGGCGCCTCGGCATCGAGCACGTCATCGTCGCCCCGCTCGAAGTCGTCGAGGGCGTCTACACCGGCGAACTGGCCGGCGCGCACGCCTACGCCGCGGCGAAGGCGACCCTGGCCGCGGACTTCGCGCGCGAGCACGGCGCCGACCTCGCCCGTTCCTACGCCTACGCCGACCACCACACCGACGCCGCCCTGCTCGAACGCTGCGGCCACCCCGTCTGCGTCAACCCCTCGGCGAGGCTGCGCCGCATCGCCGCCCGCCGCGGCTGGCCGGTGGAGGCGTGGCCGGCGGGGTAGGGCGGCCCCCCTGTCCCCCCAATCCTGGGGGGAACCCGCCCCACACGCCGCAGCCGTCCGGGGCGCGGTCACTGAGCCACGCCAGGAGAGGCGCGGGCCCCGTTGCTGCGGCGTTC
>DASSSV010000704.1:0-2790 GCA_035708265.1 Thermomicrobiales bacterium | reverse complement strand
GGCCGGAGCGGGCGGGGCCGCCGCGGCGAGCCGCTGCAGCGGCTCCGGCATGGGAGAGCGGGTCGGCGCGCCCCGCCGGCGGGCGTCAGGCGTCGAGCAGGCGCGCGACGGTGTCCAGCACCTCCCCGATGTCGAACGGCTTGCGGATCAGGCCCTCGTGCGCGTAGTCGCCGAGGCGTTCGCGCAGGAGCGCGGCGGGGGTGGCGGTGACGAAGACGACCGGCGCGCCCCGCGTGCGCGGGTCGGCTTTCAGCCGGCGGCAGACCTCCGCCCCGTCCATGCCCGGCATCCACAGGTCGAGCAGCACCACGTCGGGCGGGTCGGCCCGCGCCGCCGCCACCGCGCCCCCGCCCGCGCCGACCGTGACCCGGTGGCCCTCGCCGGCCAGCGCCTCGCGCAGCACGCCCGCGATGTCCGGGTCGTCCTCCGCTACCAAGATGTGGCCCGTCTCGGTCGCCATGTGCCCGCTCTCCCGCGCCGGGCCGCGCGCCGCGCCCTACCCGGATGCGTCGCGCCTGGCCGCCACCTCCCCGTCGGCCGGCACCGCAGGCGGCGAGGTGGTGCGCTCCGCGGTCTCTTGGAGATAGCCGAGTTCCTCGCGCCAGGACGGGTCCTCGGGCGTCGGCGGGAGGTTGGCCAGGGTCAGGTCCAAGGCCGCCCGGGCCTCGAGCGTCGGCGTCGACTCCGCTTCCATCCTCCTCCTCCTCGCGTGGGCCGCGGTCGCGGCCAGGCGGGCGCGGCAGAGGCGGCGGATATCGCCGCGGGGTGGCCCCCGCCCGCTCGCCCCCGGCCCGCGCAGCGCTCGTGCCACGGGACGCGGGGAGGGCGCGAGCGGGCGGGCGAGCGGAGGACGCCAGGTGCGGGGCGGCGGCTAGCGCATGACGCGCGGGCGGGCGCGTGAAGCGCCCCCGCCGGGCCCCAGCGCGCGGGCCACGGCCGCGAGGAGGTCGTCCAGGGCGAACGGCTTGGCGAGGAGGCCGGCGAAGCCGCGCGCCCGCCAGTCGGCGAACGCGTCGGGCGGGAAGGCGGTGAAGATCACCGTCGGGGTGCCGCCGCCCGCCGCCCGCACCCGCTCTAGCACGGCCCAGCGGCCGGGGTCGACGCCGCTGGCCGCGCCCAGCGGGTCCAGCAGGATCAGGTCGTACCGCACGGCCGCGAGCGCCGCCGTCGCCGCGGCCTCGGTCCCCACGGCGGTGACCCGATAGCCCGCGTCGCGAATGATCGTCGCGGCGAGGTCGAGGATCGTCGGCTCGTCGTCCACGACCAAGAGCGCGCGTGGCCGCGCGGCCATGCCCCCACCCATCCGTGCGGTTGTCGGTCGCCCCGCACGCCGCCCGCGGGCGGCGTGCGGGGCATGCACGGGGCCAGTGTACGGGCGGCCGGGCGCGCGGGCCAGAGCCGGAGGTACCGCCCCGCGTGGCCTATCGGTCCGGGGCGTCGGCGCGAGTCGCAGGGCGCTCGCCGAGGTGCGGGGCCGCGCCTAGTTGGCGCAGGAGACCCAGCGTGTCGACGTGGGACCAGACCTCGACGAGCTGCCCGGCATCGCGGCGGTAGACGGCCAGCCCCGCTACCCGGACGACCCGCCCCATCGGGGCGAGGCCCAAGAATGGCCTGGTGTGGGTGCCGGTAACGACGAGGCGCAGTGCCACCCGGGCCGTGCCGTCGGCGAAACAGCCGTCGGCGGCGAAGCGGAGGTCGGGGCAGGCGTCGCCCCCCAGGCCCGGGACGGCGCGCAGCGCATCCAGCCCCGAGGCGCCCGGGGCCAGCGCGCCGTGGTCGAGGTAAAGCGGGTGGACGGTGGCCTGGATGGCGACGAAGCGCCGCGCCAGGGCCTCCGGCGCCGCCGCGATCATCCGCGTGCCGCCCCCGCGTCCTGCCGCGGGGTGGCGGCCAGCGCGCCCGCCACCGCGGCCAGCAGCCGATCGAGGTCGAGGGGCTTGGGCAGGAAGGGCGTGTCCGGCGGCAGCGCGGGGGGTGCGGCGGCGCTCACCAAGATCGCCGGCACGGCCGCGCCGGGCTCGCGGCGGACGTGTGCCACGAGGGCCACGCCGGGCAGGTAGGGCATCCGCTCGTCGGTCAGCAGCAGATCCGGGCGGTCACGCACGAGGCGGGCCAGCGCCTCCGCGGTCGCGGGCGCGCAGTACACGGTAGCCCTCGTCCTCCAGGCAGGCGGCCAGCAGATCGAGGGCGAGGGGCTCGTCCTCGGCCACTAGGATCGTCGCGGGCATGGCGTTCCCCCGGGGCGCGGAGGGCGCGGCGGCGATACGACACCGGGGCGACGCGGGCAGCGGTGGCCGCGGGGCCACGCGCTCCTCTGCACGCGCCATGCCACCGGCGCGCCCCGGTGCCCGTGCGGGGTACGCGTCTTGCGTGGCGGCCGCGACGCCCCGAGACGCCCCCGACGGGGGCCGGGGAGAGAGGCGGAGGACGTGGCCATGGACAGCGCGAGCGAGATCCGCGAGGAGATGGTGGTCGTCGATCCCGAGCGGCGGCCAGTGGGCGTGGTCGAGGCGGTCCACGGCGACGGCTTCGACGTGCGCGGGCTGCACCTGACGCGCGCCGACGTGGCGGCCGTCGCCGGGGACCGGGTGCGGCTGCGCGACAGCGAGCGCGTGCGCGTCATCGCCCGGCGCCTGGAAGTGGAGGCCGTGCTGGGCGTCAACGCCCCGCCGGGCAGCGGGTTCGCCGGGACCGAGGCGCCGCCGCCGGCGTAGCCCGCGGGCGACGATTACGCCGCGCGCCGCCCGACCGCCGCGTACCCCCGGGATGCGCGAGGGAAGGGCGGGCCGT
>DASSSV010000703.1:0-6100 GCA_035708265.1 Thermomicrobiales bacterium | reverse complement strand
GTCGCGCGCGTACTCCACCTTGCCCGCCGAGTCCTGGATCTCCTCGCGGAGCGCCTGGATGGTGTAGCCCGGATCCTCCTCCTTGCGCTCGGCCACGTAGTCCAGCCAGCCCTCCGGGTCGTCGGTGTAGGCCAGCGTCTTGTACCAGGAGACGCCGACGACCTTGTCGTGCGGCGCGGTGACGTCCACGAAGTCCTTGCCGAAGTGCTCCCAGATGCGGATCAGGCTACTGGCCTGCGACTGGGAGATGCCGAACTCGGCCGCGACCGCCTTGATCGCGCCGTCGTTGCGGTGCTCCTTGCGGCGGCGGGCCTCCCAGAGGATGTGCGCCTGCAGGACCCAGGCCTCGCGGCCGAGCGCGTCGGCGCTGCGGTAGAGCGCGACCAGTTGGTCGTCGGCCGCCCGGCCGACCTCGTCGTGCAGGCTCTCGAAGGTGCGGTGGGCGATCTGGGCCAGTTCGCCCACGTCGCTCGGCGCGGCGCGGCTCGGGACGATCGCGTAGTCGTGCGCGGACACGGGGGACCTCCTCTTTCCGTCGTGGACCTCTCGCTCCGGGCGCCCGGCGCCTCGCTCCCCCGTCACGTCGGGCGCGTCTGCGCACAGCATAGGCGGTACGCGATGCAATGTCAAGGCACGAAAGTATACGTCGGTGGACGAAAATGCACGCGCGGCCGTTCAGCCGCCATTCAGCGTCGCGAGGCCCTCGAGCGCCGCCTCCAGCTCGGGCCGGGCGGTCGGGTCGGCCAGCAGGAGCGCCGCCGCCTCCGCCACCGCCTCCAGGGCGGCGAGGCGGCGGCGGGCCAGCGCGCGCTCGACCTCGCGCACGCGCCCGCGGTGGACGAAGAACCAGCGGATCAGCCGGCGCGAGGGCAGGTGCTGCTCGACCAGCGCGCAGGCGCGCGGGTCCAGGTCGGTCGCGGTCATGTAGGCGGCGGCCAGCAGTTCCCGGCCGACGTTGCGCCGCTCCAGCAGTTCGGCCAGCACGGCGTCGAGGCCGTGGTCGTAGCGCAGTTCCCCCAGCCGGTCGGGGGGGCGCTGTTCCTGACGCATCGGAAAATCCCTCCCAGTGTCGCTCGCATGGGGTCGCGCCGGCCGCGTCAGTTGCGGCCGATGGCGGCGGCGGGGCGCGCGACCGCGCCGCGCAGGTAGCCGCGCTTGTAGGCGGCCTGGAGCATCGCCGCGAGCGCCTGGCGCGTCGCGGTCACCTGGTCACACCCGCCTTCGGCGGGTCCCCGTGCGACGAGCTGGTCGCGCAGGGTCTGGTAGAGGCCGAGCAGTTCGGGCTCCAGCGTCGGGTACTCGGCGGTGAAGACGGCGTGCGCCTCGTCGTTGAGGCGCTGCCGGGCCCGGCGCTCGAGTTCGTCCAGCAGGTCGCCCTTCACCCCTTCACCTCCACACCGTCCACGAAACTCTCCCGCTCGACGCGCTGGCGGTCGACGCGGTCCTCGAAGGGCGGCTCGCCCGCCACGCGCGGCTTCAGTTTGAACAGGCCGGGGTCGCCGGCCGGTTGGGGGCGCCGCTTCGGTGCGCCCTCGGCGCGCGCCGCGCGCACCGTCGCCGGCGCGGGTTCCGGGCCCGGCAGCGGCGCGGGCTGCCGGGCCCACGGCACGCCGTCGTCCTCGATCAGCGCGGCGGCCTCGGACGCGCAGAGCGGGCAGTCGGCGCGGACCTCGGCGGTCGGCTTGTCGCTGTCGTCGCGGTCGGCGGCGTCGCCGCGTCGCCACCAGTCGCCCGGCTCCAGTTGGAACCGGCAGCCGCAGGCGGCGTCGAGGCAGGTCAGGACGTCGCCCTCGCGGTAGGGATGGCGCTCGGCCTCGGGGATCCCGGTGTCGATGATCTTGGGCATGTCAATCCTCCCGGTGCTTGTGGTACGCGCGCCGACGCAGGTCGCGGCGCTGCCGCGCGCCGCGCCGGTGGCGCTTCTCGGCCCGCAGGTTCTCGCGGACGGCGCGGCGGGCCAGGCGCGCCTCCAGTCGGGTGTGCGCACAGCAGGGATGGGCTTCTGGCGGCGGCGGCGCGCTCGCGCGCTCCTCTCTCGCCGGTTCGAACCCGAACCGGGGCGGCCGCGGTGCCAGGGCGCTCTCCGGGTGGGCGGCGACGTGCGCCACCAGCGCGCCGATCGTGGCGTGGGCGGCGCCGCAGAGGCGGCAGCGATAGCCGTTCACGCCGCCTCCTCGTCGAAGAACCAGGCGAGCGGCTTGCCGTAGAGCCGGGCGAGGCGCCGGAGCGCCACCGCGCGCACGGGCCGCTGGCCGTATTCCCACAGCGACAGGCCGCGCTGGGTGATGCCCGCCGCCGCCGCCGCCTCCCGTTGCCCCTTGCCCGCCGCCAGCCGCGCCTCGCGCAGCCGCGCGCCGAGCCGGCGGTCCTCGTCGCCCATCGCGCGTCCTCCCCTCACACGACCACGCCGAGGCGCGACAGGATGCCGCCGCCCGCGCGATCCACCTCCGCCAGCAGCCGGTCGTCGGGCGTCCACAGCCCCGGATAGCCGCGCGCCTTGACCGGCCAGCGGAGCTCGCAAGCCGCGCCGAGGAGCCAGCCGTGGCGGCCGGGCGAGAAGTCGCCCAGCAGGTATTCGTCGTCCGGCTCGGCGCACTCGCGGACGATCCACTCGTCCAGCCGCTCGCTGTCGGTCGAGAGGCAGCCGCCGAGGTAGGCCACGCCGACCACCGCCCCCTTCGGCAGGTCGCGGTGCCGCAGTTCGTGCTGCGCGCACAGGTCGCGCAGCGGCTGGTCGGTGTCGAGCCAGGCGGCCACATCCTCCGGCACCTTCGCCGAGGCGTGGATCAGCAGGATCCCGCGATACTCCGTGCGCCAGGAGCGCGTCTCCACGCGCTTGACGCCGCGCGCGACGGCCGAGGCCCACATTTGGTACAGCGAGATCGCCTTGACCGGGGGATGGCGTTCGCTCATGATGAAATCTCCTCTCGCGTCGTCAGCGCGTCCATGAGACGGCGACCGAGCCAGGTGCTCACCGCACAGCACACGGCATTGCCCAAGAGCCGATATTTGGCCGAATCCGCCAGCGGCGGGTCGAGATCCAGCCAGTCGTCCGGGAGACCCTGGAGGCGGCAGCACTCCAGCGGGGTCAATCGACGGACCGCCATCACACCCCGATCTCCCTTCGCGATGTGCGCGCCGACGAGCGGCGTGCCGCGCCCGGTGCCGTCCTCCGAGGCGTCGTGACCCTCGGCGCTGAGCGTGTGGGCCACGACGAACGACTCATCGCCGGCGTTGTTGCGACCCGCGCCGCCGCGAGCCAGGAGCGGCTTCGCCACGGCGTGCTTGCCGGCGGTGTCGAGCGTGTACATCGTCTCGGCCGCCATGATGCCGAGGCCGCCCTGCCCTTTCGACTCCAGATCGACCCCATCCTGGATCACGAACAGCTCGCTCTCGAAATCGTGCCGCCCCGTGCCGCCTTTCGCGGTGAGCGCGGCGGAGATGTCGCGCTCACCGCGCGAATCGCCCGCGCCGAACGCCGCGATGGCGTGCGATCCCGCGGTGTCGAGGGTGTACATCGGCGCGCCGACCTCGACGCCGAGGCCGCCCCGCCCCTTCTCGCGCGTGTCCGCGCCCTCCTGGATGGCGATGACGAGGTTCACGTCATCTTCACGTCGCCGTCCGGGGGCGTTGACGCCGCAACCGCTTCGAGAGCCCGCCGTAAGGCTGGCGGCAACTCCTTCCCGCGCTTCTCGGCGCGGCGGAGGATCCCCCGACAGGCCCTCGGCGAGAGCGAGAACTTCGCCGGCGCGTCGGCCTCCAAAATCGATGACAAGGAACACGCGGCGCCGCCGTTGCGCCACTCCGAACCACTGTGCGTCGAGAACCGTCCAGGCAATGTCCAGCGGCCCGAGTTGGGCCAACTCCCCGAGCACCACAGCCAGATCTCGTCCGCCGTTGGAACTGAGGAGGCCGGGCACGTTCTCGCAAACAAGGAAAGTTGGACTTCGGCCATCGGTGGCCTCCCGCATCTCGCGCACCACGCGCGTCAACTCGAAGAACAGTCCGCTCCGCGCGCCGGCAAGCCCGATGCGCTTTCCAGCCGTGGACAGGTCCTGGCAGGGGAAACCCCCGATGATCGCGTCCACCGGCTCCAGGTCGCCGCCCCGCACGGCGCGGATGTCGCGGTGGCGCGGCACATCGGGGTAATGGTGCGCGAGCACGCGATTTGCGGCGGCGTCGATCTCCACCTGCCAGGCGCAGCGGAAGCCGGCGCGATCCAGTCCTAGTCCGAAACCCTCCACGCCGGAGAACAGGGAGCCGTAGGTCGGCCCGCTCATGGCGCCACCGCCGCCAGCAGCCGCAGTTCGACCGCCTCGCGCAGCGCTGCCGGCGAGATGCCCTGCACGACGATGCCGCGCTCGATCGGCAGCAGCAGGTCCAGCGCCCCCATCGTCTGCCGACGGGTCAGTTCGAGCCCGAGGTACTTGCTGGCGTAGTGCGCCGCGACGTACGGTTTGAACCACTCCGAGTGCTCGCCCATCACCCACGGCCTGTCGAGGTCGACCTTGTGCTGGATCTGCAAGTGGCACGGACAGCACAGGGCCGCGAGGTTGTGCCAGCGGTTGTCGCCCGGATCCATGCTCAGGTGGTGGACGGTGAGGGTGTGGCCGGCGCGGTCCTCGTGCGGCGCGCCGCAGCGGACACAGCGCCAGTTCGCCTCGTCCTTCACGCGCCTGGCGATATCCTTCCAGTCTGGCGGATAGGTCGCGCCCGGTTTGCTCTTGCGCGGCATCATCGCCTCCTATGAAAACGCGACGCGCCAGAAGTCTCGCTCGTCGTCCTCCCGCGCGATGCATCCCCACTCGGCCGCGACCTCCGCCGGCGTGAGCGCGGGGATGTCCCAGCCGCTGTGCGGCGGCAGGTATTTCCCGCTTGGGGTGTAGGCGCCGCCGCACGACGGGCAGATGCGCAGGCCATCCTTCTCGACCAGGAAACAGCCGCACTGGCAGTTTTCGGCCACCTCGTCCTCCTAGTCGCCGGATAGCAGCCGGCGGTAGCCCTCCTCGGTCCACTCGTCCAGTTCGCGCCGCTCGGGGATCAGCACGCGCACGGGGTTGTAGGGGCGGTGCTTGCCCTTGTCGGCCGGCTCGGGCGGCGGCGGCGGCGCGTCCGCGATCAGCGGCGGCAGGTCGTGCCGTTTGCGGTAGCACTCGCGGCAGCGCCCGTCGGCCAGGTGCGGGCGGAGGCTAGTGCCGCAGTCGACGCAGTGCGCGTGGTCGTGGCTCCAGTCGTAGCCGCGGGCGAACGGGTCGGCCGGGCCCTGCGGCGTCTTGCCGCCTTTCGGTGGCGTGGTGTTGCGGTGTTTCATCGCTCAGTCCCCCAGGTTGTACTTCAACGAGGCCAGCGCCCGTTTGAGCGCGAGCGCCGCCGCCTCCGCCTCCTTCGCCAGTCGCCGGAGTTCGCGCGCCTCGGCCAGGGTCACGCGCTCGGCGTAGAGGCCGCCAGATCGCAGCACGACGTCCTCGCGCATGGCGATCAGCGCGCGGCTCTGGTCGTCCAGCGCCCGCATGAGGACGCCGAGCGCGACAGCGCGCCTGGTCTCCGCCGGCAGTTCCTGCGGATCCTCACCCTTCGCCATCGTCGCCCTCCGCGATGCCCTGCTCCGGTCCCAGGAACAGGTGGAACCATCCGACCTTGGCCCCCTCGGGCGAGAGCCCCCTGGCCGGCACGCGCATCGCCCACGTTCCCGCGTGCTCCAGCGACTCGTCCTCGAAGGGTTCGCCGTCCTGCACGATCAGCGCGCGGCGGCGGCAACCCTTCGCCGGCAGTCGAGTCTCCATGAATAGCGTCGGGCGGCCGTCCACCACGCCGACGCCCAGCGGCGTCGAGGCGTGCGGGACGGGGAGGAACTGGTCGCCGGGCAAGAGCGCGACCTTGATCACGCCGCGCTGGGTGCGGGGTCCATCGCCCACGATACCCTCCGACTTTCTACGTGCGAAGTTCGTCACCGATCCGTCTCCCTCGGCTGCCGCGCCAGCACGGCCAGGCATGTCCGATAGAGCGCGCGCGCCTGGTCGCCGCGGTAGTGCCGCCCGTTGACGACATCGAGATAGACGGTCGCGGTGAAGTCGTCGCGCTCCGGGTCGCCGACGAACTC
>DASSSV010000702.1:0-2111 GCA_035708265.1 Thermomicrobiales bacterium | reverse complement strand
GACTGGAGCCACGAGCTGCTCGACGACCGGGAGCGGACGCTGCTGCGCCGGCTGTCGGTGTTCGCGGGCTGGACCCTCGAGCAGGCCGAGCACGTCTGCGCGGACGCCGCGCTCCCCGCCGAGGACGTCCTGGACCTGCTGACCGCGCTGGTCGACAAGTCCCTGGTGGCCGTCGCGGGGGAGATGGCGGGGCAGGTCCGGTTCCACCAGCTCGACAGCATCCGCGAGTACGCCGCCGAACGCCTCGCGGAGGCGGGCGAGGACGCGGAGTTCCGGAACCGGCACCGCGACGCGGTACTGGAGGACGCCGAGCGCCACGGGAGGCTCGGCATGGCGGAGGTGCCCGGCGCCTGGGCCGACCGGGTCGCGCTGTTCCGCCGGTACGACGCCGAACTCGGCAACGTCCAGGCCGCGCTCACCTGGTCGCTGGACCGCGGCGACATCGGCAAGGGCCTGCGGCTGTGCACCGCGCTGCGCACCTTCTGGATCGTCCGGGGACGCGTCGCCGAATGGGCCGACTGGACGGACCGGTTCCTCGCCCGCTCGCACGGCACCGACCCGCGCGTCCTGGGCGCGGCGCTCGCGGGGCGCGCGCAGCTGGCCGTCGGTGGTCGCGACTTCGCCCAGGCCGCCCGGTACGCCGAGGAGGCCCTCGGCCCCTGCCGGGCCGCCGGGGACACGTTCGCCACCGCGTCCGCTATGGTCACGCTGGCCGAGTCGCTCGCCCGCGCGGGCCGGTTCACGGACGCCGCGCAGCGGCTGGACGAGGCCGACGCGATCGCCGCCGGGCCCGGCCTGGACTGGGTCCGCGCCTACGCCCGGATCACCCGCGGCTACCTGCTGATCCGCCGGGTCCGCCTCCGCGAGGCCCGCGAGCACCTCGACGCGGGCGCGAGGCTGATGCGGGAGATCGGGCAGCTCTGGGGCGCCACACACGCCATCATCGGCCTCGGCCGGCTCGCTGAACTCCGCGGCGACCCCGGCGCGGCCCGCGCCCACTACGCGGACGTCCTGCCGATCCTGGCGGAGATCGGGGCGCGTCCGGAGATGGCGCGGGCGCTCGCCGGCATCGGTCGGGTCGCGCTGGAGCAGCGGGACGTGGCGTCCGCGCGGGAGGCGCTGGCGGAGAGCCTGTCGCTGAGCCGCTCGTCGGGCATCCGCCTCGACGTCGCCCGCGCCCTGGAGACCTTCGCCGAACTGGTCGCCGTCGAGGGCGACGCGCGCGGCGCGGTGACACTCGCCGGCGCCGCGTCCGCGCTCCGCGAGGCCACCGGCCGCCACCCCGCCGCCGGCGCCCGCCGCGAACGGATGCTGGAACCGATCCGCCGCCGCCTCGGCGAGCCCCTCGTCGCCCAGTTCTGGGGCGAGGGCCGCGCGATGCCTCCCGACGACGCGGTCGACTACGCCCTCCACGCTCACAACGCCGCACCCACCCCCGTCCCCCCTCCACGCCCCAGCCAAGAACGACCCCGGCCCCCCGCACCACCCACCCGGGAACAACCGACGCCCCGTCCCACCAGCGAACCAAGGACGGAACACGAACCGAACGCAGCCCAGGCGGCCGCCCGCCGCCCACCCATCAGCAGCCAGGCAAGCGCAACACAGCACTCAACCCATCCCGGCGGAGCACCAGAGTCGAGCACACTGCGGAACCAGGAAAGCGTCGGCAAGGAGCCAGGCGCGCAGCGGCCCACCGTGGCGCAACTACCGGCCAACGCGCGCGAACCAGAGACGCCCCTCATCCCTGCTGCGCAGTCCGTCCCACGCAAGCCGGACGGCGCCCCGGCACGTGCAGCGCAGCCTCCATCAAGCGCGATGAGTTCCGAAGCCACCCCAGAGTCGCCCACGGCCCGACGATCCGAAGCCGACCGCCAGAGACCGAACGACGACCCGGCAGACCTGTCGCAAGGCGCAACAGTGACGCGGCAGAAGGCCGTGCAAGAGCCAAGCCCGGCTCACGTACAGGAACTCGCCCGGCAGAAGACCGCCGGACAAGAGTCACGTGTTGAGCAGAACAACACGCCAGGACCAGCGGCGACTCGGGATGAGGACAAGCCGGGCCAGGGTGCGATACCTGCCCAGCGGAGCAGCGCTCAGGACGGCAGTCGACG
>DASSSV010000701.1:0-13919 GCA_035708265.1 Thermomicrobiales bacterium | reverse complement strand
CCGGCCCCGACGAGGGGGGGGACAGCGGCTACATGCGCGGCAAGAGATCGTCGGAGATGTTGCCGGAGTACGATTTCAGGGGCGGGATGCGCGGCAAGTACGCCGAGGCGTACGCGCGAGGGACGCCCATAATGCCTCAACACGACGCACAGCCGGGAAAGGACGACACGATGCCCTCCCGCTTCTTCCGCATCCAGGTGGACGAGGACGCGCTGACCGACGCGCTCTTCGCCTTCGTCAGCGACCCGCTCCCCTCTCGCAATGACCGCCCGGTCGTGCAGGAACTCCACGACGTCGCGCCCGAGATGGTCGACGTGCTGGAGAGCATGGTCATCGACGGCGTGGACGAGCGCCATTACGTCGCCGACTACGTCCACGCGGTCATCCGCGACATGGGGCGGCGGGTGGGGAGTTCGTAGTCGACCGTTGGTGGTTGTTAGTTGATAGAGGCGGGGACGCGGCGCCGCCCCGCCCGGCCCTCCCCTATCGCCCGCGTCCTCACTCGTACAGCGCGCCCAGCCGACGGCACAGTTCGGGTCGCATCGTCACGTCGGTGCAGTCGACGAATTGGTCCACGGCGCCGTAGTCGCCGGCGATGTGGCGGATCTCTTCGTCGGCGATCGCCGCGCGCAGGGCGGCCGCGAAGTGGTCGGCGCGGAGCGTCAGGTAGGGCCGGTCGTAGTACGGCGCCACTTCCTCCGGGAGCGGCGGCGTCACGCCGAGCGCGTTGTGCTGGCGCGCGACGACGCGGTAGGCGCCGGAGAGGTGTTCCTCCCGCTCGCGCCAGGTCGCGGCGGCGAGCGCCCGCGCGCAGAACGGGCCGAGGGCGTCCGCGCAGCGCAGCCGGGCGAAGGCCGTGCCGAACCACTTGCTGTAGGGCGCGTAGGTGCGCTCCAGCAGGAACGCCAGGCGCATCAGGTCGCGCACCAGCCGCGCGGCGACGATCTGCGAGCCGAAGTCGTCGCCGCTGTGGCCGCAGCGCCCCATGAACGCCTCTTCCTGCGAGATCCGTTTCCATTGCGCGGCGAGGCGGTAGAGCCAGACGTCGCGCGGGTAGTAGGCGAAGCGGCGGCGGACGGCGGTCAACTCGCCCGGCCCGTCGTGGTAGACCGCGCCGGCCGTCAGTTCGAGCAGCCGCTGCTCGGGGAAGGTCAGCCAGTCGCGCGGCGCGAGCGGGGCGTGGGGATCGACGCCCAGCAGGCCCGCGACGAAGCGGCCCACCGTCGCCGGCCGGACCCAGTGGTTGACCGGGCCGGCCGCGATCGGCCGGCGCAGTTGCACGCCGATCGCGTCGGGCGGGCCGAAGTTGGTCGAGTAGCCGCGCACCTCGTAGGGCAGCCGCTCCGCCAGGGTCGCCGCGATCTCCTCGCGGCGACACTCGTAGTCGTCTTCCGGTAGGAAGAGGAAGAGGCGCGGCCCCCAGTGGTGGTCGGTCGAGACCGGCGTGTCGAAGCCGAGCACCTCCGAGCCGCTGCCGAGCAGCGCGGCGGCGTAGAGCATGCCCGGGAAGTGCGCCGCCAGCAACGGCCCGACCGCCTCCTCGTAGAAGATCCGGCTCAACTCCAGGCCGGGGATGAACTCGGGCATCGGCGCTCTCCCTCCTGCTCGCGCGCGTCGTCGCGGGCAAGTCTACACCCGCACGGGCGCCGGCCCCGGTCCCACAATGGCTGGCTGGCCTGGCGGTCAAGCATCCTGTCTCCGCAAGGCCCTCCCTCTCCCAGCATTGGGAGAGGGAGATGGGGGGTGAGGGCCAACCCCCGCTCTTGTGATAGGATCGCCGCGCCGGCGCACCGCGCGCCGGTCTTGTGATGGGCAGCGGACACCGAGGAGGGGCATGATCGACTACATCAACCCGCCCGACGTGGCGACGCGACCGACTCCCTTCAGCCGCGCGACGCGCGCGGGCGGCCTCGTCTTCGTCTCCGGCCACTCCGCGCCGCACGACCCCGAGCACGGGCGACCGCGCGGCGAGACCGCCCAGGAGCAGACGCGCGCGGCGCTCGCCGTGATGGCCCGCCTGCTCGAAGCGGCCGGCAGCAGCCTGGAGCGCGTGGTGCAGGTGACGATGCTCCTGACCGACTCCGCCGACTACGCCGCCTGCAACGAAGAGTATGTCAAGCATTTCCCCCACGGGCTGCCCGCCCGCCACACCGTCCGCTTCGGCGTGCCGACCGACGCCAAGGTGGCCTTCGCCTGCATCGCGCTGGCGGGCGAGGAGTAGCGCGGCCGGCGGGCGCGGCGCCGTGCGCGCGGCCACCCGCCGTGCGACAATTCGGGGAGCTGAGGGCGGCGGTCGCGCCGCCGACGACTGCTGGCGGAACGAGGGGGCGATGACGGCGAGCGCGGGCGTGGGGACGCGGACCTGTGGCGGGCAATCGGCGGTGGCGCCGCTCAGGCGGGTGCTGCTCTACCCGCCGGTGGCGCCGGACGCGGGCGTCTCCTGGGAGGCGTTCGCCTACCAGCACCCGATCGACGCGGCGCTGGCGGAGCGGGAGCACGCCGCGCTGCGGCGCCTCCTGGCCGGCTCGGGCGTCGAGATCGTCGCGGGCGAGATCGGCGACCCGGCGCTGCAGGACGCCATCTTCGGCTTCGACCCGGTCATCATCACCGACGCTGGCGCGATCCTCTGCCGGATGGGCAAGCCGCTCCGCGAGGCGGAGGTCGCGCTGATGGAGCGCACGCTCGGCGCGCTCGGCGTCCCCATCGCCGGCCGGATCGTCGCGCCGGGGACGGTGGAGGGCGGCGACTGCCTCTGGCTGGACCGGCAGACGCTGGCGGTCGGCCGTGGCTACCGCACCAACGCCGAAGGCATCCGCCAGCTCCGCGCCATACTCGCCGCGCAGGGCGTCGAGGTCGTGACGGTGGACCTACCCCACTGGCACGGGCCGGGCGAGTGCCTGCACCTGCTGTCGCTGATCAGCATGGTCGACGAGCGCCTGGCGGTGGTCTACCCGCCGCTCCTCTCGGTCGCCTTCGTCGAGGAGTTGACCGCGCGCGGCGTCGAGCTGGTGCCGATCCCCGGCGAGGAGTTCCCGACGCAGGGCTGCAACGTCCTGGCCCTCGCGCCGCGCCGCTGCCTGCTGCTGCGCGAGAACGTCGTCACGGCGCAGCGGCTGCGCGACGCCGGCTGCGAGGTGCTGACCTACGCGGGCGACGAGATCTCCCACAACCGCGCCGGCGGCCCGACCTGCCTGACGCAGCCGCTGTTGCGGGCGTGAGCGCGTCGGCCATGGGGCGTAAGCCGTGAGCCGTTGGATGCGGGATCGGGTGGGGACCGGGTTCTTACCATGCCTGCGCAGGGGCCGGCATCGTGCTCGGTTATAACCCCACGGCCTACGGCCAACGCCCCACGGCCCGCGGTAACGATTCCGCGGGCGCGACGTAGATGCTCATAACGGCGCCGGGCGACCGGCCGGCGCGAGAGACGGGCAGGCGGGCCTTCCCGCCGGCCAGGCGGCGTGGTATAGTGTACGTACAGTCTGAGGGCGGCCTCGCGGCGCCCGACTGCCCGGATGGCGACGAGAGCAGGCGGGGGGCACCGGCGATGCGTGCGGGTCCACTGGTCGTCCTCGGCGATGGGATCTACGCGGCGAGCCTGGGCGCGGCGTTGCAAGCCCGCGGGAGCGCGGTCGTCGTGCGCGCCGCGGCCGATGTGCGGCGCGAGGGCTGCGCGGGGCTGGTCGCGCCGCGGCCGGCCGCGCTGGTGCTCGACCTGATGGCCGCGCGCCGCGACGATTTCGCCCTGCTGCGCCTCCTGCGCGCCGAGCCGGGCCTGCGCGGCGTGCCGCTGATCGTCTCCGCGCAAGGCACGCCCGGCGGCGACCTCGGCACACTGGACCGCCAGTTGACCGCGCTCGGCGCGACGCCCCTCCTCGACCCCCACGACGTCGAAGCCATCCTCGACATCGCCGACGCGCACCAGAAGCGCGTGGCGTAGGGAGCCATCAGCAGTCAGCCATCAGCAATCAGGAGTGCGGCCGAAAGCTGACTGCTGATGGCTGATAGCCCGCCTCACCCCGCGGCGAGCGCGTCCTGCTCGCGGCGCTGGCGGATCGCGCGGTAGGCCGCTTCGTAACCGGCGGCCATCGCGGCGACCGAGAAGTGCGCCTCGGCGCGCGCCCGGCAGGCGTGCGGGTCGAGATCGCCCACGCGCGCGACCGCGGCGACCAGGCCGTCCTCGTCGTCGGCGAGGAAGCCGGTGACGCCGTCGACGATGACTTCCGGCGCTGCGCCGCGCCGCAGCGCCAGGACCGGCGTGCCGCAGGCCATCGACTCGGTCATGATGAGGCCGAACGGCTCCTCCCACTGGGAGGTGAAGAGCGTGGCGGCCGCATCGCGGTAGAGCGCGAACTTCTCGGCCGAGCTTATCTCGCCGCGCAGCTCGATCCGCCCGCCGCGCGCCAGCCAGGGCTCCACCTGCTCGGCGTAGTAGCGGCGCTCGTGGTCCTCGGTCATCTTGACCGCCATCACCAGGCGCTTGCCGGCGCGCATCGCCACGCGCACCGCCAGGTCAAGCCCCTTCTCCCAGTTGGCGCGCCCGATGAAGAGCAGGTAGTCGTCCTTCGTCGCGCTGAAGGGCGCGGCGGCCGCGTCGATTCCGTTGTAGACGACGCCAGCCCACGGCAGGTCCTCGCCGTAGAGCTCGCGCTGGCGGCGGCTGATCGCGACGAAGTAGTCGCGGCCCGACGCCCCGATGCGCCGGCAACGCGCGACGACCTCGGGCACGGCCGGGCCGTGCAGCGTGTGCAGGCGCACGACCGGCAGGTCGGTCTCCATCAGCGTGTGGTCGTGAACCAGTTCGGCGCCCTCGACGAGGGCGCGGGCGTAGGCGTAGGCCGAGGTCGCCGCGAAGAAGGGCATCGCGAGGTCGAGCGGCCAGCCCTGGCCGGCGTGGCGCGGCACGGTGGGGATGAGCCGGGCGCGGGTGCGGGAGTCGCCCGGCGCGAAGAGGAGCACCTCTTCGCCGCGGTCCACCAGCGCGTCGGCCAGATTGGCGACGACGAGTTCGATACCGCCGTACCCGGTCGGGGGCAGGGCCAACCAGGGCGGCGCGACTATCGCGATGCGCATCGTAACAACGTCCTCCAGGGTCTCGGGCCGGGCCGTCGCGCCCGGCGTCATTCGATCCGGTACATCTCCGCCTCCGGCCCGCCCATCGCGATGGCGTCGTGGATGTGCCGCACCGCCCAGCGTTGCGCGTTGGAGAAGAGGCGCGCGACGGCCTCCTCCAGATCGCACCAAGTGAAGTCGCTGTGATCGGGCGAGAGGATCACCGGCCCGGGACCCTCGACCAGGGCCGCGAAGACCGGCGTGAGGCTGATCGTGTCGCTGTAGTGGTCGTAGAACTGGCTGATCAGATCGGCGCTGTAGAAGCGCTTGGGCAGCAGCCCCACCGTCTGCTGCATCTCCCGCAGCGCCGCGGCGTAGGCGGTCTCGTCCACGCCGATCTTGCCATGGATGCTGTGCCAGGTGTTGCCCAGCGCCACCTCGGGGCGCCGCAAGAGGATCAGGAACTGCACGCGAGCGTTGACGCGGCGGAAGAGGTAGATATCGACGCTGTCGCTGACGATCCGAGGCACCGTCCTCCCCTCCTCCCCTCGTTGGCGCGCGGGCGCCGCGCGCCGTGCCGGGACGCCGACAGGTTGGCACCCCCCACCATAGCACGGGCGGCCGTGGTCGGGCCAGTCGGGAGTCGGCAGTCGGGAGTGACGGTTTGCGGTAGGCGAGGCGGCCGACGATGGACAAGCCGGTACTGCCGACTACCGTCTTCCGACTGCCGACTCAGAACCGGCGGCGCAGGCGGCGCCAGTGGTAGCGCAGGGTGGCCAGGATGCCGCTGCGCGGGTGCAGGTCGACGACCTTGCCGCGCCACATCGAGGAGGCGGGGTCGGCACGCGGGCTGACCAGTTCGCGCAGGAGGGGGCTGAAGAAGATCACGACCATCAGGACACCGCAGGCGATGCCGAGGAAGGGCGAGACGCCATGGAGGAGGATCCCGGCGATCCCCGCGGCGAGTGTGAGCCCGATCCAGACCCAGGCGCCGCCGTGGGCGCGCTGGCGGTCGAGGCCGCGCAGGCGCCGCAGGCGCCCGCGCCAGTCGTGCCAGCGCTGCCAGAGGGTGAAACGGGCGCGGCGCCGCACGCGCTCGCCGCGCGGCTCTTCGCGCTCGAGGCGCTCGAGGATTTCGGCGATCTCGCGCTCGTACTTCTGCGTGCCACCCGGCATGGCACCACCCCCCAGCCCTAATTCTACTGGAGCGCCAGTTGTGTGTAAACGCTCGAAGTCGGCAGTCGGCAGTCGGCAGTCGGCAGTATCGGCTTTGCCATCGCAGACTACCTCGCCTATCGGAAGCCGCCTCTATCGTCTACCGTCTACCGTCTTCCGTCTACCGTCTCATCACAGGCCGATGTACCGCGCGTAGAGCGAGCGCGCGATAGCCGGGTCGTCGGTGCCGTGGACGATGGCCCGGCCGTTCGGGAAGATCACCAGTTCGTGCCGCCCCTCCGCCTCGGGACGGAAGCGCAGCAAGTAGTCGTTGGCGCGCACCGCGCCGGCCGCGCCGAGGCGCGCCGCCAGCGCCGCCAGGTCCAGCCGCGCCGGCGGGTTGACCGCGACCTGCACGGCATCGCGACCGCAGAGGGTCGTCGTGCGACTCGCCGCGGCGTGGTCGAGGAACGGGTGTGAGCGCTCGCCGTCGCCGCAGGCCGGGCAGGCGGTCAGGCGCGCGGCGGGCAGGCGGTCGAACGTCAGCCGCCAGACGTCCAGGGCGAGCAGGTCGCGGTTGAGCGCGTCGCGCGCGCCGAGGAGCAGTTTCAGCGTCTCGGCCGCCTCCAGCGCCGCGATCGTCGCGACCGCGGGGCCGAGGACGCCGGCGGTGTCGCAGGTCGGCGCGACGCCCGGCGCGGGCGGGTCGGGGAAGACGCAGCGCAGGCAGGCCGTCTCGCCCGGCACGATCGTCATCGTCACGCCGTAGGTCGCCAGCACGCCGCCGTAGACCCAGGGGATGCCGGCCTTGATGGCGGCGTCGTTGAGCAGGTAGCGCGTCTCGAAGTTGTCGGTGCCGTCCACAATGACATCGATGCCCTCGATGAGGGCCGCGATGTTGCCGGCGTTGACGTCGTCCACGACCGGCTCGACAGCGATGATCGAGTTGATGCGGCGCAACTTCTCGGCGGCGGCGAGGGCCTTGGGCAGCCCGCGCGCCAGATCCTCCTCGTCGAAGAGGATCTGCCGCTGGAGGTTGTTGAGTTCGATGAAGTCGCGGTCGACGACGCGCAGGTGGCCGACGCCCGCGCGCGCCAGCGTGTCGGCGACGTGGGTGCCGAGCGCGCCGCAGCCGACGAGGAGGACGCGCGCGGCGCCGAGGCGGCGCTGCCCGGCCTCGCCGATCTGCGGGTGGATCGTCTGGCGGACGTAGCGGGCGAGGTCGGCCCCCGCCGGCGGCGCGGTGGCGGGATTCATCTGCGGGTTCGCTCCCTCCGCGAGCGGCACTCGTGGCGGCGACTACCCCCAGTATAGCAGGGCGCGCCGTGCTCGGGACCTGGGCGTATGGTACAGTTGGGACGCCGCGAGCATCGCCGTGGCTTTCGGCTTGCCCGCGAACCGGCGCGCCGCCCGCGCGCCCGCGCCGGGGCGGTGGATTGGGATCATCGAAGGATACCGTGTACTCGTGACCGTTATGCGCCTCACCATCATCGACCGCGACCAATCAGTCAGTTTCGTCGCCCCGGGCCACGGCTCGAAGGTGCTGACGGCCGCCTGCAGCCAGCGGCCGGCCGACCTGGCGGGCCTGTTGGACGCGGCGGAGTCCTACGACGCCGATCTGATCCGCTACGTGCGGGACGGCCTGGCCACGTTCGACGAGCACAACACACCCGACCGCTACGACGCGATCCACGCGCGCCTGTCGGCGGACCCGCCCGCCCGGACGCCGCCCTTCCGCGTCGTGGACGACGTGACCCGCGCGGCGAGCGTGCAGCCGGCCGGCGCCGGCCTGATCCTCTACAACCTGCCGGCGCAGCGCATCGTGCAGGTGCAGAACAGCTACAGCACGATCCTGCGCCGCGACCGCGGCCGCATCCGCACCTCCGGCCGGCCGACGCGCCGCCTCTACCGCTACGAGCTGCCGGGCGACTGGAGCCTCGTCCCGTAGGGCGTGGGCCGTGGGTCGTGGGGCGTGAGCAGCGGGCGGGCAATTGGCTTCGCGCCTCCGCCACCGCCATTTACGCCCTACGTCCCACGCCCTACGACCGGTCCTCGCGCCCCGGCCGGTGCTTGCCGTTGCTCGGGCGCTCGGGGCGGCGGCGCCGGGCGAGGTTGCCGAAGAGCATCTGGCTGAACTGGCTGGAGAGCGAGAGGTTGTTCAACTCGCTCTCGGTATCCTGGAGCAACTGGCCGTCGGTGCGCTCGGCCGTCGCCCAATCGGCGCGCGCCTCGCGGGCCTGCGTGAAGTAGGACTCCAGCTTCGCGCCGGCCGCTTCGTCGCCGTCGGCCACCAGCGCGCGCAACTCGCGCAGCGACGCGGTGTACTCGTCGAGCCAGCGCAGGATGCTCTCGCGGTTGGTCTCGCAGATGTCGCGGTACATCTTGGGGCTACCCCCGGCCAGGCGCGAGACGTCGCGGAAGCCGGTGGCGGTGAGCGTCTTCATGTCGCGCCAGGCCGGCCCGGCGCTGACCGTGTTCATCAGCGCGCTCGACACCAGGAAGGGCAGGTGGCTGACGCCGCCGACGAAGGCGTCGTGCTCGACGGGGTCGATGAACTGCGTCTGCGCGCCGAGCGCGGTCGCCAGGCCGAGCACCGTCTGGATGGCGGACTCCGGCGCATTGACCGCCGGGCAGACGCACCAGGTCGCGCCCTTGAAGAGCGCCCCATCGGCGCCCTCGGTGCTCTGCGTCTTGCCGGCCATCGGGTGGCCGCCGACGAAACTGGTCGTCGTCGGCAGGAGCTGGCGGGCCCAGGTCATCACCTGCGCCTTGGTCGAGCAGGTATCGGTCACGACCGAGCCGTGCTTGAGGTGGTCGCCGATGGTCTGGAAGACCTCGGGGATCGCCCCGACCGGCGTGGCGACGACGACGAGGTCGGCGTCGCGCACCGCCGAGGGGAGGTCCCAGCTCACCTCGTCGGCCGCCTTCAGGCGCCGGGCTTCCTGCTGCTGCGCGATGTCGATGTCGAAGCCGACGACGCGGACCTTAGGCTGCCCCTTCTCCTCGGCCTGCGCCCACTGACGCAGCCCAACGCCGATCGAGGCGCCGATCAGCCCGAGCCCGATGATGGCGACCTTCTCCATCTGGCGGTCCTTTCGTCACAGTCGCTGGGTGGCTAGCAGGCATCGGGCCGCGACCCCGCGGACGCCGCGCGCGGGCGCACCCGATTCGCGATTAGTATACCAGACGGGCGGCGCCCTACCCCGGCCGGCGCTGCGCGAAGAGCCACGTGAAGAACGGCGAGGTCTGCCCCGGCTGGCGCGGCGAGGCGTAGACCGTGTTCCAGATGCCGTGCCCCGCCTTCGCGTACTCGGTGTAGCGCGGGTGCCCGCCCGCCGCCTCGATCGCGCGGATCATGGCACGCGAGCCCGCCACCGGCACGATCCCGTCGTGCGCGCCGTGGAAGGCCCAGATCGGCAGCCCGACCAGCCGCGCCGCCGCCGCGGGGTCGCCCGCGCCGCAGAGCGGGGCCGCCGCCGCGAAGTAGTCGGGCCAGCGCTCGATCGCGTCCCACACGCCGTAGCCGCCGAGCGAGATGCCGGTGATGTAGCGGCGGGCGGGATCGATGCCCCGGTACTCGCGTTGCAGCGCGTCCAGGAGCTCCTTCGTCAGCCGCAGCGGGTCGCTCGGCTCGGCCGGCTGCCGGTAGACCCCCTGATCCGTCGGCACGTTCACCCACTGGTCGGGGTAGGTCAGTTGCGGCACGACGACGAAACTCGGCCAGCGCGCCTGCACGGTGGGGACCGGCGCAGCCGCGTCGCTGGCGGCCCAGACTCTGATGTAGCCCTGGTCGAGCAGGCGCGCCTCGTTCTGCGCGGGTGTGGACTGGGGCTGGGCCCGCTCCCCGCCGCCGTGCAGGAGCAGGACCAGGGGGTATTGCCCGTGCGGGTCGTAGCCGGCCGGGACGTAGAGGTAGTAGGTGAGCGACTGTCCGGTGGCGTCGGTGTAGACGCGCCGCACGAAGCCGTCCTCCGCCGCCGTCGGCCGGGCGGCCGCCGCGGCGAGCGCGGCGGGGTCGAGGCCGGCGGCCTGCCCGGCCGGTGCGGCCCCACCCGCCCGCGCGATGGTCGCGGGCAGGATGGCGGCCGCCGCGCCGAGGAGCCCCGCTAGGAGCAAGATACTCCCGCCGACAATGGTAATTCGGCCGCGCCGCCCGCGGCCTTGCATCCGATTCCGCCGCATCGCCGATCGTGTCAGTTCGCGCCGCTCCCCTCGTCCACGGGGCCATCCCCGCCGCGCCCATCAGCCATCCCGAGCAACTATAGCGCACGACGCGGGCCAGATGTCGGTCATGGCGGCGCGCGGGGGCCGGGCGGCTGAAGCCGCGGCTGGGGACACCTGCCGGCGCACGAAGCCTGCCGGCGCGGGCGGGGACGCGGGGACATGGCCGGGCTTCGCGGCGGGGTGTCCGCTTACGGGCCTGCCGATAGGCGCGACTTCAGCCGTCCGGCTCCTCACCCATGCATTCGCCTGGCGCGCACTCCGCGCGCCGCGTTTCCTTGACACTTTCCCCGCGGCTCGGCTAGGCTTGCGCCCGTGGATCGGACGCGCTGGCGCCGCGAGATCGGCGGCGGGGAAAGGGAAACGACGCCATGAGCGCAACGGCCGGCGGACAGGGCCAGACCTACGACCTGACGGTCATCGGCGGCGGGCCGGGCGGCTACACGGCCGCGATCCGCGCGGCGCGGCTCGGCGCGCGCGTGGCGCTCGTCGAGCGCGACGAGCTGGGCGGCACCTGCACCAACTGGGGCTGCATCCCGACCAAGGCGATGCAGTACAGCGCCGAGGTCTACCACGAGAACAAGGAGCGCGGCGCGGAACTCGGCGTCAAGGTCAGCGGCCTGGAGATCGATTTCGCGCAGGTGATGGCGCACAAGGACAAGGTCGTCAAGCAACTCACCGGCGGCCTGGCGCAACTGATGAAGGCGCACAAGATCGACGTCCTCCGCGGCCACGGCACGCTCGTCGCGCCGGGCAAGATCCAGGTCAAGCTCAACCAGGGCGGCGCGACCGAGATCGGCATGCAGAAGACGATCCTCGCCACCGGCTCGGCCGTCGCGAAGCCGCCGATCGAGGGGCTCGACCTGCCCGGCGTGATCGACTCCAACGGCGCGGTCTCGCTCAAGGAGCTGCCGGCGAGCCTGGTCCTGATCGGCGGCGGGATCATCGGCGTCGAGTTCGGCTCGATCTTCGCCGCGCTCGGCACGAAGGTGACGATCGTCGAGATGCTGCCGCGGCTGATGCCCGGCATGGACGAGGAACTGGCCAAGCGCGCGGTCGCCAACCTGAAGCGCCTCGGCGCCGAGGTCGTGCTGGGCGCCGCGGTGAAGAAGATCACGCAGAGCGGCGACAAGCAGCTGACCGTCGAATACACCGTCAACGACAAGCCGGCGAAGGCGACCGGCGAGAAGGTGCTGGTCGCCACCGGGCGTGTGCCCTACCACCAGGACGCGGTCGCCGAGGGGCTGCGGCTGGCGACCGGGCGGCGCGAGATCACGATCAACAAGGACTACCAGACGAATATCCCGAACGTCTGGGCGATCGGCGACGCGGTCGGCGGCGTGCTGCTGGCGCACAAGGCGATGGACGAGGGCGAGGTCGCGGCCTTCCTGGCGGTCACCGGCAGCAGCCCGCACCGGGTCAACTACGGCGTGATCCCCTCGCCGGTCTTCGCGCTGCCGGAACTCGCGGGCGTGGGCCTGCCGGAAGAGGAGGCGCGCCAGAAGTACAAGAACGTCAAGGTCGCGAAGATCACCTTCGCGGCGATCGGGCGCGCCGTGGCGATGGGCCAGACCAACGGCTTCGTCAAGATGATCTGCGACGAGGACACCGGCGAAGTGCTCGGCGTCCACATCATGGGGCCGCGCGCGACCGATCTGATCGCCGAGCCGGCGCTGGCGATGTCGATGGAGTACACCGCCGAGGAGATCGCGGCGACGATCCACGCGCACCCGACGCTCCCCGAGGCGATCCACGAGGCCGCGCTCGCCGAGACCGTCGGCCCGATCCACGTAGTCAATGCGTGACGAACCGTTGGGAGCTGATGGCTGCTGGTTGATCGTTGATAGAGGACGAGGCACACGCTCACTACCAACTACCAACGGTAAACCATCAACTCCGCGCGAGCGGCGGGGGCGATGAGCGAGACCGGGGCGGAGCGGGAGGCGGACGCGGGCGCGGCGGGCGGGGAGACCCCGGCCGGCGAGGCCGCGATCAGGGCGGCGACGCCGGACGACGCCGAGGCGATCAGCCGGCTCTGCGCGGCCTGCTGGTGGGACACCTACCGCGCGCTCGTCTCCGACGAGAGTATCGAGCAGGCCATCGCGGAGTATTACAACCCGGCGCGCATCCGCGAGGAGATCGGCCGGCGGAGCTGGCTGGTGGCCGAGGAGGGCGGCGCGCTCGTCGGCGCGGCCCGCGGGCACATGGTCGAGGACGACGCGGGCGAGGTCTTCGACCTCTACGTCGCGCCGGGGCGCCAGCGCCGCGGCATCGGCACGCGCCTCCTGCGCGCGCTGACCGACCGGCAACTGGCCGAGGGCGCGACCGAGCAATGGGCCTCGGTCCTGAAGGCCAACCGCAAGGGCATGACCTTCTTCGACGTGCGCGGCTTCGTCCCCTGGGACCAGCGCTCCACCCGCCGCATGAACCGCGACGAGCGCAGCCCCTACCAGCGCATCTGGCGGTATGTCTGAACCGGCGCGAGGTGGCTGGCGGTTGAAACCGCGCCTCAATGGCCTGCGGCCACAAAACCCGTCTGCGCGGGTTGGGACGAAAGCCCAGTCCGCGGAGGCGGACTTCGTGGCGAGCAGAGCGCAGCGGAGCGAGCCTCTAGCCGCGGTTTCAACCGCGGGCGCGCGGACGTCCTCCAGCCGGGAGACGGCTCGCTCATGACCGGCGACTCGCCGCGCGCCCCCGCTGCCGAGCCAGCCCAGGCCGCGGCCGCGCTCGGGCCGGCCGCGCGGCCGCGCATAGTGCGCCGCCGGCGCCGCGACTCGCCGGCACTCTCCCTCGCGCGGCTGCTCGACCCGCGCCTGCACCTGCCGGCGCTGCTGCTCGTCGCCGCGCTGGCGACGCTCTTCTGCTGGCAGGCACGCCGACCCTTCGCCCTCGCGGTCGGCGCGCCGAACGACGATCCTTACTTGACCGGCTTCCAGGCGGCCGAGGTCGCGCCGGGTGGCGCGCTGACCTACCGCTGGACGACCGGCCACGCCGTCATCACCATCCCCGGCTACGGCGCGACCGCGGCGACGCTGACGCTCCGCCTCCAGGGCGCGCGGCCCGACGGCGCGCCGCCGCCCGCCGTGCGCGTGACGGTCGGGAACCAGCCGCCCGCCACGCTGCAACTCACGCCCGACCTGCGGGACTACCAGCTCGCCGTCCCGCCGGCCGCGTTCGACGGCGGCGACCTGCGCGTGACCCTCGATGCGCCGACCTTCCGCCCAGCCGGCGACCGCCGCGACCTCGGCATCCTCGTCGCGGGGGCGAACTTGCGCGACGCGGGCGCGCCGCCCGGGCTGATCGCGCCGCCGTGGCGCGTGCTGGGGATGGTCCTCCTGCTGGCGCTGCTGGCCTACGCGGTCCCGGCGCTGGCGCTCGGAGCGTCGGTCGCGGGCCCGGCGGGCGGGTGGGCGGCGCTGGTCGCGCTCGTGGTCTTCGCCCTGCGCACGCGCTTCGAGCTGGCCCGCTACGCACCCGCGCTGTGCCTCGTCGCC
>DASSSV010000700.1:0-6650 GCA_035708265.1 Thermomicrobiales bacterium | reverse complement strand
CGCACCCTGGCCCCCCTCGCGGCCGCGCTGGAGCTGCCGGTCGCCGCGCTGGCGGCGGCGGCCGACCGGGATGCGCTGGATATCGGCCGCTAGGCCCCCGCGCCGGGCTGCTCCCGGATGACCAGCGCGTCGGGCCACCCCGCGAGGCCGGCGCGCTGGTCCGCCGCGAACGCATCGAGCGCGCCCGGCCTCGCGCGGCAGCCCATGCACAGCCAGGCCAGCGGGACGGCCAAGTCGCCGTCGCAGAGGTCGGCTTGCACCATCAGGCTGGTCCGGCGGTGGCACACGAAGCAATAGCCCACTGCACGTCCCTCCCGCTCATCCGCGCCGACGCTCGCACGTCGCGCGTCGGCGGTCGGCCCGCGCCGCCGTCGCCGTGCCCGCCTAGACGGCGGTGCGCCGGCCGGCGATCAGGTTGTAGATCAGCACGATCACCGCGATCACGAGCAGCAGGTGGATCAGGCTGCCCAGGTGGACCACGAAGAACCCCAGCAGCCAGAGGACGAGCAGGATGACGAACACCGTCCAGAGGATCCCGGCCATGACGACCTCCTCGCTGTCGCCCGCGCCGTCGGGGCGCGGCTCCGACGTCCGGCACCGGGCGTGCCGTCGCCGGGGGTAAGCAGGGCGCGTGCCACCGCGGGCGGGCCGCCGCGCCGCGCGCATCGTGCATCAAGGAAGGAAGGCCACGACGCCCGGCCGGTCGCCCGAGCGCGGCACGCGGGGGTCGCTGCCCCGGTCCACGCCGGGCGGCGCGGACCAACGCCGGGGCGGAGCAAGGCAGCAGCCGTTCCCGCGGATGGCGGCGGGCGGTGGCACGCCGGCTGCGAGGCGCACGCCGACGCGGCGCGCACGCCGCGGGTGCGCGCGAGGACGTAACGGCGAGGAGCGGCGGCGATGGCGATGCGCCTCACCGCGACCGGGCGGCGGGTCCTGCACGACCGGGCCCTCCCGCCCGCCGCGAAGTGCGAATTGTTCCGGGCGATGCTGGCGGTGCTCGGCGGCGAGATCGAGCGCGCCTGGGCGCGGGACGACTTCGTGTACGCGCGGGGCTGCCTCGACCTGCGCCAGGCGGTCTGCCGTGCCTACGAGGAGTTCCGCCGCTGACCGCGCGCGCGGCGGCCGCCGCGCGCCGGGCCGCGGCGTGCCCGCCACCATCCTCGTCGCCGAGGACGACCCGGCCATCCGCGACCTGCTCGCCGAGCTCCTCGAAGGGGAGGGCTACCGCGTGCTGCGCGCCCGCGACGGCGCCGAGGCGCTGCTGCGCCTCGACCTCGACCACCCCGACATGCTGCTCACCGACGAGCGCATGCCCCGCCTCAGCGGCACCGCCCTCATCGCCCGCCTGCGCGCCCGCCCGGACCTGGTCGTGCCGGTGGTCCTGCTGACCGCCACCCCGCCCGCCGCGCCGCCGCCCGGCGTGACCCTCCTGCCCAAGCCCTTCGACGTCGCGCGGGTGCTGGCCGCGGTCGCGCTCCGGCTCCCCGCGCCCTAGCCCTCGCACCCCCGCGAGGAGGCGCGCTGCTGGCCGCGGGCGCGCGGGAGGCCCGGCCGCGGCTCAGCGCCCGCCCTCGTCGGGCGGCGCGGCGTCCAGGAGGCGACGCAGACCGGCCAAGGTGTAGGGCGGAGCTGGCGGCATCGGCGTCCACGCGCCCGCGCCGGCCAGCCGCCCGGCCAGCCGCGCGGCCGCATCCGGCCCGGCGCGGCGCGCTTGCAGCGCCCCGGCGGCGAAGAGGTACGCGTCGCCCGCGCCGTCGGTCACGATGAGCGCGACGCGCCCCCGCTGGTCGACGTGCCGATAGCGGATCGTGTAGTGCTCCATCCGCGCGCTCCCTCCCGGCGCGCCCCCGCGCCGGCCGGCCAGCGCCTCCCCCAGCGCGGCGAGGACCGCGGCGGGCGGGCAGGGGCGGTGGACCAGGCCCTCGGGCGGGCAGTCGGCCAGCCGGGCGGCCACGATGGCGGCGGGCACCCGGCTCAGCAGGACCACCGGCAGGGCGGCGCTGGCCTCGTCGCCCCGCAGGCGGCGGTAGAGGGCCAGCGCTGCGTCGCCGGGGCGCGGCACCGTCAGCAGCACGACGGCGGGGTGGGTGGCGGCGAGGGCCGGCCGGACCTGGTCCGGGGCGCAGGGCGCCGGCCGGCAGCGGGCCGCGGCGAGGACGGCGGCCAGGCGGGCGCGGTCGGCCGCGTCCGCGGCGACGACGAGGACCGGCGTGCCGGGCGGGACGGCCGGGCCGGGGGCGGGCGGCTCCGCGCCGCGCGAGCGGCGGGCGCGGGGCACCGCGGCGGCGACCGCGGGCGGCGGGGGGGCGGGCTCAGGGATCTCAGCAGACATCGGGCCTCCGTGGGCAAGGCGGCGGGCGGCGGCGCGCCGCGCCGCCGCGGCGGGTGACGGGTACACCGCGCCATGCGCGCGGCGTGCCCGCCCACGGTACCCGCGCCCGCCCCGCGTGTCGGTATCGTGGTATACTCCCGCCGCCCCCGTGGGGCCGCCGCCGCGGCCCCCTCGCCGGGCGCCCCATCCCGCGCGCTCCCGCCGTGAGGAGGTGTCGCCGTGGCCCCCCGCCGCCCCCCGTCGCCCGCGCCCGACTTCCGCGCCAACCGCCTCCTGGCCGTCCTCCCGCCCGCCGAGTATGACGCCCTCGCCCCGCACCTGGCGCCGGCCCGCTGGCGCGCCGGCGAGACCATCCAGGCGCCGGGCGAGCGGCTCCGCGACGTCTACTTCCCGCTCACCGGCGTCGCCTCGGTGGTCGTCGCGATGGCCGACGGCGCGCTGGTCGACGTCGGGACCATCGGGTGCGAGGGGCTGGTCGGCCTGCCGAGCTTCCACGGCGCCGACCACAGCCCCCTGGCCATCATCGGCCAGGTCCCCGGCGCCTACGCGCGCCTGCCGGTGGTGGCCCTCCGCGAGGCGGCGGCGCCGGGGAGCCGGCTGCACGCCCTCTTGGCGCGCTTCGCCCAGGCGCTCTACGTCTTCGCCGCCCAGGTCGGGGCGTGCAACCGGCTGCACCCGGTCGAGCAGCGCTGCGCCCGCTGGCTGCTGGCGACGCAGGACCGCGCCGGGGCCGACACCTTCCCGCTCACCCACGAGCTCCTCGGCGAGATGCTCGGGGTGACCCGCGTCAGCGTGACCCGCGCGGCCGGGGCGCTCCAGCGCGCCGGGCTGATCGCCTACCGCCGGGGCGTCGTCACCGTGTGCGACCGCGCGGGCCTGGAGGGGGCGGCGTGCGAGTGCTACGGCGTCATCGCCGGCACCTACGCGCGCCTCCTCGGCGACGCCGGCGCGCCGCCGCCTGGGTAAACCAGTACACGGACGCGCGCGGGCGGTCCCCGCTATCCTGGGCGGGGCGGGCCGACGGCGGCCCGAGCCGCCTGTGGTATTCCGGGAGCAACTTCCCGCGACCCATGCCGGGAGACGGCGTCCACCGGACGTGCCCGCGCGCCCCCTGAGCATCCCGCCCGCGGGCGGCGAGAAGGGCGACGAGCGACACGCACGGAAAAGTGGATCCATGGCCGCGCGACCACGGGCGCTCTTGGTGGTGGACGACGACCCCGACATCGGCGCGCTGACCGCGGCGCTCCTGCGCGACGCGGGCTACCGCGTCACCGCGGTGGCGACCGAGGCCGCCGCGCTGGCGGCGCTGGCCGCCCGGCGCTACGACCTGGTCCTGATGGACCCGCTCGGCGCGGCGAGCGGCGTGGACCCCGGCCGCTGGGCCGCGCTGGAGCGCGTGCGGGCGGCGGCGGGCGGCACCCCGACGGTGATCTTCACCGCCCACCCGCCCGCGGCGTTCGCCGAGTGGCGGGCGCGTGGCTTCGCCGGCCTCCTGGCCAAGCCCTTCGACTGCGCCGACCTCCTCGCCGCCGTGGCCGCCGCGCTGGCGGCCCCCATGCTGGGCGGCGGGGGCGACGGGGGCGGCCTGCCGTGACCCCAGGCGGCGACGCGCCGCGGCCGCGCCTCCTCCCAGCCGACGCGGCCACCCGGAGCGGACACGTGCACCGGCACGGCCTCGGTCGCTGGGCGACGCTCACGGGAACGCCGGCGCGCTCGTGAAGGTGAGCGTCACCACGCCGCGGCCGGTCGGGCGCTCGTCCCAGGTGACGGCGACCCAATCGAGCTGCTGGTCGTTGGCGTAGAGCGCCCCGCTCTCCTCGAACCCGTCCATGTACGGCTTCATGGCCTCGATGATGCCGCTGTTGTCCCAGCGCCGCCCACCGCGCCGCCGCTCGACGTCGACCGTCACCCGGATACGGGCGCCGGCGGGGAACGCCGGCCGCTCGTGTGGCGGGATGAGGGCCAACGCCGCGAGCCTGGCCGCCTCCTTGTGCGCGCGCTTGATCTGGCGGAGGACGGCCGGGTGCGTGCGCCTGGCGCCGTTGATCGAGAGGCGGTGGTCGGGCATGGGCAGCTCCAGCACGAGCGTCGGGCTCACGGCATCTCCTCCAGGTAGCCGGCCGCGGCGAAGAAGCGGGTGCGGCGCGCGCCGGTGAGGGCGAAGGCGTCGGCCAGGCGCGTGACCGCCCCGCGGGTCGGCTGCCGCACACCCGCCTCCAGCCGGCTGATGAGGGAGTGGTCGATGCCCGCCTCCTCGGCCAGCCGCTCCTGCGACCAGCGCCGGCCCTGCCGCTCGGCGCGGACGTGGTCGGGGAAGCGGGCGCGCGGCGTGATAGCGTCGAGATCCTGGCGGATGGCGCGGATCTCGGCCATCGCCGCGTCGAGGCGGGCCAGGAGAGCGTCGTGCATCGCTCCTGCTCCTGCTGCCGACGACCCGATCAGAAGGGGACGTCGTCAAGCGTCAGCGGCTCCTCCCCGCGGTCCGCCGTCCGCCGCCCGTGGTCTCCCGCATCAGGCTTCCCGTCGAGTAGCAGGAACGCCTCGGCGTTGGCCTCCAGGTCGACGCAGGCCCGCAAGCGGGCACCCCGCCCCTGCCGGTCGGTGTAGGCGCGCGGTTGGAGCCGGCCGTGCACGTAGACGCGCCCGCCCTTCCTCACATGCTCGTCGGCGACCTCCGCGAGCTTGCCCCAGCACGCGATCGTGAACCAGTCGGTGACGGCCTGCCCGTCCCCAAGACTCGGCTTGCCTGCCCCAAGCGCAGTCTTGGGGGGACTGGCGCGCGGCGGCCGGTTGACCGCGAGGCGAAAGGTGGCGACGGCGGTCCCGCCCTGCGTGTAGCGCAGCTCGGCGTCCGAGCCGATCGTGCCGATCAGGTGGATGACGTTCATGCCGCGCGGCATCGGATTCCTCCTGCTGAAGTCGTCGGTCGTCAGTCGTCAGAACGGCGGCCGAAGATGGGTCAGGGGCGTCGGCTCTTCCGGGAGCGTGAGCGCTTTGCGCGCGAGTTGGCGGTACATGTCCTGCCTGGGCTCGGCGGGCCAGCGCGGGGCGGGCGCGAGGCGGCCCCTGCCGGCCTGCTGCGCCCTGAGCTGGCGTTCGGCCCACAGCCGGCGCGCGGTCGCCTCCACCAGCATGGCGAGAAGGCGCGCGGTGTGGCAGGGGTAGTCCTCGTCGCAGGTGGCGCAGAAGCGCGCGCCGCTGAAGTCGTCGGGCTGATGCGCGGCGAACACGTCGGCGAGTTCCGCGGGGTCGATGGGCGGTGGCCGCTCGCTCATCGCTCAGCCTCGAAGAGCGGCAACTGGCCGAGGGCGGCACGGGCCTGGGCGAGATCCGGCCGCCAGGGGCCGTAGGTCGCCAGTTCGGCCAGGAAGCCCTCGAAATCGTGGCCCACAACCAGGGGCGGCGCCTGCTCGCCAGTCACTGCGTCAGTCTCGCCCGGGGCCAGGTGGCAGAGTTCGTGGTGGACGAGCGCCTCGAGCTGGCGCTCGCGGAAGCCGGCGCGGCGGCAATGGTCGGCAGCGGCCCAGATGAGGTAGCGCTTGCCGCTGTAGTGGCGCGCGGCGCCGGCGAGCGCCTGGCAGCGCCCGAAGATCGCTTTGCCGCCCTTCTGGCCGCCCTTCTTCTTCCACAGGAGGGCGATATCGTCGGCCCACTCGCGCAGGAAGCCGCACGCGCCGTGCTCATAGATCAGCCGGGCGGCGATCTTCTCCAGGTCGGGCGCGGGCAGGAAGTCGCCGGCGAAGGCGAGGTCGGAGGGGATCGCGAGAGCCGGCCCACTGAGCGGGGCGCTTGCGACCACGGCCAGAGTCGGCGCGTCGCGGGGTGCGGCGAGATTAGTCACTGCTGCGCATCCTTCCCGCCGGTGGCCGCGACGAAGACGGCCAGGTCGGCGAGCATGTCGGCCAGGAGGCTGACCATGCGGGCGAGGAGCAGGTGGCCTGGCCCGCCTGCTCCTCGCCGACGAGCTCGGTGAAGTAGGTGTTGACGAGGCGGCGCGCCGCGTCCATCTGGTTAAGCGTGCTGGCGCGCAGCGCGCGATAGGCGTCTTGCTGCTCGGTCATCGGTCCTCCAATGCTGAGCGATGAGCGATGAGCGGTCCGGCCTGCCTCATCGCGCGTCGCTCGTCGCTCATCGCTCGCGCGGGGCATCCCTCCCGGTCGCCCGCAACTGCTCGGTCGTCAGCCGGCGCATCAGCGCGGCGGTCTCGGCGTCGCGCCAGGTCGGGTGCGGCATGAAGCCGGGGCCGATCAGGCGCGCGAAGAACTGCTCTTCCGTCAGGCAGGCCAGTTGCTCCTCCGCGCCCGCCGGCGCGCCGTGC
>DASSSV010000699.1:0-11190 GCA_035708265.1 Thermomicrobiales bacterium | reverse complement strand
TGCATGGCGATACTTACCAGGAGGCGCTGGAGCGCGTGCTGGAACTCATGGCCGAGTGGTTGGACCTGGCGCGCGAGAGCGGAGTCACGCCCCCCGAGCCAAGGCCGCTCAGCCAGGCGGCGGGTGTTGGGAGTTGGCTGTTACCGATTCTCAGCCTCCGTCTCCTAACGCCTAACGCCTAACCCCTACGCAAAGGAGGCGAGCGTGACGATCGCGCAGGTGGTCTTCGTGGTGGCGCTGGCCGGCGTGCTGGCCGGCGTCGGGGCGTTCGGCGTGGTGGTGCTCGCGGCGGGGGCGCGGGAGGGCGGCGGGGCCTACCTCACGCGCGACCTGGCGCGGCGCCTGTGGCGCTCGCCCGCCGAGCGCGCCGAGTTCCAGCGCTGGGCCTTCTACGCGCATCGTATCAGCGGCTTCGCCGTCTTCGCCTTCCTCGGCCTGCACGTCGTCGACGTCAGCCTCTACGCCTACTCGCGCGGCCTCTACGACCAGGTCCACGCCCTCTACGGCTCGGCGCCGCTGCGCCTCTTCGAGTGCGGCTTGCTGGCGGCGATCCTCTTCCACACCTTCAACGGCCTGCGCCTGCTCGTCGTGGACCTGGCCGACCTCGGCCTCGACGCCGCGCGCCGGGCGCTGGGCGGCGTCGTCGCGCTGACGCTCGTCCTCGGGCTCGCCGGCAGCGTCGTCATCCTGCGGCCACTGTTCCGATGAGCACGCGCACGGTCGAGACCGGGCCGTTCCGGCCCGGCGACCGCCACGCCGTCGCGGCGCGGCAGGCCGGCACGCGGGCGCGCTATCGCGCCTGGCTCCTCGTCCGGCTGACCGGCCTGCTCCTCAGCGTGCTGGTACTGGGCCACTTCGCCCTCACGCACATCGTCACCGACGTCGCCGATACCGGCTCGGCGTTCGTCGCGCGGCGCTGGGGCTCGGCCTTCTGGCTCGCCTGGGACTGGCTGATGCTCGTCGCGGCACTCGCCCACGGCGGCGCGGGCGTCTGGATCGCCATCGGTGACTACGCGCCGGCCAGGCCCCGCCGCGGCCGGCTCCGCGGCGCGCTCCTCGCCGCCGTCGCGGTCGCCTTCGTGCTCGGCAGCATCACGATCGCGCGCGCGACGCTCGGCTGAGCCGCTACCGCGCGTCCGGGACGAGCGTCAGGCAGACCGGGCTCGGCACGCTCGTGACCTGGCCCGTCGATGCGAGTTGCCCCGTCGCGCCGTCGAGGCGGAAGGTCACGACGCTATCCGTGTCCTGGTTCGCCGCGAGCAGGAACGCGCCGGACGGCGTGATGGCGAAGTTGCGCGGCGTGCGCCCGCCGGTTGGCGTGTGGCCGGCCGGTTCGAGCGCGCCGGTCGCCTGATCCACGGCGAAGACCGCGACGCTGTCGTGCCCGCGGTTGGAGCCGTAGACGAAGCGGCCGGACGGCGCGACGTGGACGTCGGCGCAGGAGTTGACGCCCGCGAACCCGGCCGGCAGCGTCGAGACGGTCTGGAAGGGCTCCAGCGTCCCGCGCTCGGCGTCCCAGATGCACGCCGTCAGCGTCGAGTCGAGTTCGCCGATCACGTAGACGTGGCGACCGTCGGGATGGAAGGCCAGGTGGCGCGGCCCCGAGCCGGGCGGGAGGGCGGCGGCCGGCGGGTCGTCCGGCTCCAGCGTCCCGCGCGCCGGGTCGAGCCGGTAGACCAGGACGCGGTCGAGGCCAAGGTCGGCGGCGAGGGCGAAGCGGTTGGTGGGGTCGGGCTGGATCGAGTGGGCGTGGGGCCCCGCCTGGCGCTTGGGATTGGGCCCGGAGCCGGCGTGCTGGTGGACCGACGTCGCTGCGCCGAGGCCGCGGTCGGCGCCGAGCGGGTAGGCGGCGACGCTGCCGCTGGTGTAGTTGGCGACCAGCGCGACGCGCCCGCTGTGGTCCACGCTGACGTAGCAGGGGTCGGTCCCGTGCGACGGCTGGCGATCGAGCGCGGTCAGCCGGCCGCTGGCCGGGTCGCGCGCAAACGCGCTGACGCCGCCTCCGGCCTGCCCCTCGAACTCCGGCGCCTCGTTGACGGCGTAGAGCGCCCGCCCGTCGGGCGCGACCGCGAGATAGGAAGGGTTCACGACGCCCGGCAGCGTGAAGGCGCGGGTCAGCGCGCCGCTGTCCGGGTCGAGGCGGTAGGCGTAGATCCCCTCGGCGCGGCCGCGCGCGTAGGGCTCGGCCGCGGTGTAGGTCCCAACGTACACCCACATAACTGGCGTCTCTCCTCGCGGCGTGGGTGGGGCGAGGGTGTCGGGCGGGCGGGGTGGGCTGGCGGTTGAAACCGCGCCTCAATGGCCTGCGGCCACGAAACCCGCCTGCGCGGGTTAGGACGACCACCTACCCGCGCGGGCAACCGCCACGCGCTCCCGTGCCCACGCCGCCGCTTTCTATCGTCTAACGTCTATCGTCTATCGTCTACTTCTCGACCGCCCCGAGCGCCGCGTCGAGGACGTCCACGATGCGCTCGACCTCCGGCTCGGCGATGATCAGCGGCGGCGCGAAGGTCAGCACGCACTCCAGGCCGCCGACCGTCGCGGAGTTCTTCATCAGCAGCACGCCGCGTTCCTGCGCCGCCGCGATGACCTTGTTGACCTCGGCGCCGGGGAGCGGGTCGCGCGTGCCAGGCTTGACGAGCTCGACGCCGTTGAGGAGGCCCTTGCCGCGGATGTCGCCGACCGTCGGGTGGCTCGCCTGCAGCTCGCGCAGGCCGCCGCGCAGCCGCTCGCCCATCCGCGCCGAGTTCGCCACCAACCCCAGCTCGTCGACCAGGTCCAGGTTCGCCAGCGCCACCGCGCAGGCGACCGGGTGCCCGCCGTAGGTGCTGACCTGGTTGAACTGGACGTTGTCGGCCGGGTCGCCGAGGAAGGCGTCGAAGACCTTGTCGGTCACGGCGGTGGCGGCGAGCGGCTGGTAGCCGCTGGCGATCCCCTTCGCCATCGTCATGATGTCGGGCACGATGCCCCATTGCTGGCAGCCGAACAGCGTGCCGGTGCGGCCGAAGCCGGTGATGACCTCGTCCTGGATCAGCAGCACGCCGTGCTTGTCGCAGACCTGGCGGATCAGCGGCCAGTACTCCTCGGGCGGGACGATCACGCCGCCGCCGCCGATGATCGGCTCGCCGATGAAGGCGGCGACCGTCTCCGGCCCCTCGAAGGCGATCACCTGGTCGAGTTCGTCGGCCAGTTGCCGCGCCGCCTCGGCGGGCGGCACGTTCGCGAAGAGGTGGAACGTGTCCGGCGGGCGGACGTGGACGAAGCCGGCCAGCACCGGCTCGAAGGCGTTCTTGCGCGCCTGCTGGCCGGTCGCGCCGAGCGCGCCCATCGTCCAGCCGTGGTAGCCGCGGTAGCGCGCGATGACCTTGTAGCGGTTCTGGTGCGGGTACGCCTGCCGCGCGTACTGCCGCGCGATCTTCAGCGCCGCCTCGACCGCCTCGGAGCCGCTATTGAGGAACTGGACGTGGTTGAGGTCGCCGGGGAGCATCGCCGCCAGCCGCCGCGCCAGCTCGAGCGCGGGCGGCGCGGGGCGGGTCAGCGGCGAGTAGGGCAGCTTGCGCATCTGCTCCGCGCCCGCCTCGACCAGCCGCTCCTGCCCGTAGCCGACGTTGACGCACCAGAGGCCGGCCATTGCGTCGAGGTACTCGTTGCCGTCGGCGTCGATCAGCGTGCAGCCGCGCCCCTCGGCGATGACGAGCGGCTGCTGGCGCAGCGCGTGCTGCGTGAACGGCCGCCAGAGGGTGTCCAGGGTCGCCTCGTCCAGCCCGGCCTCCATGACGCTCTCCTCCTCCGCGCCGGCGCGCCCGGCGCACCGTGTGTCCGCTCGGCCCGGCCCGACGATACCACCCGCCGCCAGCCCGCACAAGCGCGGGGGTGGGGCCAAAACAAGGCCGCCCCCGCTACTCTTCGCTCCACTGATACCGTTCGCGGAGACGGTGGTACTGCTGGTAGCCCAGGTGCTGGTCGCGCTGCAAGCGTCCCACCACGATACCGACGGCGATGCCGTGCCGATCGGCGAACGCAGTCAAGGTGTCCTTACTGAATGTGCCTGACCGCACCAGTTGTTCGTAACTGCCGCGCGGGATGAGCGTGTCCTGCGCGAAGGTGTCGGCTTCGCGCTCTAGTCTGCGGCATTCACCGTCGTCCGTGTCCTGCCCTTCCAGAATGGTTCGCTTGCCGTGGAGCAGAAGATGACCAAGTTCGTGGAAGAGGCTGAACCAGAAGATGTCCGCGTAACTGCCGCGGATACTCAGTTGCAGCACGGCCCAGTCACCCAGCCAGAAGACCGCGCCATGCGCGTAGGTCTTGGGCAAATGCGGCAGGACAACGAGCGCTACCCCTGCGGCCGCTAGGAGCGCGGTCAGTTCGGGCATGAATTGCTCAGGGGGCGTGCGCGTTAGCTCGCGGATAGCTGGCAAGGTTGCTCGAAGCTTTGCCTTGTTGAATTGCTCCGTGTCGAGCTTACGCGCCTCGATTTCGCCCTGGCGCAGCCATGCCGCCAGCGCATACGGAGTAGCCGGGACGTCAGCGCGCCGGAATGCGCAGGCGTAGGCATGGACGCCGGGCAATGCCACCAGGGCGGCGACACCGAAGAAGCGCCGAAGATGCCGGACTTTCTCATAAGACTGACACGCCCTAGGCACCCAGCCGCGGCCGGCCATCGCAGCGTAGGGGATATCAGCGAGGAGGGTGGCATCAGCGTCGAGGCCGGCCTTCTCCGCTTGCCGGGCTTTGGTCAGTTGGTACTCCGTTTCCAGCCCGAGCCAGACGGCCGCGGGCACCCCCAATACCTGCTCAAGTTGCAAGGCGGTTTCGTGGGTGATCGCCTTCTGCCCCTGAATGATCTCGTTGATCGCCTGCGCCGGGCGGCCCATGCGCCGGGCCAACTCGGCCTGGCTCATCGCATACTCGGCCAGGACCTCGGCCAGATACTCACCTGGCGCGATCGGCAGATCGGAGTGGAGCGCATCATTCGCACTCATGGCTATGCTAGTCGTCATAGTGCTTGCTGACCTCCTCGATCCGCACGATGGTCATCTCGTCGTTCTGGAATGTAAAGATCAGTCGGGAGCGACCAATTAGCGTTGCCGCCCATTGCCCTGTGCGGTCGCCGTGGAGCGGGTGGCAGCGCAGTCCTGGGAGATCTTTGAGCGTCGCAATATCCGGCACTGCTTTGATGAGGTTGATTCGTAAGATGTATCGCTGCCCCACGTCTCGGCCGAACTTACGAATCGCCTTGCCTGATTGCCGGTAGCACTGCTCCAACTCCTTGGTTCGGAAGCGAACCTGCAAACTGATCCTCCGCCTACAAGTATAACGGGAAGCGCGGCGCAATGTTACATGCGTCTTCACCCCAGGGGCGAAGATTCAGCCGTGCGACGACAGCGAGCACAGTGTCCTCGTCCCGGAATGTCACAGCTTGTGAAGTCTGATCGTTTGCTGGTGCTACGACACGTCGAGACACTGCTTCTGCTCTCTCGACACAGTCGGCTCCTTGGCACTACAGCGAGCAGGCCGCGAGTAATTCTGCTGCGCTCACGAGGGCAAGATGAGTTGGGGAGGATCTCGCCTGCTCCCTACCGACCTGCTTCAGCTTCCGCTAAGGCGCGCATCAGCTTCTCGAGCCTTTCCTGGTCGCGCTCGAGGGTCTCGTAAAGGCGATCATGAGCCCGATCGTTGAGCGTATAGGTGCCGAGGTATTGGAGTTTGGTTGCGATCATGCCGGATAACTCGCGGATCTGCTTCTTCAAAGTCTGAACGTGAGGTGACAGAGCCAATTCGGCGTCGTGGGCGCGACGGGACTCATCACGGCGGAGAGCGTCGGCAGCAGCAAAAGAAGCTTGTCGCGATATCTTTTGCGCGAGGACGTCGAGGTAGCCAGCGTCTTCGAGCCAGGGGCCGGCACGGCGCGCTTTGCGCGCCAGTTCCACGCAGCGTAGCCCTTCAGGATCGGAGTCGTAGGTTACGAGTTGGCGTGCCGTGACCGTGTGGTGCTGCATGCAGAGGGCTCGCATTCGCTCCGACAATTCGCCCACGACGCCTACGCCGACGGCAGCCGGTGAGTTCGTATACAACTGAACGACACAAGATTCCCTTAATGCTTCGAGTCCGGCGATTGCCGCGGCTAGGGCAACTCGCTCCGCAGTTGTCATAGCGAACGCGGCCGATAGCTCCTTTCGGTGCTGAAGGTAGGTGAGCACCACGCCGATTCCCCCTCCTCCCGAGTCAACGGAGCATTCGCCAATCGCGACGACTGTCACGGCCTTCATGCGGGCAGATTTCGGCATTGCTACAATCCTGCTCCCATTGACCATCATCTGTACATGCCGGGGATGGTACTGCTGAGTGCCCAAGGCGTCAAGATACTCCTGCAACTTGGCATTGATCACCGTCGCTTGAGGTGCCGGAAAATGGAATTCGGCGCTGGCTGTGACCAGCGCCGAGAAAAGGAACGGTGTCGTGCGGGCGGCGCTACGATTGAGAGGACCAAGCGAACTACTAGCCCAGACTCTCTGCGGCCTCTCCGTGCCTCCGCGGTGAACGTCCTACCCGGCCGGGACGAAGGAGACGGATTGGGCTTCGAGGTCGGCGCCGGCCGGGAGGGCGGAGCGCCAGGACCACTCGCCGGGGGTGGCGCGGAAGAGGCGGCCGCCGGAGGTGATGGCCCAGATGGTGTCGTCGGGCGCGGCGACGAAGAGTTCGACCATGTCGGGCATCGGCGTCTCGATGCCGCCGGCGGCCGGCGTCCAGGTGTCGCCGCCATCGGCGGAGACGACGATGCGGCCGCCGCGCCCGACGTTCGGCGACGGCCCGGCCAGCAGGAGGTCGTGGCGCGACGGCGGGACGATCACGGCGCGGGTGTAGTCGGTCTCCAGTTTGCGCCAGGTCCGGCCGCCGTCGCGCGAGCGGGCGACGCCGCCGAAGCGCCGCGGCTCGCCGCCCTGCCCGCGGTGCGTGACCGAGGCGTAGCCGAGCGCGGCGTAGAGCAGGTCCGGGTCGTCCGGGTGGCCGGTGATGAAGTGGATGTCCTCGTCCTCGATCACCGGCGGGCAGGTCCAAGTCGCGCCGCCGTCGTCGCTCGTCAGCAGGCCGCCGACCTCGACCGAGGCGAAGAGGCGCCCGGTGCTGCCGGGAGGCGCGTAGACGTTGCGCACGGCGCCGGCCCGCGGCGAGTAAGGCAGGTACCATTGCTCATAGCCCGGGACCTGCGTGATGCCGGTCAACTCGTGCCAGGTCCGGCCGCCGTCGGCGCTTCGGTAGAGGCGCGCCGGCTCGGTGCCGGCCAGGAGCGCCCCGGGGTTCAGCGGGTCGGGGCCGATGCAGCGGAAGGCCGAGGCCGTGAGACCCTCGTCGGCGCGGGACCAGGTCTTGCCGCCGTCCGCGCTGCGGTAGAGGCCGTTGCCGTAGCTCCCGGCGAGGAGCGCCGTGTCGCCGCCGTCGCGCCAGGCGTGGAGGGCCCAGACGCGCTCGTCCGCCAGGCCGAGCGGTTCGGCCTCGCCGTCGTGCAGCCGGTAGACGCCGGTGGTGGTGCCGATGTAGGTGTCGTACATGGGAGCCTCCGGGGCGGCGCCGTGCAGGGGGGCCGCGGCCTGCCCGCGCCTGGTATTACGCGGCACTCCGGGCCGGCCGGTCACGGCGTCCGGCCGCCCGATCGCTGAGCCCATTATACGGGAGGGAGCGGGCGGCCGGGTGTGCTATGCTGCGCGTCCGGCCCGCGCGGGTTGACGGCGCGGGTGGCCGAGGAGGTGAGCGATGCCGCCCCTGTCCAACGACCACGCGCAACTCGTCCCGCGCACCGACATCGCCGGGCGGGCCCTGGCGTTCGACTTCCCGGCCCTGCGCGTCGGTGTGGCCGAGTACGCCGAGGGGCCGACCGGCTGCACCGTCTTCCACTTCCTCGACGGCGTCGCGGCGGCCGCCGACGTCCGCGGCGGCTCGGCCGGCACCATCGCGACCGAGTCCCTGACGGCGGGAGATGGCTGGCTCCACGCCGTCTGCCTGGCCGGCGGTTCGATCTACGGGCTGGAGGCCGCGACGGGCGTGGCGGCCGAACTCTTCGCCCAGCGTGGCTACTCGACCAACTGGCGGGACATCGCGCTCGTCTCGGGCGCGATCATCTTTGACTACGCCCACCGCGCGAACGCGATCTACCCCGACAAGGCGCTCGGCCGCGCCGCGCTGCGCTCGGCCCGGAGCGGCTGGTTCCCACTCGGCGCACACGGCGTCGGCTGCTCCGCGACGGTCGGCAACGGCTTCGACTTTGATCGGGGCGAGCCGTCCGGGCAGGGTGGCGCCTTCCGTCAGGTCGGGCCGACGAAGGTCGCCGTCTTCAGCGTCGTCAACGCGCTCGGCGCTGTCGTAGATCGGCAGGGCCACGTCGTTCGCGGCCACCTCGACCGGGCGACCGGCGAACGGCGGCACCTGGCCGACGACCTCGAGCGGCGCCTCGCCGGCGCCGGCGGCACGGCGCTCCCTTTCGGGAACACGACGCTGACGGTCGTCGCCATCAACCAGCGACTCGGGCCGCGCTCGCTGCGGCAACTGGCCCGCCAAGTCCACAGTTCACTGGCCCGCGCCATCCAGCCCTTCCACTGTCTCGACGACGGCGACGTCCTCTACGCGCTGACGACCAACGAGGTCGACAACCCCGCACTCGGCGACACCGCGCTCGGCGTCCTCGCCTCCGAACTCGCCTGGGACGCGGTGTTGAGCAGCGTGCCCGACGGGGTGGAATAGCGGGCAGGCTCGCGTCGCGCCGATCAAGGTGATCGAGTGCCGCGTGGCGCGGCGTTCTCCCATACTGTGTCGTATAATGACGGCATGGAGTGGCTGCTGTTCGTCTACGCTCCGGGTGCGGAACGCCCCGACCTGCTGGGCGACGTAGACTGGCAGCGGATCGAATGGCAGTTGTTGCAGCATCCCACGGCGCGGACCGTGATCCCCGGCTTGAGTGGCGCCCGCAAACTCCGTATTCGGCTGCCCGGGCGTGGCAGTCGCAGCGGGGCGCGGACCATCTACCTGTATCTCATGGCGCGGGACGTCATCTACTTCCTGGCTACGTACGCCAAGAACGAGCAAACCGACCTCACGCCGGATGACAAGAAGATTCTGCGTGCACTGATCGAACGCATCAAGCAGGGGCGAGGCTAGGACCATGCCACAGCACAGCGCGCTCGGAAAGCGCCTCATCGAAGGGGCAGAAGCCATCCTCGCCTACCAGCGGGGAGAGCGGGATCTGCGCACCCATCGCCTCCCGCTCACCGCGCGCGAGGCGGCGGTCGCCAGCCCGCCGCGCTACGACGCCGCGCGCATCCGGGCCGTGCGCGGGAAGCTCGCGCTGTCGCAGCGCGTCTTCGCGGAGGCGCTCAACGTCAGCCCGGCCACGGTCAGCGCCTGGGAGCAGGGTGTCCGCGTGCCGGCGGGCCCCACGCTCCGGCTCTTGGAGATCGCCGAGGAGTTCCCGGAGGTCTTCACGGCCAAGGTCCACGCGACGGCGTCTGGGTAGCCCGGTATCGGTCGCTCCTCGATCTACCTGCGATCAAGCGACATCCGCCCGCCTCGGCGCCGTGGCAGCGCGCCCGGTCGCCTGCTACGCTTCCGCGCGGCGCCGGTGGCGCGCGGCGCGCACGAGGGAGTGCGGGGACACGACGGTGGCGACGGAGCAACGGGAGCAGACGGCCGGGGATGTGCTGAGTCCGCTCGCGCCGGAGGATCAGGGGCGGCGGCATTTCCGCCGCAACGTCGCGCTGACGCTGGGCGAGGCCGTCTGCTTCGGTCTGGGGATGGCCTTCTTCGACAGCGGCACGGTCATCCCCGGCTTCATCACCGCGCTTACCGGCTCGGCGATCCTGCTCGGCCTCGCGCCGACGGTGATGCAGCTCGGGACCGGGCTGCCGCAACTCGCCGCCGCGAGTTTCCTGGCGCACCGCCCGCGCAAGATGCCCTTCCTCGTCGGCGCGAGCATCGTCCGCAACATCCCCTTCTTCGCGCTCGCCGCGCTCGCCTGGGCCCGACCGGGGCCGACGACGCTGCTCGTCGCGTTCTTCGCCGGCTACCTGCTCTTCGCGCTCGGTATGGGCCTGGAGAGCATCGCCTGGATGGACATCTTCGCGAAGGTATATCCCCCGCGCCAGCGCGGCCGGATCGTCGCGGTCGGGCGCACCGCCGCGAACATCCTCTCCATCGGCGCCGGATTCCTGATCTCGCGCATCCTGACCGGCGGCAATTTCCCGCGCGACTACGCGCTCCTCTTCCTGATCGCCGGCGTCCTGATGACCGGCGCGTTCCTCTCCTTCGCCGGGGTCCACGAGCCGGTCGAGACGCCCGCGCCGGGCGATGAGCCGCCCGGCGAGCGTGCCGTGCTGGCGCAGGGCCGACGAGTGCTGCGCGACGACCCGACGTTCCGCCGCTACCTCGCCGCGCGCTGCGTCTACACCGCCTACTACGTCGCCCTGCCGTTCTACTTCCGCTACGCCCACGACGTCGTCGGGATCGGCGACGTGGCGATCGGCCGCTTCGTCTCGGCCTCGATGGGTGGGCAGATCGTCGCCAACCTCGTCTGGGGCTACGTCGGCGACCGCTTCGGCAGCAAGCGCGTCGTACAGGGCATCCTCGTCATCGGGCTGCTGCTGCCCTGCTACGTGCTGGCGACGCCCCACCTGCCGCACGACGCCTTCCTGCTCGTCTACGTCACCACCGGCGCAATCCTGGCCGGCGACATGATCGGCTGGATGAACCTGCTGCTGGCGCTCGCGCCGGCCGGCCGCCGGCCGCTCTACGTCAGCCTCCAGGGCACGCTCCTGCTGCCGGCCAACCTCCTGCCGCTGCTCGGCGGCGTCGCCCTCAACGTCATCCCCTACCCCGCCTTCTTCGCGGCCGTGGCCGCGGCCTTCGCCGCGAGCCTCTGGCTGGTCAGCCGGGTGGGCGAGGCGGTCGGGCAGGCGGGGAGTCGGGCAGTCGGATAGTTCGGATAGTCGGGCGGCGGGTGATGAGTGGCGAGGAGGAGGCGATCGAGCGGCTGCTGGCGGTGATCGCGGCGAGCCGGCCGGGGGCGGTCGCCGGCTGGCCCGCCTACTGGGCGCGGCTGGCCGGGCTGCCCGAGGCCGCGGCGGCGGCGGCGCTGGAGGAACTGGTCGCGCGCGGCGTCGTCCGCCGCGTTCCCCTCGCCGGCGGCGTCCTCTACGTCGCCGA
>DASSSV010000698.1:0-9052 GCA_035708265.1 Thermomicrobiales bacterium | reverse complement strand
ATCGCCGACGTCGTCGTCTTCCTCGCGTCCGACCGCGCCAGCCTCGTCACCGGCGCGAACATCGCGGTCGACGGCTGCCAGCTCCAGCCGACCGTGTAGACGGCGAGGAAGGGGGAAGAGCCATGCCCCTGACGCGACCGGAGTGGCCCGGCGGCGCGCGCTGCGCCGTGGCGCTCACGTTCGACAATTTCGGCGAGTCCTACGACCTGCTGCGCTACGGCCACGCGGGCGGCGCCAGCGCCGACGGCGTCTACGCGCCGCGCCGGGGCGTCGAGCGCGTCCTCGACCTGCTGGACCGCTACCGCATCCCGGCGACTTTCTTCCTGGAGGGCTGGAACGTCCGCAAGTACGCGCCGCTGGCGCGCGAGATCGTCGCGCGCGGGCACGAGGTCGCGGCGCACGGCTGGATGCACGAGCGCTGGAGCGAATTGCCGCCCGACCGCGAGCGCGACCTGATCGCGCGCACGACCGCGACGCTCGCCGAGACGCTGGGCCGGTCGCCGCGCGGCTGGCGCGCCCCGGCCGGCCTGACGACGACTGCGACGCTGGCCCTGCTGCACGAGGCCGGCTACCGGTACGACAGTTCCTTCGGCGACGAGGACGTGCCCTACCGCCTCGGCGTCGCGCCCGGCGCCGACGCCGAGATCCTCGAACTGCCCTGGTCCTGGGCGCTCGACGACGCGGCCTACTACGCCTACCCGGGCGTGATCCGGCGCCCGAGCGAGGTCGCCGAGCTGTGGATCGAGGAGTTCGACGCGGCGCTGGCGCAGACCGGCTACTTCGTCCTCGTCTGCCACCCGCGCTACAGCGGCCGGCCCGCGCGCCTGGCCGCGCTGGAGCGCCTGGTCGCCCACATCGCCGCCCACGACGGCATCTGGTTCGCCCGCTGCGAGGACCTGGCCGCGCACGCGAGCCAGCAACCTGCCACGCCGCGCTACCCCGCGCCCGCGATCATGCCGCGGGAGGACGAGGACGGTGGGTAGCGCGCCGGGAGAGGGATTACGCGGCGCCGCCGTCGGGCCAGGCGGGAGGGGTGTCAGGTCGCCGCGGCGGGCGGGGTGCGGCGCGTTGCGCTGCTCCGTGGCGACTTCGTAGCACCAGAGAAGCAGGAGGACCAGCCCGTGGTCGTCGGTCGTGGCGGCGTGGCCGAACTGGCTGAGGAGCCAGGCCATCTGCCGCGGCGTGACCTCGGCCTGCAACTCCCGCGCGACCAGCGCCGCGGCCTGGAGGTGCTGCCAGAGGGCGTGGTAGCGGTCGAGATGGCAGAGGGCGGTCGTCTCGCGCCCCTCGTCGCGCGTCATGGCGCTCCTGCGCGTACCGCGGCGTGCCGCGCCGAACCCTACGGGTCCAGTCTATGCGCCGGCGTGACGCCCCGGCATGGGGTTATTCCCCGGCACGCCGTAGGGAATATCCCCGGTACGCCAAACGGTGGAGTCGGCGGTCGGCGGTCGGAAGAGGCGGCTTCCGTAGGTCGGCCCGGTCAGCGATGGCGAAGCCGGTACTCCCGTCTGCCGACCGCCGACTCGTCACCGCCCGCGCCACTGGGGCTTGCGCTTCTCCAGGAAGGCGGCGACGCCCTCGCGGAAGTCTTCGCTGAGATAGGCTTTGAGGACCAGGTCGTCGGCTTTCGGCGGGCGACGGTGGAGGAGGACGCGGCGCACGGCCTCCTTGGAGACCTGGATCGTCAGCGGGGCGTGGCCGGCGATCTGCTCGGCCAGCGCGGCGACGCGGGATTCCAGTTCCTCGGGCGGGACGATCGCGTTGGCGAGGCCCATCTGCAAGGCTTCCTCGGCCGTGACCATCCGCGCGGTGAAGAGGATCTCCTTCGTCCGCGCCGGCCCGACCAGGTCCACCAGGCGCGCGTAGTTGTTCATCGAGAGGCAGTTGCCGAGCGTGCGCGCGATCGGCACGCCGAACTTCGCGTCGGGCGTGCAGACGCGCAGGTCGCAGGCGAGCGCGATGCTGGCGCCGCCGCCGACCGCGTAGCCCTGGATCGCCGCGATCGTCGGGCGGCCGAGCGCCTCCAGCCGGCCGATCACGCCGTCCATCCGCGCCTCGTAGTCGAGCGCGTGCTGCGGGTCGGTGAAGGTGCGGAACTGGCTGATGTCGGTGCCGGCGACGAACGCCTTGTCGCCCGCGCCGCGCAGGACCAGGACGCGCAGGTCGGGATCGCCCTCGACCGCGTCGCAGATGCGCACGAGCGCGTCGTACATCGCGAACGTCATCGCGTTGCGCGCCTGCGGCCGGTTGAAGGTCACCCAGGCCACCGCGCCGCGCCGCTCGTAGAGCACGTCGGGCGTGCCGGTGTCGAACGCGCCCGCCGCGTCGGTGCTCGCCGTCATGCCGCCCCCTCCCCGCCGGCCGCCGCCGCCACGGGCGCCGCGCCGGACCGGATCACGCCCGCCTCCCGCAGCCGCGCCAGCTCCTCGTCGGACACGCCGGCCGCGCGCAGGATCTCGTCGGTGTGCTGGCCGAGGAGCGGCGGCGCCCGGAAGACGTCGCCGGGCGTCTCGCTCAGCTTCACCGGCAGGCCGAGGAGGCGCGCCGTGCCGAGCGTCGGGTGCGGGCGCTCGACGACCATCTCGCGGTGACGCACCTGCGGGTGCTCCAGGCTCTTGTCGAGCGTGTAGATCGGCCCGCAGGGGATGCCGGCCGCGTTGAAGATCGCCTCCCACTCGTCGCAGGTGCGCGCCTGCAACTTCTCCGAGATCAGGTCGGCCAGCAGCAGCCGGTTCTCGTGGCGCGCGCCGTTGGTGGCGAAGCGGGGGTCGGTCAGCCACTCCTCGGTGCCGAGGATCTCGCAGAACTTCGTCCAGCGCTTGTCGCCGGTCGCGCCGATCGTCAGGTAGCCGTCGCGCGCCCGGAAGGCGCCGTAGGGCGCGTTGATCGGGTGGTGGTTGCCCGCGGGGGGCGGCACGCCGGCGCCGTTGAGGTAGCGCGTCGCCTGGAAGCTGAGCATCCCGACCATACTCTCCAGCAGCGAGGTCTCGACCACCTGCCCGCGCCCGGTCCGCTCGCGCGCCTGGAGCGCGGCGAGGATGCCGTAGGCGCCGAGGAGGCCGGTCAGCAGGTCGGCGATCGGGATGCCGACGCGCACCGGTTCGCCCCCCTCGAACCCGGTGAGGGTCATCAGGCCGGAGAAGCCCTGGATGATGTTGTCGAGGCCGGGGCGGTCGGCGAAGGGGCCATCGGCGCCGAAGCCGGAGATCGCGCAGTAGATGATGCGCGGGTTCTCGGCGGCGACGCGCGCGTAGCCGATCTTGAGCGCCTCCATCACGCCGGGCCGGAAGTTCTCGATCACCACGTCGGCCGTCCGCGCCAGGCGGCGGAAGAGTTCCTGCCCCGCCGGGCGCTTCAGGTCGAGCGCGAGCGAGCGCTTGTTGCGGTTGGCGGCGAGGAAGAAGGCGCTCTCGCCCGACTCCGCGGGGCCATTCGCGTCGAAGAAGGGCGGGCCGGCCGCGCGGCCGTCCTCGCCGCGCTCGGGGTTCTCGATCTTGATCACGTCGGCGCCGAGGTCGCCGAGCCACTGGGCGCAGGTCGGCCCCGCCAGGTGCCGCCCGAGATCCAGCACCCGCACGCCCGCCAGCGGCGCCGTCTGCTCGTTCCCTGCCATGCCCCTCCCCTCCTGCTGTCCGCGTTCCCGCCATCAGTCTAGGCCATTCGCGCCGGCGGCGCCATCCCGGTACAATACTGGGCCGGGGCGCCCGCGGTTGAAACCGCGGCTGGAGGCTCGCTCCGCTCGCCGCGAAGTCCGCCTCCGCGGACTGGGACGGAACCAACCCGCGCAGGCGGGTTTCGCGGCGAGCGGTAGCGAGCCCTTAGCGGCGATTTCAATCGCCGGCGCATCGCGCGCAAGCCCGATACCGGGCCGGGGCTAGTCGAGGGGGTGAGCCGTGGAGATCATGGAGGACCGGCAGGCGGGCATCGTCATCGTCCTGCTGCGGCGCGGCGAGATGATCCTGGAGAGTCTGCGGGAGGTCGCGCGCCGGGCCGACATCCACTCCGGCGTCGTGATGAGCGGCATCGGCAGCGTCACCAAGGCGCGCATCCACACGGTCATTACTAACGACTACCCGCCGACCGACGAGTTCATCGACCTGGAGGGGCCGCTGGAGGTGGTGCAGTTCGGCGGCGTGATCGCCGACTACCAGCCGCACATCCACATCTCCTTGTGGGACCGCGACAAGCGCTACCACGGCGGCCACCTGGAGGAGGGCTGCGCGATCCTCGCGCTCTCCGAGATCTCGATCCACCGCCTCCCCGAGCTGCGCCTTGCGCGCCGCGCGGTCGACGAGAGCGGGATCATGTTGCTGGGACGGGAGTGACGAGTCGGCAGACGGCAGGCGGCAGACGGCGGAGGCGGCTTCCGTAGAGCAACCGGTTGGCGAGAGCACGCCGGTACTGCCGTCTGCCGTCTGCCGTCTACTCAGAGGAGGTTCAACCGTGGGGCAGGGCTGGGAACGGCTGGCGGTGCGCAGCGGCGGGACGGTCGCCGCGCTGGCGACCGCGCCGGCCGGGGAGCAGGGGGCGGCCGTCTTCGCCGCGACGGCGACGGGGCTGCACCGCTCGGCCGACGGCGGCGCGACCTGGGCGCCGACCGGCGAGAGCAGCAGCGCGCCCTTCGCCGAGGCCGTCGCCCTCTCGCCGGACTTCGCCGCCGACCGCACGCTCTACGCCGGGGCGCGCAACGGGCTCTACCGCTCGGCCGACGGCGGCGCGTCCTGGCGACTGGCGCTCGCCGACAACCACGTCTACGCCGTCGCCGCCGTCCACGACGCGCGGCGCACGCTGGCGCTCTTCGCCGGCACCGAGGCCGGCGGCGTGAAGCGCTCCGACGACGACGGCAAGACCTGGCGCGAGATCAACGAGGGGCTGCCGGACCGGACGGTGCTGGCGCTGGCCTTCTCGCCCCAGTTCGTGCGCGACCAGCTCGGCTTCGCGGCGACCGCCTCCGGCATCTCCCGCACGCGCAATGGCGGCAAATCCTGGCGGCCGGTCGAGTTGCCGCTGGACGAGCCGGCCGTCCAATGCCTCGCCGTCTCGCCCGCCTTCCCCGACGACCACCTGGTCCTCGCCGGCACCGAGGCCGCCGGCCTGCTCCGCTCCGACGACGGCGGCACGACCTGGCACTCCGTCCCGGCGCTGGCGGGGCAGGGCGTGACCGCGCTCGCCTTCTCGCCCCGCCGCACGATCGCGGCGGCGACGAGCGATGGCGTGGCCGTCTCGACCGACGGCGGCGCGTCCTGGCGGCTGACCGGCCAGGATCTCGGCCCGATTCTGAGCCTCACCTTCGCGCCGGCCGGCGACGGCGAGGCGCTGCTGGCCGGCCTGCCGGGGCAGGGTATCGCGCGCTCGACCGACGGCGGCGCGACCTGGCAGCCGGCCAACGAGGGCCTGCACGCGACGCTGCTGATGGCCGTCGCGCTCTCGCCCGCCTTCGACCGCGACAACACCCTCTTCGGCGCCAGCCTGGAGGCGGGCCTGCTCGTCTCGACCGACGGCGGCGCGACCTGGGAGTCCCGCAACGAGGGCCTGGCCGACACCGCGGTCTTCCGCGTCGCCATCTCGCCCGGCTACGCCGAGAACGGCACCCTCTTCGCCGCGACCGGCGCGGGCGTCTACCGCAGCCGGGACGGCGCGGCGACCTGGCGGCCGGTCGAGCGCGGCGGCGAGCCGCTGCCGGCCGGCGTCTTCGCGCTCGACGGCGCGACCGTCTACCTCGCCGCGCCGGATGGCCGCCTCTTCATCTCCGCGGACGACGGCGAGACCTGGCGCGACCTCGGCCAGCATTTCGGCGACGCCGAAGTCCTCTCGCTGGCGCTCGCGCCCGACTACGCGCGCGACCGCACCATCTTCGCCGGCACGAGCGCACGGGCCGCCGAGGGCGCGGCCAACCTGACACTCTGGCGCTCGACCGACGGCGGCGAGGTCTGGGAGCGCTGGCTGGAGCAGCGCGGCCAGCGCCACGACGTCCTGCCGCTGGCGGTGCCGGAGACCTACCCGGCCGACGGCGGGCTCTTCGTCGGCGTCGGCGGGCGGGTGCGGACGCCGATGCGCCACGCGCAGGAGGTCCGCGACGGCGCGCGGCGGCCGATCTGGCGCAGCATCGGGCTCGGCCGGGACGCCACCGCCGTGACCGCGCTCGGCCTCTCGCCGGCCTACGCGCGCGACCGCACCCTCTTCGCGGCGTCGAACGCCGGCGTCTACGTCTCGCGCGACGGCGGGCAGTCCTTCGCGCGCTGGAGCGAGGGGCTGTCGCCCGCGCAGGTGCTCGGGCTGGCCGTCTCGCCGCAATACGCGACCGACCGCACCGTCTACGCGCTCGGCCTCGGCGGGACGATCTGGCGGCGGCGGGACGGGTAGGGGGGGCGCCGGTGCGGGCCTGGCTGGCGACCGACCTCCGCCGCTTCTACCCCGCCTCGCCGGCCGAGGCGAGGGATGCGCTCGACCTGCACGCCGGGCGCGGCGAGCGCGTCGCCTGCCAGGCCGTCTGCCGTACCGGCGACGAGCCGGCCGAGGTCGCGGCCGTCGCGGACGCGCCGCCCGGCCTCGACGTCACGGTGCGGCGGGTCGGCTACGTCCCGCTGCCCCACGTCCAGACCGGGACGCCGCCCGATGAACTCGACGGCCTCGGGCACCTGCCCGGCTACGCGCCCGACCCGCTCTTCCCCGATGCCGCGGTCATGGCCGGGCCGCACGAGACGCACGCCTTCTGGGTCACGGTGCTGGTATCCGCCGACGCCGCGCCCGGCCGGTACCCGGTCGCGATCCGGCTGACGGCCGGCGGCTCGACCGCGACGCTGACCGCCACGGTCGTCGTCCACCCCGCCGCGCTGCCGCCGCGCCGCGACTTCCCGGTGACGCACTGGCTCTACGCCGACGCGCTCTGCGACTGGTACAAGGTCGCGCCGTTCGGCGACGCCTTCTGGCGCGTGCTCGACCCCTACCTGGCCGACTACGCCGCGCACGGCTCGGATACCCTCTACGTCCCCCTCTTCACGCCGCCGCTCGACGGCGTGAAACGCCCGACGCAGCTCCTCGGCGTGCGCCGCGAGGGCGAGGACTACGCGTTCGACTTCGCGCCGGTCCGGCGCTGGCTGGCGGCGGCGCGGGCGCACGGCATCGCGCGCTTCGAGTGGACGCACCTCTTCACGCAATGGGGCGCGCGGCACGCCATCCGCGTCTACGAGGGCCACGGCGAGACCGGCGCGCTCCTCTGGCCGCCCGACACCGGCGCGACCTCGCCGGTCTACCGCGACTTCCTGGGTCAGTTCCTCCCGGCCTTCGCGCGCTTCCTAGAGGCGGAGGGCGCGCTGGAGCGGAGTTACTTCCACCTGTCCGACGAGCCGCACGGCGACGAGGCGCTGGCGCACTACCGCGCCGCGCGCGCCCTGCTCCGCGACCTCGCGCCGTGGATGGAGGTGACCGACGCGCTCAGCGACGTCCGCTTCGCGCGCGAGGGGCTGACCGACATCCCGGTGCCGCTCCTCCCCGCCGCGCCCGAGTTCGCGCGCGCCGGCTTCCCGGCCTGGGCCTACTTCTGCTGCGTGCCGCGCGGGCGGTACCTCAATCGCCTCTTGGACACCCCGCTCGTCAAAGTCCGGCTCTCCGGCTGGCTCTTCTACCGCCTCCGCGCGCGCGGCTTCCTGCACTGGGGCTACAACTACTGGTACGAGCGCCAGACTACCCGCCTGATCGACCCGTTCGCCGTCGCCGACGCGCTCGGCTGGCCTGACTGGGCCTCGGGCGACCCCTTCGTCGTCTACCCCGGCCCGGACGGGCCGCTCGACTCGCTGCGCTGGGAGGTCTTCGCCGCCAGCCTGCAGGACTACGCGCTCCTGCAGGCCGCCGCGCTCGACCCCGACGACCCGCTCCTGGCCGACTTGCGCGACTACGCCGACTTCCCGCGCGACCCCGCCTGGCTCGCCTCCCGCCGCGCCGCCCTGCTGGCGCGCCTCGACGGGCAAGGATAGGCGGGGCTACGCGGCGCCGGCCGGCACCGCGCGGCGCGATTGGCGACCTCCGGATGGTCCTCCGCGCGCGGCGAGAGGGAGGGGCCACCGCTACCGGGCGGTGGCCCCTCCCTCCCATGACGCCCCGCGAGTCCTACGGGGTATGCGCGGACCAGAGGGCGTTGTCGGTCCAGTGGACGAAGACGAAGAGCGGGCCGCCCGGGATGCTCGCCGCGGCCGGCGGGCCGACGACCCGGCCGCCCAGGTTCGCCCAGCCCGTCCACGCGCTGCCGACGACCAGATGCCGCTCGTAGGCGAAGCCGCCGGTGCCGGCGGCGAAGGTGTAGAGCGTGACGCCGTCGCCGGAGACCGCCGCGGCGGGCGCGGCCGTCAGGATGCCGCCGAGGTTCGCCCAGTCGCTCCAGCCGCCGTCCGCGCCGGCCGACTTGACGTAGAGGGCGTTGTCACTGCCCTTGGCGAAGGCGTAGATCCGGTTCTGGAAGCCGGCCGCGGCCGGGGCGGCCGTCAGCACGCCGCCGAGGTGATCCCAGTCGGACCAGGTGTCCCCGTCGGCCGTGGACTTAACGTAGAGCGCCTTGTCGGTGCCCATCGCGAAGACGTAGAGCCGGCCGTTGGCGCTGGCCGCCGCGGGCGGCGCGAGCAGGATGCCGCCGAGGCGGTCCCAGTCGCTCCAGGTCGTGCCGTCGGCGGAGGACTTGACGTAGAGCGCGCCGTCCGCGCCCTTGGCGAAGGCGTAGAGCCGGCCGTCGAAGCCGGCCGCGGCGGGCGCCGCGGTCAGGATGCCGCCGAGGTTCTGCCAGCCGGAGAAGGCGCCGGCGGCGTTGGCCGACTTGACGTTGAGGGCGTTGTCGGAGCCCTTGGCGAAGACGTAGGCGCGGCTGCCCAGGCTCGCCGCCGCGGGCGAGTCGGTCAGGATGCCGCCTTGCGAGGCCCAGCCGGTCCACGGCGCGGGCGTCGTCGGCGCGCCGACGGCGTCGAAGCGGAGGATCGCGCCGGCCGGGGACGGCGGGGGCGGGCCGAAGCTGGCCACGCCGGTGGCGACGTAGAGGGCGCCGGCCCGGTCGAAGGCGATCCCGTTG
>DASSSV010000697.1:0-2095 GCA_035708265.1 Thermomicrobiales bacterium | reverse complement strand
CCCACGTCTCGCTCGCGCCGAGCCGCGTGCTCGCGCCCGCAAGCGACGCCCAGAGGGCACCTGCGGCGCCAGGTGGCGGCGAAGCCGGGGCCGGACATCACTCCGTCCCCGGCCGCTCGGTGCCGTCCAGCCGCTCGCGCTCCAGGGCGCGGTAGACCTCCAGGATATGAGCGGGCCAGTGTTGCACTTCGGCGACGCCGTGCAGGGCCAGCTCATCCTCCGCCGTGGGGCGGCGGGCCATCTCTTCAACCAGGCACGCCCGCATCTTCGCTCTATGACGGCCTGCTGACCGGCGAGGACGAGCCGGACGACCGGGTGCCCTCCGGGCGTGCCGCGGAGGGCGACGGCGAAGCGCGGTGAACATTTCATGCACAAACGGGGGTGAGGCCGCGCCGGTGTGTCAGTCCCGGCGCGGCAAACGGGGGTGAGCGCATGAACGTCTACGTCTCGGTCGACATCGAGGGGATCACCGGCGTCGTCCATGGCGACATGATGATGCCGACGCAGCGCGAGTACGACCGCGGGCGGCGGCTGATGACCGGCGACGCCAACGCGGCGATCGAGGGGCTGGCCCAGGCCGGGGCCGACTACATCCTCGTCTGCGATGGCCACGGCCCGATGCGCAACCTCCTCTTCGAGGACATGCACCCCGCGGCCCACCTGCTCTCCGGCAGCGGCGACGCCAAGGAGGACTGCCAGTTGGAGGCGGCCGACAGCCGGCCGTTCGACGCCGCCGTCTTCGTCGGCTATCACGCCATGGCCCGGACCTCCCAGGCGATCCACCCGCACACCATCGCCGGCGCCGCGGTCGCCGAGCTGCGCGTCAACGGCCGGCCGCATGGCGAGACCGGCCTCAACGCCGCCGTGCTCGGCTCGCTCGGCATCCCCGTCGTCCTGGTCACGGGCGACACGACGACCGTCGCCGAGGCGCGCGCCTTCCTGGGCGACGCGATCGAGACGGTGGCCGTGAAGGAGGCGCGCGGGCGCAACGCCGCGATCTGTCGCCCGCCCGCGGCCACTCGCCCGGAGATCACCGCGGCGGCGAAACGGGGGTTGGAGCGGCGCGACGCCATCCGGCCCTACACGGTCGAACTGCCGATGCGCCTCGAAGTCGACTTCCTGACGATGCAACAGTGCGACCGCGCGGCGCGCACGGCCGGCGTCGAGCGCACCGGCCCGATCACCATCGCGGTCCCCGGCGAGCGCCCCTGGGCGCAGTACCGCACCCTCTGGGCCGCCCTCCGCGCCGCGCTCTACGAACCCGCCGCCTGGCTGGCGTAGCGGAAGTACGAGGTACGAAGTACGAAGTACGAACCATGTGGCACGAGGCGCGAGCGCATTCGTACTTCGTACCTCGTACCTCGTACTTCAAGGAGGGCGTGATGGTTCAACCGCTCCGGTTCGGCATCTGCACCGACCAGAACCTGCCCTGGCCGACGCTGGTGGAGCGCTGGCAGTATTTCGAGCGCCTGGGGTTCGACAGCGTCTGGGACTGCGACCACCTGATCCAGCCGAGCCACCCGACCGGCCCCTACTACGAGGCGTGGACGCTGCTGGCCGGGCTGGCGGCGCGCACCGAGCGGATCAGGATTGGTGTGCTGGTCAGTTGCAACACTTTCCGGCACCCGGCGCTGCTGGTCAAAGAGGCGGTCACGGTGGACCACATCTCCAACGGCCGGCTCGAACTCGGCCTCGGCGCGGGCTGGTACCTGCCGGAGCACGAGATGTTCGGCATCGACTTCCCCGAGACGCCCGAGCTGGTCGGCCGCTTCCGCGAGGCGGTCGAGATCTGCGACCAGATGCTGCGCCAGGAGATCACGACCTACGGGGGGCGCTACTATCAGTTGCGCGAGGCGGCCAACCGGCCCGGCCCGGTGCAGCGCCCGCGCCCGCCGCTGACGCTGGGGGCGAAGGGACCGAAGATGCTCGGCATCGTCGCCGAGTACGGTGACGCCTGGAACTCGACCAGCACGGTGGAGGAGGCGCGCGAGCGCAACCGCATCCTGGACGAGCATTGCGCGCGGATCGGGCGCGACCCCGAGGAGATCGTGCGCGGCATCTACGGCTGGGCCGCGATCATGCCCTACGACCCCTG
>DASSSV010000696.1:0-2582 GCA_035708265.1 Thermomicrobiales bacterium | reverse complement strand
CGGACCGCTCGATTCGCCTGGGCCGTGCCACGCACGATAGCGGCGCCGCGCGCCGCCGTCAAGGCGTGGGCGCGGGCTGCGCGCGAAACGCGGCGGCTCCCCTCGTGGGAGCCGCCGCGCGACGGGACGGGTTGGAGTAGGCGTTCCGGTCTGCGATGATTCTGCCTGCTCATGGCTGGCGCGGGTCCTGCCGGTGGTCCTCGCGGTCGTCCATGGGCGTCGGCGTGTAACCAGGATCGGTGAGCGGTAGCGCTGTCGCCGCATCACCGCGGGCCCCGGTTGTGGCCATCGTCCTGCGGCGGGGGGGCGCCATTGTCGGCCGGGCCGTAGTCGCGCGCGTCGAGCCAGGCCGGTCGCTGTTGCTGGCGCGGCGTGTCGGGCAGGGTGGCCGGGCGCGGGTCGAGCCGGTGGTCCTCGCGATAGTTCATGCGGTCCGCGCCGTAGGCCGGGGCGGTGCGATAGTCCAGGCTGCCCGGGCCGAACGTGGGCGGATAGCCCACGGTATCTACACCGTACGCCGGGGCGGCGGCCCGGTGGTCCTCGCGGTAGTCCAGCCGGGTCGGCGCGTAGCCATCGGCGGCGAGGGGCTGCCGCGGCGCGGCCGGGGCGCCGCCCGCCGTGTTGACCGGCCACAGCCGGTCGCTCGTCCGCCCGGTCGCGAAGCCCAGTGCCAGCAGCAGCGCCGCCGCGAGTGCCAGGCCGGCAAACCGCCGCGTCCCCGCCAGTCCTCTCGTCGTCGTCTGATTTCCTTGCACCTCTGCGCGCCCTCCAGTATCGGCGTCCACCGTGCCGCTGGTCGGTTGCTGGTTGCTCATGGCTCGTCTCCTTCGTCGTTGTGCTCGCGTGTCCCGTCCCGTCACCGTCCCGCCGTCCGTCGATGCCACCACTCTAGGCCGCCGGGCGCGCCCGCACATCGCACGAACCCGCGAATTCGCCGGGTGGTTTCTGAGGCGGCCGGTGCGCGGCGGATAGCGGGAACCAATTAAGGCGCGCGGGGGTGAGGGCGACCGGCCGGGGAGGAGTAGCGCGAACGGGGGAGGGCGGCGGCTCAGGCCAGGTGGTGTTCCAGGGCGAAGCGGGTGGCGGCGGCGCGCGAGGTGACGCCCAGCTTGCCGTAGATGGACCGCAGGTGGGCGTTGACCGTGTGCGGGCTGACGAAGAGCTGCGCGGCGACCTGCGCGTCGCTGAGGCCCGCGGCGACGAGCCGCAGGACCTCGGCCTCGCGCGCCGTCAGCCCGGCCGGGCGCGCGGGCGGCGGGGCGCCGGGTGCGGCGAGGCGGGCCGCCAGCGCGTCGGCGCGGGCGAGGGCGGGCCTGGCTTCCAGCGGGTCCAGGATGGCCCGCGCTTCGGCGAGCGCCACCCCGGCCGCCTCGCGCTCTCCAGTGGCGGCGCGGAGTTCGGTCAGGGCGAGCAGGGTCAGCGCGCGCTCGTAGGGCGCGGCGCAGGCGTCGGCCAGGGCCAGCGCGTCGGCCAGGTGCGCCGCCGCGTCGGCATGGCGGCCGGCAGCGGTGTCCAGTTCGCCGAGCAGGCGGCGGGCGGCGAGGAGGGCGAGCGGCTGGCGCGGGTCCGCCGCGGCGGCCAGCGCCGCCGCGGCGTGCTCTCGTGCCAGCGCGAAGTCGCCGGCGGCCCGGTGGTACGCGGCCCAGCCCAGCGCGCCCTCCGCCCGGCCGAGCACCGCATCCGCCCAGGCCAGCCAGCGGTCGTGCGCCACCAGCCAGGCCCGTGCTTCGGCCAAGTCGCCCGCGTCGAGCGCCAGCTCCGCCCCGAGTTCCAGCGCCGCGATACCCAGGGCGAAGTGGCAATCCCCCGGCTCGGAGTTCGGACCCTCCGGGTGCAGCTCGCGAACCTGCGCCCAGGCGCGTTCCGGCTCACCCTGCAGGCGGGCCAGCGTTGCCAGTGCGGTGATCGCGCCCTGCGCGTGGCCGGACGTCCCGGCGCGGCCCGCCCGCGCCAACTCGCGCGCCTCCGCCCAGCGGCCCTCGGGCAGCGCCAGCAGCAGCTCGGCCTGCGAAGGGTACGGCGTGACGATTGTGGTCCCCTGTACATGCGCCCAGGCGCGCGCCGCCTCCGTCGCCAGCCGGCGCCGCTCGGCGGGGTCGTCGGCCTGGTAGGGCAGGACCACGAGCAAGAGCTCCAGCCAGATGACGATGTTGACGCTGTACAGGGAGTTGATGGCGTAGCAGTCGGCGCGGGCGCGCGCGTACTCCCGCCGCGCCTCATCCGGGCGCCCGAGCGCCGCGTGCGCGTGGGCGAGGCCCCAGCGGCCCGGGACGTCGTGCCGGAAGGCCGCGAGGCCCCGGGCGGCGGCGACGGTCGCCGCGCCGAGCGCCTCGGCCTCGCGGTACCGGCCGGCCAGCCCGTACCAGTTGGCCAGCGTGGCCCGCTGGCGCAGCGCCCCGGGCAGGGCGGGGCCCGCCGCCGGCGCCGACGCCGGCCGGTCGGCGCCCGGCAGCAGCGTGGCGACGCGGGCCAGCGCGAGCTGGCCGCCGTCCCACGGGCGGTACTCGGCCGGCAGGGCCTCCAGCTCCGCCAGCCCCTGCTCCATCGCCGCCAACCCGTGGCGGAAGCGCCCGCGATTGCCC
>DASSSV010000695.1:0-2202 GCA_035708265.1 Thermomicrobiales bacterium | reverse complement strand
GTCCACGAGATCGCGAAGGAACAGGGCATGTCCAGCTCGGACGTGCTCCTCAAGCTGCGCGCCGCGGGCCTCGACGTCACGGCGGCCGCCTCGACCGTCGAGGAGGACGAGGCGCTGCGTGCGCTGCGCTCCAACGGCTCCGGCGCGAAGCCGGCGCCCGCGCCGCCTGCCGCGCAGCGAGCGGCCGCTCCGGCGGCGCGCACCGCCGCGCCGCGCCAGGCCGCCGCGCCGCCCGCCGGCGCCCAGAAGCCCGCCGCGCCGCAGCGCGCGCGCCGCATCTTCGAGCCCGACGGCCCGCCGCTCCAGCTGCCCTCGCGCCAGCAGGACGACCGCGCCATCCCGCAGGCGCCGCCGCCGCGGCCGCGCCAGGCGCCGCCGGCCGCTCCGCCGCGCCCCGCCGCCCCGCCGCCCCCGGCACCGGCACCGCCCCCCGCGGCGAAGGCCCCTGCGCCCGCCGCCAAGGCCCCTGCGCCTGCCGCGAAGGCTCCCGCAGCCGCGGCGCCCAAGGCCGCCGAGCAGCCCGCCGCGAAGGCGCCGGAGGCCGCCGAGCAGCCGAAGGCGGCCGCGCCGAGCGCGGCCCCCGAGGCGCCGGCGAAGGAGAAGAAGCCCGCGGGCCCGAAGGTCGTCGCGCCGCCCGAGAAGCCCGCCCCCGGCACCGGTCCCAAGATCATCTCCGGCCCCGAGCCGAAGGAGCGCCCCAAGCGCGACGAGACCCGCCACCGGCCGACCCGCGGCGGCGTGCGCGACGAGGGCGGTCCGGGCGCGGGCCGGCGTCGCGTCGTCATCGACTCGCAGGCCTCGCGCCGCGGCCCCGGCGGGCCCGGCGGCCCGGGCGGCGGCCCCGGCGGCTTCCCGCAGCGGCGGCCCAAGCGCCGCGGGCGCCGCCGCCGCGACGTCCTCGCCGAGGAGGCGACCGCGCTCGACACCGGCGCGACCAGCCGCATCGACCTGATCCGCATCGCCTCCGGCTCGACCGTCAAGGACGTCGCCGAGTACCTCGGCGTCGCCGTGCCCGAGGTCATCAAGAAGCTGATGACGATGGGCGAGCTGGTCACGCTCACGCAGACGCTCTCCGACGAGGCGATCCAGGTGATCGCCGAGGAGTTCGGCAAGGAGATCGAGATCGTCCACGCCGACGAGGAGGGCGAGGACGAGCTCACCTTCGAGGACGCCGACGAGGACCTCGTGACGCGCCCGCCGGTCGTGACGATCATGGGCCACGTCGACCACGGCAAGACCTCGCTGCTGGACGCGATCCGGCAGACCCAGGTCGTCGCGGGCGAGGCCGGCGGCATCACCCAGCACATCGGCGCCTACCAGGTGCACCACAACGACAAGACGATCACCTTCCTCGACACGCCGGGCCACGAGGCGTTCACCGCCATGCGCGCCCGCGGCGCCGAGGTGACCGACATCGCCGTGATCGTCGTCGCCGCCGACGACGGCGTGAAGCCGCAGACCACCGAGGCGATCGACCACGCGCGCGCCGCCGACGTCCCGATCCTCGTCGCCGTCAACAAGGTCGACAAGGAGGGCGCGGACCCCACGCGCGTGCGCACGGAGATGACGCAGCAGAACCTCCAGCCGGCAGAGTGGGGCGGCGACACGGAGTTCGTCGACGTCTCCGCCAAGACCCACCAGGGCCTCGACGACCTGCTGGAGACGATCCTCGTCGTCTCCGAGCTCGAGGACCTGAAGGCCAACCCGACCGCGCCCGCCAGCGGCGTCGTGATCGAGTCCAAGCTCGACCCCGGCCGCGGCCCAGTCGTGACGCTGCTGGTCCAGCGCGGCACGCTGCGCGTCGGCGACGCGCTCGTCGCGGGCTCGCACTGGGGTCGCGTGCGCGCGATGCAGGACTACACCGGCGAGCGCATCGACGAGGCCGTGCCGGGCGACCCGGTCGAGGTGCTCGGCTTCGACGGCGTCCCGGACGCGGGCGACGTCTGCCGCGTCGTGGAGAACGACCGCACCGCCCGCCAGCTCGCCAACGACCGGGCGGTCCGCCTGCGCAACGAGTCCTACGCGCGCCGCGCCGGCCGCAAGGTCTCCTTCGACGAGATCTTCAAGGGCATCCAGCAGGGCGAGGTCAAGGAGCTCAACCTCGTGCTGAAGGCCGACGTGTCCGGCTCGCTCGAGGCCTTCGAGGACGAGATCGCGCGCCTGCCCCAGGACGAGGTCCAGGTCGCGATCGTGCGCAGTGGC
>DASSSV010000694.1:0-8480 GCA_035708265.1 Thermomicrobiales bacterium | reverse complement strand
CAGAGGACGGAGGAGAGGACGCGGAGAGACGAATTTAAGAGGAATCTCTGCGCCCTCTCTCCTCGTCCCTCTGCGCCTCCGCGGTGAATAAGGGGGGCGGATGGCCGAGACGGTGCGGGTGGGCGTGATCGGGACCGGGATCGGGGTGGCGCACGTCGAGGCGCTGCGGCGGGTACCGGGCGCGGCGGTCGTGGCGATCTGCTCGGCGCAGCGGGCCCGCGCGGAGGCGGTGGCGGCGCGCTTCGGCCTCCCGCGCGCGACGGACGACTACCGCGACCTGCTCGGCCCGGACGTCGACGCGGTCGTCGTCGCCGCGCCGCCCGCGCTGCACGCGCCGTTGGTGCGCGACGCGCTGGCGGCCGGCAAGCACGTCTTCTGCGAGAAGCCGCTGGCGGCGTCGCTGGCGGAGGCGCGGGCGCTGCGCGACGCCGCGCGGGCCGCGGGCGTCGTCCACATGGTCAACTTCCAACTGCGCTTCGCCGCGCCCTACGCGCGGGCGCACGAGCTGATGGAGGAAGATTACCTGGGGCCGCTCGCCGTGGCCGACGCGCGGATGATCATCAACCCGGTCGACTACCTGCGCTCGGCCGACTACAGCGACAGCAAGGCGGGCTGGTTCACCGACGCGGCGCGGGCGGGCGGCCTGCTCGCCAGCTCGGCCGGGCCGCACCTGGCCGACCTCCTGCTCTGGTACGGCGGGGAGGTCGCGGCGGTCGCCGCGCGCACCGCCGTGTCCCGGCCGGCGGTGGCGCTGGCCGCTGGCCGGGAGGTCCGCGACATCACGGCCGAGGACACCGCGCTCGGGCTGGTCCGTTTCGTCAGCGGCGCGCTCGCGACCGTGCGCGGCCTGCCGGTGGCCTACCACGGCAGCGGCTTCGCGCTGGAACTGCACGGGCTGCGCGGCTCGCTCGCCGTCGGTGGCGGCACGCTCCTGGGCGGCAGCGCGCTCTATGGCGCGACGGCGGAGGACACGGAACTGCGGCCACTGTCCTTGCCGGCCGACACCGCGCAGGACCGCGTCGTCATCGCCGAGCGCTTCGTCGCGGCGATCCAGTCAGGCGGGCCGTCGCCCGCGCCGAACTTCGACGACGGCGTCGCCGCACAGGCGCTCCTCGACGCGCTCGGCGCGGCGGCGCGCGAGCATCGCTGGGTCGCGGTCGAACAATCTTGAGCGTAGGTCACCCCAATTGGGCCCGATTGTGAAGGAGGGTGGCGCGATGGCGGAGATCACGGTGCGGGCGCGGGAACCTGGCGACATCGAGGCGATCACCGGGATCATGAACTGCCCCGGCGTCGTCGCGGGTACGTTACAGTTGCCGTACCGCTCGATCGAGGAGCGGCGGGAGCGCTTCGCCCACCGGGCGGACGACCACTTCCTGGTGGCCGAGGTGGACGGCCGCGTGGTCGGCCTGCTGGGGCTGCACTCGGAAGCCAATCCGCGGCGCCGCCACTCCGCCGGCCTCGGCATGGCGGTCCACGACGACCACCAGGGCCGGGGCGTCGGCACGGCGCTGCTGGCCGCGGCGGTGGATCTCGCCGACAACTGGCTCGGCCTGCGGCGGCTGGAGCTGACCGTCTTCGCCGACAACGCGCCCGCCATCCACCTCTACGAGCAGTTCGGCTTCGCCCGCGAGGGCACCTTGCGCGACTTCGCCCTGCGCGCCGGCGAGTACGTCGACGCCTACAGCATGGCCCGGCTGCGCGGCTGACGCCGGCGGGCGGGGAACCGGGCGCCTAAAGGCGCGGCTTGGGGGCGCTGCGCGCCACGAAGGCCGCCGGCGCGGCCTGAGAAGAACCCGCGGCGGCGGGTTTGGCGGCGAGCGGAGCGAGCCTCTAGCCGCGGTTGCAACCGCGGGCGCGCCCAACTGCGGGCGCGTGGCGGGTGCAATCGCCGGCGGGTGGTCGCGCACGCCCGCGGCCGCTACACTATACATAAACGCCGCCGCGCGGGGCGCTTGCGTTCGCGCCGCCCGGCGCGTATGATGTACGTACAGGTACCAGGCGGCGTGGGGTTCGGGTTCATCCGCGGGGAGGGCCGCGGGCGAGGGGCAGCAGCGGGAGGGTACGGTGACGGGCAGGGTTCTCGGCGATTCGCGCGAGATCCGGGGCGACGCGCGCGCGGGCGGCATGCTCGAGCGCGTTTTCGGGCTCAGCAAGTGGCGGACGACGGTCGGCACGGAAGTCATGGCGGGGCTGACGACCTTCATGGTGATGGCCTACATCATCTTCGTCAACCCGCAGATCCTCACCTCGACGCAGACGGCGGTCGGGCGCGCCGGCATCACCACGGCGACCTGCCTGGTCGCCGGCGTGATGACGATCTTCATGGGGCTCTTCACCAACCGGGCCTACGCGCTGGCGCCAGGGCTCGGCATCAACGCGATCGTCGCCTTCCAACTCGTCGGCGCGCAGAAGTTGACCTTCGGCGAGGCGATGGGCGTGATCGTGACCGAGGGGCTCATCATCACCCTGCTCGTCGTCGTCGGGCTGCGCAAGGTGGTGATGGACGCCATCCCGGGCGATCTCAAGAAGGCGATCGCGGTCGGCATCGGTTTCTTCATCCTCTTCATCGGGCTGGTCGATGCGGGGCTGGTGACGCAGGGGCAGGGGACGCCACTCCAGATGGGGCGGCTGGTCGGCTGGCCGGTCGCCGTCGCCGTGATCGGCCTCCTCTTCACGATCGTGCTGATGGCGCGCAACGTCCGCGGCGCGCTCCTCTGGGGCGTCCTCGGCACGACCGCGCTGGCGGTGATCGTCAACTACGCCACCGGCGGCAACCTCTGGCTCGTCTGCGACCCGCAGACGAAAGCCTGCGTGGACCAGGGCATCGCCAAACTGCCGAGCCAGTGGATCGCCACGCCCGACTTCTCGACGCTCGGCACCTTCTCCTTCGGCTTCGTCGCCAAGATGGGCGTCGTCTCGGCCGTGCTGGTCGTCTTCACGATCATGCTGGCCGACTTCTTCGACACCGTCGGCACGCTGATCGGCGTCGGCAGCGAGGCGGGCTACCTCGACGAGAAAGGCGACCTGCCCGACGTGCAGAAGCCGCTGCTGGTCGACTCGCTGGCCGCCGCCGCGGGCGGGCTGGCCGGCGCCTCCTCGGCGACGACCTACATCGAGTCGGCCGCGGGCGTCGGCGTCGGCGGGCGCACCGGCCTGACCGCGGTCGTGACCGGCATCCTCTTCCTGCTGGCGATGCCGTTCTGGCCGATCGTCGGGATGGTGCCGGCGCAGGCGACCGCGCCGGCGCTGATCCTGGTCGGCTTCCTGATGACCGGCGTCCTCTCGGAGCGCGAGACGACCGGCGCGGCCGGGGAGCGTGCCACCACGGCGGGCATCGACTTCACCAACCTGGCGGTCGGGCTGCCGGTGCTGGCGACAATGATCCTGATGCCGCTGACCTACAACATCACCAACGGCATCGGCGCTGGCTTCATCCTCTACACGCTGATCCGCGTGGTCAAGGGCGAGTGGCGCCAGGTCCACCCGGCGCTCTACGTCGTGGCGGCCATCTTCGTGATCTACTTCCTGCGCCAGGCGCTCTTCGGCGTCACGGTGTAGGGGTTAGGCGTTAGGGGTTAGGCGTTAGGCGTTAGGCTCTCGTGCCTGGGTGTTCGCCGTCCGGCTGGCCTCTGCCCATCCACGGTCCCCTAACGCCTAACCCCTAACGCCTCGGCGCGTGCTCGCGGTAGTGCTCGTAGGTGTTGCCGGCGATGCTCTCCCAGAGCGGGGCGTCCGACGAGGAGAACCAGTGGGTGCCGGCCAGGGCGCTCTCGGGCAGCGCCTCGACAAGCCCGAGGAGTTCCTGGTGCGACTGCCGGGCACCGGCCAGCACGTCCGCCAGGGGCTCGTCGCGGTGCTCGGCGTAGACCAGGGCGTTGTCCTCATCGGTGTCGAGCGTGCTCTCGGGCGGGATGTTGGTCTCGCCGCGCAGGACGGCCTGCAGGCGGCGGGCCATGTAGCGCTCCCAGTGGGCGACGTGCGCGACGACGTCCTTGAGCGACCAGTCGCCCGCCGCGCCCGGTTCGGTCACGCGCCGCTCATCCAGCCCGCCAGCGACTCGTCCCACCGCGCCCGCTCCGCCCGGATGGTGGCGAGCAGTTCGTTCTTGTTCATCGCGCTCCTCCTCATGCCACGCACAACGATGACATTCAGTCGCAAAGTCAGTGGGGTCGCCGGCCGCGCGGTCGCCGCGTCCCCGGCGCGCGCTGCTCCGGTGAGCCGGGCGCGGCCGTTGCCGTCGTCGCCGCGCGCACGGCGGGGCGCGCCCGCGGCATGGTCCCGGCGCCTTGCGCTGCTGCCTGGGCATCGCGCGTCCCTCCCGCCGTCCGAGCATCCCCGCGTGTCCCCGCCATGCCGCCTTGACTGCGCGGGCATAACTCGCTATACCTGAATCGCTGGTTAGGATCCTAGCATGGCCTTTCTAACCCGTCAATTGGGTGATGATGGTTATTCCGAGCGAGGATGGTGATGGTAATGGAGGAATCGTCGGCCGCGGCGCCGGACTCGGCCGGCATCGGCCTGTGCCTGGATTTCGCCAACACGGTCAGTCCGCACGACGGCGCGCACGTCGACGATCGGCTGCGCGCTTACGCCGACCTGCTCGCCTGGGGCCAGGAAGCCGGTATCTTGACGGACGAGGGGGCGCGGAATCTCGCCGCCGCCGCGGCGGCCCGCCCGGCCGAGGCCGCGGCGGTCCTGGCCGGCGCCGTCGCGCTGCGCGAGGCGATCTACCGGGTGCTCTCGACGGTGGTGGGCGGTCGCGCGCCGGCCGCCGCCGACCTCGCGACCCTGAACGACGCCCTGGCGCGCGCGGCCCCGCACCGGCGCGTCGTCCCGGCCGGCGGCGGCTTCGCCTGGGCCTGGGCGGGCGACGCCGACGCGCTCGACCGGGCGCTCTGGCCGGTCGCGCGCTCGGCCGCGGACCTGCTGACGTCGACGCGGCTGGACCGCGTGCGCGAGTGCGCCGGGGAGGACTGCAACTGGCTCTTCCTCGACCTGAGCCGCAACCGCAGCCGCCGCTGGTGCGACATGAAGGAGTGCGGCAACCGCGCCAAGGCCCGGCGCTTCTATCAGCGGCGGCGCGCGTCGGGGGCGGGGACATTCACCGCGGAGGCGCAGAGGACGCGGAGAACGGGGAGAGAGGACGGACGAAGTACGAGGTACGAAGGGCGAAGGACGAATTGATCAATCCCTGCTCTCTCTTCGTTCCCCGCGCCCTCTGCGTGCTCTGCGGGGAATTCGTGATCTCGGGTCAGTGGGTGCGGGGGAGGCCGTAGGCGGCCGGGTCGCGGTTGAGGCGGTCGGCGATGTGCCGGCAGGCGTCGGTCAGCGCGGCCTCGACGCCCCAACTGGTCGCCAGCCCGCTCAGTTGCCGGCTGATGGTCGCCGGGCACTCGCCCTGGACGAACCGAGAGACGAGGCTGGGCAGCAGGGCGTGGTAGCGGACCGGGTAGGCGCGGGCGTCGGGCGCGGGGGGCAGCCAGTCGGCCACGCGGGCGGCGCAGGCGCGCACCGCGCGGGCGCGCGGGTCGGTCGGGGGCGCCTGGAGCAGCCGGCGCACCTCCGCCGCCGTGAAGCCCGGCTCCCGGCGGCGCGGGAGGTGGACGGGGAGGCGGCGGCGATCCAGCGGCGACGAGATGGCCATGATCGAGTCTCCTGCGCGCGGCGCGGGCCGCCGCGCGCCGCGGCGGGCGCCGTCCGGCCTACGCCTCGCGGCCGGATCCACCGCCAGAACGCTCACCCCCACCGTCATATTCCGCATTCCGCGCGCCCACGAAATCCACCGAGGAGCACGCGGAGCACAAAGGAGAGGACAGGCCCCGCTCGTCACTCGTCACTCGTCACTCGTCACTCAGATTTCACACTTCATACTTCATCCTGCTACCTTCACGCAAGTGTAGGCCGCGAAGACCCGCCCCGGACTGTACCAGGCGTCCTGGATCGTGAAGCCGGCGCGTTCGAGCATCGGCTCCAGCAGCCAGGAGAAGGTGCTGTATTCCTGGCGGATGTGCGTCGCCAGTTCGGGGCGCGTGTAGCCGGCCTCGGGGCGGGCCGGCGCGCCGGCGAGCCAGGGTTCGATGATGCCATCGGCCTCGCCGGGGTCGAACGAGAAGACGAGGTCGCGCAGGCGCAGCACGCCGCCCGGCCGTAGCATTGCCGCGCCCCGCGTCAGGGCGAGCGCCTTCCAGAAGTCCGGCAGATGGTGGAGGGCGTTGCGCGAGTAGACGGCGTCGGCCGGCGCGCCGCGGTGGTCGTAGGAGAGGAAGCCGCCGCGGACGCACTCGACGTTGGCGAGGCCGAGTTCGCCGGCCCGCGCGCGCAGGTGGTCGAGCATGGCCGGCGAGACGTCCACCGCCACCACTCGTCCGCACCAGGGCGCGGCGCCCAGGGCGAGGCCGCCGGTGCCCGCGCCGAGGTCGATCAGCGTGCTGGTCTCGCCCAGCCCTTGTGCGCGGAGCAGCGCCAGGTCTTCGGAGAAGTCGGTCTGCGCCTTGCGGTCGTAGGTCGCCACGTAGCCGCCATCGAGGTGCTCCGGGCCGGCGTGCGCCAGTTCGTCGAGGTACCAGTCGGGCCTGGGGGTGTCCATCGCGCTCCTCTCGTGGGGGCTGGTTCGCCGCGCGGCTTCCGGCCGCGACCTCGCGGCGTGGTAGGGGCGACGCGCCGCGTCGCCCGGTTGACGCGGGCACCCGCCATCCGGGAGGCACCCGCCACGCGGGTGCCGCCTCGCGGCGCGTCGCCCCTACATCCCGTGCGCCGTTCGAGGCCGCGCAGGCGGCCTTCGCGCGCTGCAGGCGCCCCGAGCCGCGCCTTCAGGCGCCACCCGGCCCCCTCGCCCGGCGGCCGCGGCCGGGTTGACACCGGCGCCGCTGTGCCGCATCCTGACCCTCGCCGGGAGGTATTCTACGACAGGCGAGGAGGGCGGCCATGGCGGAGGCAACCCGCGAGATCGAGCGGCGCGTGCTGGGCGACGTCTGGACCTCGGACGAGATCTATCGCAACCTGCTCCATCTGTGCGACGACCTCGGGGCGCGTTTCGGCGGCTCGGCCAGCGAGCACGCCGCGGCCGACTTCCTGCTCGGCGAGATGCGCGAGTACGGCCTGCAGCGCGCCCATGTCGAGGAGTTCCCGGTCTACACCTGGGAGCGCGGCACCTGCGAGTTGACGCTCGTCGCGCCGGTCGAGCGCACCGTCTCGGCCATCGCCATGCCCTTCGCGGGGTCGGGCACCTGGGAGGGCGAACTGGTCGACGTCGGCGAGGGCGAGGAGGCCGACTTCGCGCGCGCCGGGAGCGCCGTGCGCGGCAAGATCGTCCTGAGCGCGGCGGAGACGAACAAACCCGGCGAGCAGACGCTGCACCGCACCGACAAGTACCGCCTCGCCGTCGAAGCCGGCGCGACCGGCTACGTCTTCGTCAACAAGAACCCTGGCCTCTTGCACATCACCGGCGCGCTCTACGCGCGCAACCCCGGTGGCCCCGACGACGCCGACCACGAGGCGCCGATCCCGGCCGTCGGCGTCAGCCACGAGGCCGGCGCGCTGCTGCGCCGGCTGGCGGCGCGCGGCACCCCGCGGGTCCGGTTGCGCCTGGAGAACCGCACCTACCGCTCGCACTCGGCCAACGTCGTCGGCGACATCCCCGGCGGCGAGCACCCGGACGAGATCGTCCTGATCGGCGGGCACTACGACGGCCACGACGTCGCGCAGGGCGCGGCCGACGACGCGGCCGGGACGCTGGTCGGCCTGGAGGCCGGCCGGGTGCTGGCGCCCTTCGCCGGGCAACTCAGGCGGACGGTGCGGATCATCTGCTACGGCTACGAGGAGCTGGGCCTCGGCGGGAGCTGGGCGCAGGCCGAGCGGTACGCCGAGGCGGGAGCGGAACGCCTCGTCTGCATGATTAACCTCGACGGCGCGGGCCGGGGCAGCGGCGGGCAGGAGCAGGTGACGACGACCGGCGACCCGACGTTCGCGGCCTACTTCAAGGGCCTCTCGCGGCGGCTGCGCTACGACTTCGAGGTGCGCGACCGCATCGGCGCGCACTCCGACCACTTCCCGTTCTTTCTGGACGGCTACCCCAGCGCCGGCCTCAGCAGCCGCGACGCGACCGCCGGGATGATCGGGCGGGGCTACGGCCACACCGAGGGCGACACAGCTGACAAGGTCACGCTGCGGGGGCTCCAGATGGGCGCGGCGCTGGCGGCGCGCGTCGCGCTCGACCTGGCGACCGTCGAGCCCTTCCCGACCGGGCGGCGCGGCGCGGCCGAGGTGCGCGACGCGCTGGAGCAGGCCAGGCTCGGCCGCTACGTCGAGCACCACTGGGGTCGCGCCAACCGCGCGCAGACGATAGACGATAGACGATAGACGATAGGGGTTGCGAGCGGGATTGCGGTGCTCGATCACCTGACGGCGGTTGGTGGCCACCCCTTCTACCGTCTACCGTCTATCGTCTACCGTCTATGAGAAGGAGGTCGGAGAGATGG
>DASSSV010000693.1:0-4129 GCA_035708265.1 Thermomicrobiales bacterium | reverse complement strand
CCTCGGCTGCGGCACCGGGCAGCTCGCGCTGCCGCTGGCGCGGCACGTCGGGGAAGTCGTCGGGCTGGACCCCGAGCCGGAGATGCTGACCGAGGCGGCGGCGCGGGCGCGCGCGGCGGGCGTGGCGAACGTGACCTGGGTCGCGGGCGGCTCGGACGACCTGCCCGCGCTGCGCGACCGCCTCGGCCGCTTCCGCCTCGTCGCGATGGGCGCGTCCTTCCACTGGATGGACCGCGAAGCGACGCTACGAGAGTTGGACCGGTTGGTCGAGCCGGGCGGCGGCCTCGTCGTGGCCGGGGCTGGCAGCTTCTGGACCGGGACGCTGCCCTGGCAGCGCGCGGTCAAGGGCGTCGTCCAGCGCTGGCTCGGCGAGGAGCGGCGCGCGGGCAGCGGCACCTACACCGACCCGCCCGAGCGCCACGAGGCGGTCATCGCGCGCTCGGCGTTTCGCAAAATCGAGATGTACCGGCTGAACTACCAATCGCGCTGGGACGTCGACCGCATCGCCGGCTGGCTCTACTCGTCCTCCTTCTGCTCCCTCGCCCTCCTCGGCGACAAGCGCGAACCCGGCGATCCTCGCCTGGTGCCCGAAGCGCCGCTCTTCGGTGATGGCTCCGCGTGGCCTGCGCGCAACGTGGCCGGCAGGGCGCGTCGTCGCGTACACTACGCGGTGCTCGTGACGACGCGGCGTTGCGGGGAGGTGTGGCGGACATGCGCGTACTCGTGACCGGCGCGGCGGGTTTCATCGGCTCGCACCTGTGTGAGCGGCTGATCGCGGATGGCCACGAGGTCGTCGGCCTCGACGCCTTCGTCCCCTACTACCCGCCGGAGATCAAAGAGCGCAACCTGGCCGACCTGCGCGCGGAGCCCCGCTTCCGCTTCGTCGAGGCCGACCTGCGCGACGCCGACCTCCTGCCGCTCGTCGCCGACGTCGACGCGGTGGTCCACGAGGCGGCGATGGCCGGCTCGGCTTCCTGGGACCAGTTCGACCTCTACGTCGGCTGCAACCTGACCGGCACCCAGCGTCTCCTCGAAGCCCTGCGCGCGGCCGGCGACGCCGAGTCGCGCCGGCTGGTGCAGATCTCGACGTCCTCCGTCTACGGCCTCGAGGCCATGGGCGACGAGTCGACGCCGCTGCGGCCGATCAACCCCTACGGCGTCACCAAGCTCGCCGCCGAGAAGCTCGCCTTCGCCTACGGCGCCGGCTTCGGCCTGCCGGTCGTGGCGCTGCGCTACTTCTCGATCTACGGCCCGCGCCAGCGCCCCGACATGGCCTACCACAAGTTCATCGATGCCCTCCTCCACTGCCGGCCGATCACGATCTACGGCGACGGCGAGCAGACGCGCGGCAACACCTACATCGCCGACTGCGTCGAGGGCACCGTGCGCGCGCTCGCGCACGGCCGCCCCGGCGAGACCTACAACATCGGCGGCGGCGTCGCGATCTCGCTCAACCGTGTCCTCGCCCTGCTGGAGGACCTCACCGGCCGCCGCGCGGAGCGCCGCTACGGCCCGCCGCGCACCGGCGACCAGCGCCACACCCTCGCCGACGTCGGCAAGGCCCGCGCCGACTTCGGCTACGAGCCAAAGGTGGCGCCGGAAGAGGGCCTGCGCGCGCAGGTGGCGTGGCAGGCCGGGCTCGCCTGATGCACGCGCGCGGCGAGCCGCCTCGGTGCGCAAGGCGTTGTCTGACGCCCGAGCTTTGGACGTATTCGAAGTCGCGGCGGCGTCGATTCGATGTAGCGAGGAGGCTGCAGAACCCGATTGCGCCGCGTAATTTGCTCCGCCGCCTCGTCTGATCTGCTATACTGACGCCGTTGTTACTGCCTATTGTTCGGTCGAGGGCTGAAGGCCGTATGTGAACCGCTTGCTCTTCATCGTACCCGCGTACAACGAGCAGGCTAGCCTGCCGGCTGTGATCCGCGACCTTCGAGCCTATCACCCGGCGGCCGATATCGTCGTCGTCAACGATGGCTCCAAAGATTCGACGGCACAGGTGGCTTGTGCGCTCGGCGTACGGCTCCTCGATCTCCCCTATAACCTCGGCATCGGTGGGGCCGTACAGACCGGGCTGCTGTTCGCCGCGCGCGAGCGCTACGACGTCGCGGTGCAGTTCGACGGCGACGGCCAACATCGCGCCGATCAGATCGCCCTACTGCTCGACGCCCTCCGGGAACCCGACTGCGACGTGGTCATCGGATCGCGTTTCCTCGGCCCCGCAGCCTATCGCCCGCCGCTGGCGCGCCGGCTCGGCATCGCGATCTTTCGGATCGTGAATTCGTTGTTGCTCGGTCAGCAGATCACCGACAACACCTCGGGCTTTCGCGCGTACAACCGGCGCGCGATCGCCTTCCTGGCGCGCGAGTACCCGCACGATTACCCGGAGCCCGAGTCGATCGTGACGCTCTGCCGGCATGGCTTCCGCGTCCGCGAGGTGCCGGTGGCCATGCGGCAGCGCCAGGGCGGCAGTTCCTCGATCACCTTCCTCCGCTCGATCTACTATATGTGCAAAGTGTTGCTGGCGATCGGCGTGGGTGTCACGCGGCGGCCGGGCAGGAGCGCAGCGGATGAATCCGCGTATCCAGATTATCTCAGTCCTCGGTAGTCTCCTGGTGATGGCGCTGGTGTTCGAGCTCATCCGGCGGCGCAAGCTGCGGGAGGAGTACGCGCTGCTCTGGTTCGGCGCCAGCCTCGCCCTCATCGCCGTGTCGCTCTGGCGCCGGTCGCTCGACTTCGCGGCCCGGCTCGTCGGCGTCGCCTATTCGCCCTCCGTGCTCTTCCTCGGCGTCATCCTCCTGGGCTTCTTCCTGGCGATCCACTACTCCATCGCCCTCTCCCGCCTCGAAGACCAGAACAAACGTCTGGCGCAGGAGGTCGCCCTCCTCCGGCACTTGCTCGAACGCGAGGCGACGCAAGGCGAGCCCCAACCGGCGCTCGCGGAGGACGCGCTGGGAGCGGCGAGCGAAGCCGCCGGGCGGATCGAGTAGGGCTGCGGATGGGCGCGGCAAGCGGCTAGCGCCCGGCGAGCGCGCTCGCCGGGCTCGTGGCGGCCACGCCGTTCTCGCGGAGGATTGTCAGGAGCTGCTGCGCGCGGTGGCGGAAGGTGTGCTCGGCGAGGAGGCGCTGCCGGGCGCGCTCGCCGACGCGCCGGCGTTCGTCGTCGTGCGCGAGCAACCAGCGGTAGGTCTCGGTCGCTTCCTCGGCGCCATGCACGACGAACAGTTCCCGCCCGGGCTCGAACCACTCCTCGATACCCTCGTAGGGATTGGAGACGATGCAGCAGCCGAGGGCGGCGAGCTCGAAGGGCCGCGACGTCGACGAGGCAGGAACCGACGCGTGGGCCTTGCGTGTGATGTTGAGGTTGATCTTGCTGCGGCAGCAATACTCGCGCAGCTTGCTGAACGACAGGTAGGGTAGCCGCTCCGTCGTGCCGAGGTCGATGTCGAAGCGGGTGCCGCGGAGGGCGAAGCGCGCGCCCGCGAGCGCCTCGCTCGGCGCGGTCAGCATCGCCTCGATCCACTCTCGGCGATACTCGTAGCCGTGCCCATAGAAGAAGACGTCGAGGTCCTGCGCGACGGGCACGGGGCTGAAGACCTCCGGGTCGGCGCCGTAGTAGAGGACGTCGACGCGCCGGGCGCCGAGCGCGAGGAGTTCGGCCGCGCCGCCCTGCGAGTTCGAGAGGAAGCCGTCGTACTCCGCCAGGTCGGCGCCCTGATAGATGCGGAACCCCGACTGGAAGCCCGCGAAGGACGGCAGGCTTGCCGGGACGTCACCATCGTAGAACCAGACCGGGATGCCGTAGCGCCGGCGCAGGTAGCCGGGCAGTCCCGCGAGCTGGTTGAGCGGGACGGTGAGGACCAGGATGGCGTCGATGTCGCGGTGGCGCTCGATCGTCCGCTCCAGGTGCCGTCGCCAGCGCGGCCGGATCCAGCGCTGCGCGGCCACGCGCGTGGCGCGGTCGGCGAGGCTCTCACCATCTTCTTCGGTCCGCGCCGTCTGCACCTGCCGCTGCCGGCGGGCCGCGATGGCCTTCAGGCGGCGGAAGACCTCGCCTTCCGTCTGGCAGGGGTTGGGGATGCTCTGCCACCACAGGCTCTCCAGCGCCTCGCCCTGATAGGTCGTCGCGAGC
>DASSSV010000692.1:0-5104 GCA_035708265.1 Thermomicrobiales bacterium | reverse complement strand
CGAAGAGCATCAGGAGCTGCCGGGCGGCGGCCCGCGCCGCCTCCTCGTCGCCGGCCAGCAGCGGCGCGGCGAGCGCCCCATGCCGGCAGCCGGTCAGGCAGAGGAGCCCGGCGCGATGCGCCGCCAACAGCTCCCGCGCGACCGGCGCCTCGCCCTTGCGCCCGGCCAGTTGTGCCATGCTCAGCAAGCGGCAGAGCGAGCGCCAGCCCGCGGCGTCCTTGACCAGCAGGGTCAGGTGCCCCAGCCCCGGCACGGCGACCTCGGCGCCGAAGATGGGGCGCACGCCGGCGGCGCGGCAGGCGCGGGCGAAGGCCGGCGCGGCGTAGAGCCCCGCCCAGTCGGTCAGCGCCAGCGCCCCCTGGCCGAGGCCCGCCGCCGCGGCGGCCAACTCCTCCGGCTGGGCGCAGCCGTCCAGGAAGGAGAAGCAGCTGTGGGCGTGCAGATGAGTATAGCTGTCCGTCATGGCGCTCGCGCCGTACACGACGAAGAACAAAGGTTCTACTCTGTACGTACTATACCCGGAAAGGTGGAGCGGGTCCACAACGTACACGGAGGTGCCGATGAACGTGCAGCGCATCCTCGTGCCCGGCTCGACGCGACGCTCCTGGCTCGTCCTCGGCGACGACTTCCTGCCGGTCGCCCCCATCCAGGCGTTCCTGGCGTTCCAGCGCGACCTCGGCCGCTCGCCCAACACCGTCCGGGCCCACGCCTTCCACCTCAAAGCCTTCTGGGAGTACCTGCGCGACACCGGCGTCGGCTGGGAGGCGGTGGACGTGGCCTACCTCGCGGGGTTCATCCCCTGGCTGCGGTGCGGGCCGGCGCCGCCGGCGCTCGGCGCGGAGGCGGCCCCGCCGCGCCGCGGCGACGCGACCATCGACCTGATGCTGACGAGCGTGCACCAGTTCTACGACTTCCACGCCCGCCGGCACACCGGCCCGGACCTGCCGCTCTACCGCTTCGTCACCCTCGCGCGCCGCCAGTACAAGCCCTTCCTCTACGGCCTGGCGAAGACCCGCCCGGACCGCCGGCGGGTCGTCCGGGTGAAGCGGCCCCAGCACCTGCCCCGCACCCTGACCGCCGCCCAGGTCCAGGCGCTCCTCGACGCCTGCGCCCGCCGGCGGGACCGCCTGCTCGTCGCCCTGCTCCACGACACCGGCATGCGCATCGGCCAGGCGCTCGGCCTGCGCCACGCCGATATCGCCGTCGAGGACAACGCCATCCGCATCGTCCCGCGCGACGACAACGCCAACGGCGCCCGCGCGAAGACCGACGAGGCGTACACCGTCTTCCCCGCGCCGGCGGTGCTCGACCTCTACGTCGAGTACATCGTCGAGGAGCTGGACGGGCTGGCGGCCGCGGCGCTGCCGGAGTACGTCTTCGTCAACCTGTGGGAGGGCGCGGTCGGCCGCCCCCTGACCTACGCCACCGTCGTCGCGCTCTTCCGGCGGCTGAGCGCGAAGGTCGGCTTCCACGCCCGGCCGCATATGCTGCGCCACACGCGGGCCACGACCTGGATCCGCGACGACCGGCTCCCCATCCCCACCGTGGCGCGGCTGCTCGGCCACCGCAGCGCCCAGACCACGAGCGACCTCTACCTGCACCTGACGGCCGACGACCTGCGCGCCGAACTGGACGCCGCGCGGGCCGGGGAGAGCGGGGCCGATGAGCGCTGAGATCCGCTGGACGCCCGCCCGCCACGCGGAGTTGGCGGCGCAACTGACCGGCACCTGGGCCGAGGACGTCTGGGTCCTGCCCGACGACCACGACGCCGCCCACCACGTCATCTTCCGCTTCACCTGCCCGCAGCCGACGCTCAACACCGAGCTGAAGTACGCGCTGTGGAGCCGCTACGACCGCCGGGAGTGGCGCGTCCGCCACGAGCAGTGGGCGCGGCATTTCCAGGTCATCGTCCGCTGGCTGACGGCGTGCGCGCCCGAGACGCGCTCCCTGCTGGAGCGCAGCCGGGAGGCGTGGGAGCTGTCGCTGCGCACCCACCTGGCCGACCGGGGGCGCTACCGCCCCACGCGGCGCCCCTGGCTCGCCGCGACGCAGGAGTACCACGACGGGCGGATGGAGGACATGCGCGTCCTCCTGCTGCGGCGCATCTACGACCGGCTGGTGGAGGCCTACGACGAGCGCCCCGAGTGGGAGAAGGATCGCTGGGATCTGCGCAAGCTGGGGATGGACGTCGACCCGACCCGCAGCGTCAAGACCGTCACCTTCACCAAGATCGCCCAGCCCTGGCTGCGCGACCTGGCCAAGCGCTTCACGCGCTACAACACGGCCATCCACACGCCCGCCGACTGCATCCACAAGGTGACCGCCCTCAACGGCTTCTCCGCCTTCCTCGCCGCCCGGCACCCCGCCGCCGGCATCGCCGACATCGACCGCGCGCTGATGGTCGATTACCTCCAGTACATGGCGGAGACGCAGCCGAGCGTCAACCACCGCGCCTCAGTCATCACCCGGCTGCGCACCGTGCTGGAGGTCTGCGCGCACCATCTCCGGCTGCCGGGCCTGACCCGCGAGCGGGTCATCTTCGACGAGGACCTGCCCAAGCGCGTCAAGGCCGCCCCGCGCGACCTGCCGGAGGGCGTGCTGGCCCAGTTCTACCAGCACCTCGACGCCCTGCCGACGGCGGTGCTGCGCATGGCGGTCATCATGCTCGAGTGCATGCTCCGCGTCGGCGAGGCGTGCGCCCTGCCGCTCGACTGCCTGGCGCAGGACAGCCAGGGCCGGTGGTCGCTGCACTTCTACCAGCGCAAGCTGAAGCAGGACCACGTCGTGCCGGTGGTCGACCCCACCGTCGTCGAGGCGATCCAGCGCCAGCAGGACGAGGTGCGGGCGCGGCACGGCGGCGCGACGACCTGGCTCTTCCCCAACCCCCAGCGCCCCGACCGGCCCTACCAGACCGGCCGGGTCCTGGCGCGGCTCAACGAGTGGGCGGTGGCGCACGAGATTGTCGGCCCGGACGGCGCCCTGTGGCGCTTCCAGGCGCACCAGTTCCGGCACACCGGCGCGCAGCGGCTGCTCGACCGCGGCGTGTCGCTCCAGGCCATCAGCCGCCTGCTCGGCCACAGCACGCTGGCGATGACCCAGGTCTACGCCAGCAAGCGGCAGGCGACGATCCGCACCGAACTCGAGCGCACCATCCGCAGCCGGGTCACCGTCGACGCCGACGGGCAGGTCGTGCGCGGCGACCCGCGCGGCGAGGGCGCCGACCTGGAGCTGCTGCGCCAGGATCTGCGCGGGGCGGTGCTGCCCATCGGCACCTGCGGCCGGCTGCGGGTGCTCGGGGCCTGCGCGCACGAGCACGCCTGCAGCACCTGCCGCTTCTGGCGGACCTCGACCGAGGATCTGCCCAAGCTCGACGAGTGGATCCGGCGGCAGGAGCGGCTCCTCCCGCTGGCGCAGCGGCAGGGCAACGAGCGGCTGGCGGCGAGCATCGAGCGACTCCTGCCGACCCTGCGCGAGCGCGCGGCGGCGCTGCGCGAGCACGGCGCGCGACACGAGTTGTCGCCCGCGGAGCGGCTGGAGCAGGACCGCGCCGACCTGGCGCTGGCCGAGGCGGGCCTCGCCGAGGCGCGCGCCGCCCGGCTCTGGCTGGCGGTGAAAGCGGCGGAGCAGCGCGTCGCCGAGCTGCAGCGGCACATCGCGAGCGCCGAGATGGAGGGGCGACATCATGGCGACACCGCATAGCGCAGCGCGGCTCGCGGCGTGCACCGACTGCTACTTCGCGCTGGAGCGCGTCGAGACCCTGGAGGAGGTGGCCGCCCTGGGCGGGGCGGCGCTCGACCGGCGGGCGCTGCCGCTGCTGCGGCGCCGGCTGGCCGAGGAGGACGGGGAGGGCGCCCGGCTCCGGGCGCGCGGCTACACCCGGATGGCGGAGAAGAGCGCGCACCTGGCCGCGAGCCTGCGGGCGCTCATCGCGGCCATGGAGGAGGACGGCGATGGCGGGGTCGGCTGAGCGAGGGTGGGCGCGCGACGTGACCGGGCTGCGGGCCAGCGCGCGCGCCAAGGCGGAGGCGACGCGCCGACGCGCGGAGGAGGCGCTGCGCCAGTTGGCCAGGGAGGACAAGCCGGTCACCTTCCGGGCGGTCGCCGCCGCGGCGCCCTGCTCGACGGCGTGGCTGTACGGGCAGGCGGATCTGAAGGCGCGCATCCTGCACCTGCGCGCCCAGCAGGGGCCGCGGACCGCGCCCGTCATCCCGCCGGGCGAGCGCGCCTCGGAGGCGTCCAAGGACACCGTCATCGCCGCGCTCCGCAAGGCGAACAAGCGGTTGCGCGAGGAGAACGCGACCCTCCGGCAGCAGCTCGAGGTGGCCTACGGCGCGCTGGCGGCGCGGGGGTAGCGGCTCGCGCGGCGCTACGCCGTGAGCATGCACAGAGCGTGAGCGGGCCGCAGGGCCTACGGGAAGGGGGTGGTCGGTATAGACTTGTGCAGGTGGACGTAGCCCATGGCGCCGCTCAGTCGACGATCGCGTCCAGGTACCAGCGGCCGGTGCCCAGGTCGCGGTAGACCACGCAGCGCAGGCCGTCGCGCGCGCGCACGCGGTAATACTCCCGCTTGGTGGCCTCGCCCGCGCCGCGCCACCAGCCCTCGTCCCAGCGCCAGCGCGCCTCCACCGCCGCAACCGCCGCCACGCGCCCGCGCCAGCCGAGGCGGCGCGGCAGGCCGGTGCGCGGGTCGCAGCGCACCGCGACGGGGACGGCGGGGGCGAAGCGGCGGGGGATCACCGCGCGGCCCCCGGCGGGCGGGCGCGCGGGTCGAGCGCGTAGCGGCGCTCGGGGCGCGGGTGGGTCGGGTCGACCGGGCGCAGGTAGCCGACCGCGCCGGCCCCCCGCCGCCGCGCCTCGGCCAGCCCCGCCTCCAGGCGCGCCAGCCGCCCCTGCGGCACGTCGAAGAAGCTGGCCTGGCGGGCGGGGAGCGGGCGCGGGGCGACCAGCGTCAGCGCCACCGCGGTGATGCCGGGCGCGTCGGCGTCGCCGTCGGCATCGTCCGGGTCCCACCCCTCGCCCGCGGCCCAGGTCGGCCCGAGCGCGTCGTCGGCCGCGGCCATGAGCGCGGCCACCAGCGCCGGGGCGGCGGCCGTGGGGGCCGGCA
>DASSSV010000691.1:0-2856 GCA_035708265.1 Thermomicrobiales bacterium | reverse complement strand
GACCTCTGCGCCAGGTCTACCCCGACCACCGACGATCCCCCGCTGGCACGAGCGGCGGCGGGTGTGCGACGACGGCCCGGCCGAAGGTCGCCACATCGGCCACCAGCGCCAGGAGCTGTGCCTGGTCCACCGGTTTGGTGAGATAGTGGCGTGCCGGTAGCCCCTCGTGGAGAAGGAGGTCCCGGCCCTGGAGCGAGGCGGTGAGCGCCGCGACGGGGACCGCGCGGAGGGTCGGAGGCGCCCGCAGCGCGCGCAGGACCGCCCAGCCGTCGGCGCGGGGCACCATCAGGTCGAGCAGCACTAGGTCGGGACGCGGGGCGGCGTACGCCTCGGCACGGCGCAGGTCGGCCAGCGCCCCGGATCGCCCCGCGGCGGGCGAGCGGGGAGCCGCTGCGTAGGCCCCCGCGCGACGCAGGTAGGCCAGCGCCTCCAGCCCGTCCGAGGCGACGCTCAGGGCGCTGCGGATCTCCCCCTCGCGCAGCGCCTCCCGGATGAGCCGCACGTCGCCAGGGTTGTCCTCCACCAGGAGGATCTTCACCGGACGGTCGGATGCTGGGGACATCGTGCGACCCTCCTCGCGCGTCTCGCGCCTGGGCCTGCCCCGGCCTGGCGTCTGCCGGCGCGCCGCCGCCCGCGTCGTCAGTGCGGCCGGGTGACCGCGTGGCCGTGGACCGCGCGCTCCGCGTCGCTCCGCAACTCCACCGGCTGGTAGAACGCCTGGGGCGGCCGTAGCAACTCCCCCAGCGCGCTGATCCGGCTGCCCAACTGGATGCGATGCGGCGCGAGCGCGTCGATCGCCCGGACGCTGACCAGGCTGAGCTGGTGGGCGAGTTCGTCGTTGATCAACAGGAAGCTGATCGCCCCCGCCTCCTCGACGTAGCAGCCGCGGAGGTGGCCCAGGCGCGCGTCGAGGGCGAAGACCGCATCGTTGCGGTCGAGCCGGACGCTGTCGTCCGGCGGCGGGGCCGCCGCGCCCGCCAGCGCCGCGCGCTTGGTGACCGTCAACTCGACCTGCTGCCCGCTCGAGCGCGCGAGCAGGGCGAAGGGCACGACACTGTCGCGCTCGAACGCGCCGCCCGCCACGAGCAGTTGGACCAGCGCGATCCCGCGCGCCCGCCGCGCCAGGAGCATCGCCCAGACCCGCCCCAGGGTGGCGCCATCGTTCCCGGAGACGAGCGCCTCCATGCGCACTTCCATCGTCGCCATGAGCATCCCTCCTGGCGCCGCGACCCGACCACCGTCACGGTCGGCCCTCGCGGCAGACTGGTAACGACGCGGGGCAAGTCGCGCCTGCGCCATCCGACGTTGCGGGGACACCGCCCGCGCGGGTCAGGGCGTCGGCTGCCGCGCCCGGTCTGGCGGCCGCGCGGGCAGCGAGGCGGCCACCGCGCGGAGGTAGCCCGCGATCTCGCGATAGGAGCCCGCCACCGAGGTCTCGTGGTAGGCGATGCCTCGCTCCCGGCAGAACGCCCGGACGATCCGCCGCGCCGCGCCCAGCCGGTTGCGGGGCAGCGCCGGGAAGAGGTGGTGCTCGATCTGATAGTTCAGCCCGCCGTAGCACCAATCGACCAGCGGGTTGGGCCGGACGTTGCGCGCGGTCAGCACCTGCGCGCGCACGGGGTCGAGCGGCGCGGCGTCGTCGGCGAGCGCCATCCCCTTGTGGTTGGGCGCGAAGACGAGGCCGAGGTAGATGCCGGTGCAGCCCTGGTGGACCGCGATCAGCAGCAGCGTCGACCACGGGCCCAGCACGAGGAGCGGCACGCCGACGTACAGCGCGAGGTGCCCGATGAGCGCGGCCACCTCCCACCGGCGATAGCGCGAGCGCTCCCCGCCGAGGAAGCGCAGGCTCGAGAAGCGCTGGCCGTAGACGACCAGGGAGAGGAGCGGCACCGCGCAATAGACCTGGTATCTCGTGACCAGCCGCGCCAGGCCCCGCTTCGCGGCCGCCTGCGCGGGGGAGAAGGCGATCAGGGGCAGGTCGATGTCGGGGTCGAGGTCGACGTGGTTGGGGTTGGCGTGGTGCCGGGTGTGCTTCTGGACCCACCAGCCGTAGCTGACGCCGAGCAGCAGGTCGCCGATGACCAGGCCGACCAGGGCGTTCTGCCAGCGGTGGGCGAAGATCTGCCGGTGCCCGGCGTCGTGGACCAGGAAGGCGAGCTGCACCGCGACCGCGCTGAGGAAGACCGCGTTGAGGGCCTGGGCCCAGGGCGCGCGGAAGAGGGCGAAGAGCGCGAGGCTGACGGCGAGCAGCCCGGCGCTCACGAGCATCATGAGGCCGTAGTAGCGCGGCTGGCGCTCCAGTAGCCCGGCGGCCCGCAGGCGGCCGGTAAGTTCGCGGTACTCATGCTGCACGAGCTATATCCCTTCTCTCCGGCGCGCGACAATGGCGGCGATACGCCGCCCTCTCGCGTGCCACGGCGGCACTTGCTCCGCTCGCCCCGCCTAGCGTGCCGGCGGCCAGGCCAGGTGCCGGTGGTCGGGGCGGCGGAACAGGGCCGCCCAGAACGTGTCGTCCACGTCCTCGTAGCCGAGGCCGGCGGCGCGGATCTCCACGCGCAGTTCGGGCTCCGCCAGGACCGGCGCGCCCGCGCACAGGTCCCGATAACGATGGTACGCCTCGGCGCTCGTCGTCAACGTGTTCACTGGTCTCCCTCCCTATCGATCGGTGTCGCGCCGACGCCCTCCCGGGGCAGGAGAACGTCGTCAGTTGTGGCGTGGAGCTGGCGGAGCAGCCCTGCCAGCTCCACGTTGCCCATTCGTCCTCGATCTTGCCCACGGCCAGGCAGGAGATCGCGGTCCCCTTCCAGGCGACCGGCCGGCCGAGGCACGCGCCCCAGTGGGTGCCGCGCGCGGCCC
>DASSSV010000690.1:0-12119 GCA_035708265.1 Thermomicrobiales bacterium | reverse complement strand
CGTGCGCCCGGCCTCGACATGCGGGCCGTCCAGCCGGCCACTGGCCAGGTCGAGGCGCACCCCCAGCTTCACCGCCGCAGCCCCGCTCGTCGGGGTGCTGCCGCCACAGCCGGGCCAGACCGCCGCCAGGGCGGCCGGCAGGGTGATCGTGGTGCAATCCTGCACCGCGACCGCCGTGAACCGCCGCAGGACCGGCACCGCCACCGGGTCGGCCGCCAGCACCACCCGCACCGCCTCTTCGACCACTTCGCGCAGGCAGTCGGCCGACGCCTCCCCGAAGCGCGCGTCTACCCCCCGCGCGCTGATCGGCACTCCCAGCGTGGCGGCCGTCTGCACCAACTGGGATAAGCGGGCCTGGGGCTGCGCCAGCCAGCCGAACACCAGCGTCTGCACGAAGCGCGCGCCGGTCAGCTTCGACGCCCGCCGCACCAGGCCGGTCGCCCGCGCCGCGCGCTCGCCCGCCGGCCCCAGGACCCGCTGCAGCGCACGCGCCACCTGTGGTATCGTCGCCATCGGGAACTCCTTTGGGCCGTCATGGCTGCCTCAACACCGCCATGATGCCCGAGGGAGCCTCCCTACGCGAGCCCTTCCGCTTGGCTTGATGCGCATGGGGTGTTTCGCCCTCACCCCCCCCGGCCCCCCTCTCCCAGCGTTGGGAGAGGGGGAGACCGCGCCTAGAACAAGGTGCCGCTCTTGTCGAGAACTGGTGGGTAGGCCGACTCTCGCGTCCCCTCGCCATGCTCCTGACCCGAGACCCGGAAAAACGGCGCCCCGTTTAGGCGAGGCTCCCCCTCGCCCGGGATTGGGGCGGGGCCGCCGGGCTATTCGGGCCAGCGGGCGAGGTCGGGCGCGGCCTGCACGGCGCGCGTGCCTTCGCGACGGCGCACCAAGCCCTCCGCTTCGAGGCCGCGCAGGATGGCGGCGCCGAGCGCGCCGCCCAGGTGTGCGCCCGGTTCGGTCCAGTCGGGGCAGGCGTAGGCGAAGCGCCGGCCCCGGCTCGCGGGCGGGATGGCGATCCCCCGCTCGGCCAGCGCGCGCCGGCCGGCGTCGGTCAGGATGAGCGCGGGACGGCCCGGCTCGGTGTGCTCGCCGGCCGGCGCGAGCCAGCCGAGCGCCAGCAGCCGCTCGCAGAGCGCCACGCCGGCGACGCCGGCCAGGTGGTCGTAGCAGGTGCGGGCCGCGCGCACGTCCGGCGCGACTCGCGGGCGACGGGCGGTCTTCATGCGTCACCTCCCGGTGGTTTGCGCGCGACGAAGCGCCAGGAGCCGGCGACGGTCTGCCGCAGCACGGTGTCCGGCAGATCCGCGGCGATCGCCTCATAGTGGTTGTCGCCGCCGAAGAGGGGGCGCTGGTCCACGAGCTCCCAGCCGAGCGCGCCAAGCAGCGCCTCCAGTTCCCACGGCAGGATGTCGTTGCCGGTGTGGATTTCGTCGTTGTCGGGCAGGAAGCGGCGCCACCGCTCACGCTTGACCGGCGAGCGGGCGCCGAGGCAGGCCAGCACGAGCCGGCCGCTGGGCCGGACCACGCGCCGGAGCTCGGCCACCGCGGCGCCGGGGCGCGGTGTGAAGTCGAGCGCGTTGAAGCAGAGCGCGCCGTCGAAGGTGTCGTCGGGGAAGGGCAAGTGCTCGACGTCGCCGACGCCGAAATTCGCGTGTGCCGGGTCCAGCCTGTGCTCGCGCGCGACCGCCCCCGCCTCCGCGATCATCGCCGGGGAGAGGTCGATACCGCGGACGCAGTAGCCGGCGAGCGCCAGCGCCGCGCTCCAGTTGCCGGTGCCGCAGCCGGCGTCCAGCAGCAGGCCGCCGGGCGGGCAGGCGAGGTCGGCCAGGACGCTGGCGAGGCGGTCGCCGTCCGGGAGGCCACGCTCGCGCCAGCGGGGCGCGACGGCGTCGAACTGCCGCGCGGTCGTCGCCTTCCAGTCCGCCCGCCCCGCGTGTCGCACCGGAACCTCCTCGCCCGTGCCGGCCGCCCGCCGGCCGGACCCGGCATATGGTACTGCCGGGCGGGACGTCGGGCAATGCCGGCGCCGGGGACAATAAGCAGAATGGGACCCCCTCACCGGTACGATTGGGGCATTGCGCGCCCGGCGCGCGACGCGCAGAATGCGGACAGGGACGGGAGACAGGCGCGACGGCCTCCATGCTACCGGGCGATGCCATCTCAGGGGCCTGCCGCATGCGAGTTGCCGGGGAGCGGGACGATGCGACTGGACGTCTACCACGGCGAAGACCTCGTGGCGTCGTTTGAATACGGGCGACGCCCCTCCTACTACGGCGCGCAAGGGCGCCGCGTCAAGGAACTGCTCGCGCGGCCCCACTACGTCCGCAGCCTCTGGACCGGGGAGATCCTGCGCTCCGCGGCGGCCGATACGCCGGAGTGGTGGGTCTCGAACATCACCAGCGCCGGGCTGGCCACCGAGGGGTTCCGCCTCCAGTTCACCCTCACCCTGACCGGTCTGGCGGCCGCCGAGCCGCTGGCGTCGGACGGCCGCGCGGGCACGCCGCTCCCGCGACACCGCGCCGCGACGGCCTGATCGGCGGCGCCCGGGGTTCGTGACCATTTTCCTATGTGCCCGACCGGGCGCCGTCTCCTACAATAGCCCCGAACCGAGAGGCAGCGCGGGAGACCGGGACGCGACGCGGCGCGCGGCGCTCCCGCGCGCCCCGCGACCGCCCAGCGCGGGCGGCGTTCTACCGGGCGAGCGCGGATTTCGCCCTCACCCCCCGGCCCCCTCGCCCGATCCTGGGCGAGGGGGCCGGGGGGTGAGGGCCAACGGATGGAAGGGGGAGGATGAGGGGGCGACTGCGGACGATCGCGACACGGGCCGTGCTGGCGGTGACGCTGGCGCTGGTCTCCGGCCTGAGCCTCGGCGTGGCGCGCCCGTCGCGCGCGCCGGCCGCGCTGGCGGCGGGCGGCGGCGGGCGCCTCGGCGTGGTGGCCGACGTCGGGACGCGCTACGGCATCTACGGCCGGCAGGGCGGGCCGATCGGCGTGCTGGCCGACACCGGCGCGGGCTGGGTCAAGGAAGAGTTCCGCTGGGACTGGGTCGAGCCGAGCCGCGACCGTTGGACCTGGGCCTTCATGGACGAGGCGGTCAACGACGAGCGCGCCAAGGGCTTGCAAATCCTCGGGCTGCTCGACTACACCGCCGGCTGGGCGGTCGGCAGTGGTGACCCGGTGTCCAGCACGCCGCCGCCGGCCGACCTCTGGGCCACCTACGTCGCGCAGACCGTCGGCCGCTACAAGGGCAACGTCCACGTCTGGGAAGTCTGGAACGAGCCGAACATGCCGGTCTTCTGGAGCGGCTCGAAGGAGCAATACGCCCAGCTCCTCGCTCTGACCTACGACACGATCAAGCGGGTCGACCCGGGCGCGACGGTCCTCGGGCCGACGATCACCGGCGTGGACGAGGGCTGGCTCGACGCGATCGACTGGGCCAAGATCGACGGGCTGGGGCTGCACCTCTACATCCCGCCCGCGACGCTCAACGACCAGGGCTACAGCCTCTGGAGCCAGGGCCTCCCGAATCTCCAGCGGATCGTCGCCGTGCACGGCGGCAAGCCGATCTGGGTCACGGAGTTCGGCTACTCGTCGGGCGCGGGCGGCGAGGCGTGGGACGTCGGCGACGAGGGCCTGCAGGCGCGCTATCTGGCGCAGGAGGCGGCCGAGTTGCTGGCCTACACCGGCCTCGACGTCCGGCTGGCGATGTCCTACGACTTCAACGACGATACGTCCGGCGGCAGTTACGGCCTGCTGCGCCACGACTGGAGCAGCCGCAAGCCCGCCTTCGCGGCCTTCCAGACGGTGGCGGCGCTGCTCGGGTCGGCGCAGCCGGGCGGCCGCTTCGACGCCGGCACCGGCGTCCTCGCCTTCCGCTTCAACGCGGGCGACAAGCAGGTCGACGTCGTCTGGGCGCCGGGCGGCGGGACCGCCGTGATCCCGGCTGGCGGCGCCGGCGATACCTACGACCTCTACGGCAAGCGCGGGAGCGTCGCGCTGCAGGGCGGGACGCTGCAGGTCGCCGTCGGCGCGGACCCGGTCTACGTGGTCCACGCGCCGCAGGCGGGGAGCGCGCTGCCGCATGCCTGCCAGCCTGCCGGCATGCCGGGCGGCGGCGCGATGACCACCTTCGCCGCGACCGGCAAGTCGGCGGGCGGGCTCTTCCTGGCCTACTGGCAGGCGCACGGCGGGCTCGCCGTCTTCGGCTACCCGATCAGCGACGTCTGCACCGAGCAACTGGAGGACGGGCAGATCTACACGGTGCAGTACTTCGAGCGGGCGCGCTTCGAGTACCACCCCGAGAACAGCGACCCGCAGTACCAGGTGTTGCTGGGACAGTTCGGCCGCGCGCTCCATCCGGCCGACCCGCCGGCGCAGCCGAAGGCGGGCGCGCTCTACTTCGCGCAGACGGGGCACAACCTCGGCGGTGGCTTCCGCCAGTACTGGCAGGCCAACGGCGGCCTGGCGCAGTTCGGCTACCCGATCACCGAGGAGTTTACCGAGCAGTTGGAGAACGGCCAGTCCTACACCGTGCAGTATTTCGAGCGCGCGCGCTTCGAGTACCACCCCGAGAACCCCGCGCCCTACGACATCCTGCTCGGGCAGTTCGGCCGCTTCGTCTACGCCGAGCGGGTCAGCAACCGCTAGCGGCGGGTGCCCCGATCTTCATCGGGACGATCCCTACCCGGCGCTCGGTCGGCGGTCTGCGAGGACCGCCGGCCGGGCGCTTGAAGATCTTCCCAGCCCGGCGCAGGCCGGGCTTCGTGCGCCGTGAGGCGCCCCCAGCAGTGGCCTTGGCCGCCCGGCCCCGCCGTGAGGTCGTCCCGGAATCGCCCGGCCGCCGCGCTGTGCTAGACTCTCCGGCTGGCGGGGTCGCCACGGGAGAACGGTGACCCCGCGCGGAGAACGCCTCTGTGACTACCCGACCGCCCGACTACCCGACCGCCCGACTCATCTTCTGCGGCATGTTCGGCCCGCTCTCGCGCCTGCCGCTGGCGGCGCTGCTGGCGGCGGGGTTCGACGTGCGCGCGGTGGTCGTGCCGCCGCGCGGAGGCGCGGAGGGCGGGGCGGCGCCGCGGCGGCTGGAGCCGCCGGCCGGGTACGCGGCGCGGCCGGTCGGGCTCGCCGCGTTCCTCAGGCAGACGGTCGTCGAACTCGCCTGGGAGCGCGGCATCCCGGTCGTGGAGGTCGCGCGGCCGGGCGCGCGGGAGACGCTGGCGGCGCTGGCGGCCCACGCGCCCGACCTGCTCGCCGTCTCCTGCTTCCCCTACCGGCTGCCGCGCGCGCTGCGCGCCCTGCCGCGCCTCGGCTGCCTGAACCTGCACCCCGCGCTCCTGCCGGCCAACCGCGGCCCCGCGCCCCTCTTCTGGACCTTCCGCGAGGGCTTCACGCACACCGGCGTGACGGCGCACCTGATGGACGGCGGGCTCGACTCCGGCCCGATCGTCGCGCGGGAGGGCTTCGATCTGCCCGACGGGACCACCGGCGACGAGTTGGAGCTGCGCTGCGCCGCGCTCGGCGGCGAGGTGCTGGCCGCGGCGGCGCGCGGGCTGGCGGACGGCACGCTCACACCGCGCCCGCAGGACGAGGCCCGCGCGACGACCTACCCCTGGCCCTGTGCCGACGACTTCGCCGTCACGCCCGACCGCCCGGCGCGCTGGGCCTTCAACTTCATCCGCGGCACGGCGGGCTGGGGCCACCCCCACCGCCTCGTCACCCCCGCGGGAACCTTCACCGTCCGCGCCGCGCTGGCCTACGACCCCGACGCGCGCCTCGGCGCGCCGCTCGTCCGGGACGGGGACGAGGTGCGCGTGCAATGCGCGCCGGGCGTGCTCACGGTGGCGGTTGCGGATTGAAGATTCGCAGACTACAGATTGCGGCTCGCGGGCAGGTGGCTGAAGATGCCGCCCCCGCGACCCGGAAAGCAAGACCGCAGATCTACACTCTGCACTCTGCAACCGTCGCGCCGCGTAATCTTCGGCCGGCGTGTCCGTATGCTCTGGTAGAATAGCGGTGTGCGCCTTCGCCATGGCCGCGGCGCGCAAGCAGGAGGATGGGATGAGCGTCATCGCGGAACGGACCCGGCGGCGGACCAAGATCGTCTGCACCATCGGCCCGTCCAGCAGCTCGCCGGAGATGCTGGAGGCGCTGATGAAGGCCGGGATGGACGTCGCCCGGCTGAACTTCTCGCACGGCACGAAGGAGAGCCACGCCGCCGTCGTCGAGCGCATCCGCACGATCGGCAGCTCGCTCGGCGTCGCCGTCGCCATCCTGCAGGACCTCCCCGGCCCCAAGACGCGCACCGTCGGGCCGCGGAACGCGCCGGTCGAGTTGAAGGAGGGCGAACGCTTCACCCTGACGACCCGCGACGTGCCGGGCGACGCCGGCGAGGTCAGCGTGACCCTGCCGACCCTGCCGCAGGACGTCCGGCCCGGCGACGCGATCCTCCTCGACGACGGCAAGATCGAGCTGCGCGTCCTCAACACCGGCGGGCAGGACGTCGAGACGGTCTGCATCACCGGCGGGCCGCTCGGCTCCTCGAAGGGGATCAACGTGCCGGGCGTGACCCTGTCGGTCTCCTCGCTGACGGAGCGCGACATCGAGTTCCTGCGCTTCGGGCTGGAGATGGGCGTCGACATCGTCGCCCTCTCGTTCGTGCGCTCGGTCGCCGACGTGAACACCGCGCGCCAGATCATCAACGAGACCGACAAGCGCCCGCTGCTGATCGCCAAACTGGAGAAGCACGAGGCGCTCGACAACCTGCACGAGATCATGGCCGCGGTGGATGGCCTGATGGTCGCGCGCGGCGACCTCGGCGTGGAGATCCCGATCGAGCGCGTGCCGATCGAGCAGAAGCGGGTGATCGCCGCCGCCAACCGCGCCGGCAAGCCGGTGATCACCGCGACGCAGATGCTCGAATCGATGATCACCAACCCCCGGCCGACGCGCGCCGAGGTCACCGACGTCGCCAACGCGATCTTCGACGGGACCGACGCGGTGATGCTCTCGGGCGAGACGGCCTCGGGCGAGTACCCCGCGCAGGCGGTGCGGATGATGGACCGCGTCGCGCGCGAGGTCGAGCCGATCCTGCCCTATACGCGGATGCTGCAAGAAAAAGAGGCCAGCCTCGAAGAGCACACCTTCGACGCGATCAGCTTCGACGCGGTCCACACCGCCGAGCAACTGCACGCGGCGGCGATCGTCGCCTTCACCCAGACCGGCTCGACCGTCCGCCGCGTCGCCAAGTACCGGCCGCGCGCGCCGATCCTCGGCATCACCACCGACCAGGCGACCTGGAACCGGCTCTCGCTCTCCTGGGGCGTGATCCCCTACCTGGTGCCCGAGTTCACCTCGGTGGAGGCGATGACCGACGAGGCGCGACTGGCGGCGATGGGCAGCGGCCTCGCCAAGCCGGGCGACCGCATCGTCATCGTCGCGGGCGTGCCGGTTGGCATCAGCGGGCGCACCAACCTCCTGCGCGTCGAGACGCTGTCGTGACGGCCGCCGCCGGGCATCCCGGCGCGGCCGCGGGGCCGCTCGAGCGGCTGCGCCGCCTCTGCCTGGCCCTGCCCGAGACGACCGAACGGCTCAGCCACGGCGAGCCGGCCTGGTTCGTGCGCGGCAAGAAGACCTTCGCGATGTACGCCGACCACCACCACGACGACCGGCTGGCCTTCTGGTGCGCCGCCTCGCCCGTCGTGCAGCGGGGCCTGGTCGAAGCGCAGCCGGAGCGGTTCTTCGTCCCGCCCTACGTCGGGCACCGCGGCTGGCTCGGCGTGTACCTCGACGTCCCCGTCGATTGGGACGAAATCGCCGCCCTCGTCGCCGACGCCTATCGCCTCGTCGCGCCGCGGCGGTTGCTGGCCGCGCTTGCGGGTGCGCGGGGCTGACCTGTATGGCGGTGTCTCCACTAATCCCAGGTCGGACCTGTCCGCGCGATGAAGCCCTGGCCCGGCGGCGCGCGAGTGGTCGCCCCGGGTGGTGGCTGGTTATTGCGGCGGCTCGGCCGCTTCCGCGACGATGACGCTTTGTGGCCCGGTCAGGGGCGTGTGTTCGACCAACCGCCAGCCGCCACCATCACCTAGCCACGCGCCGGCCTCCTCTGCGCTGTACACATCGCCATCGCCTGTGTAGACGAGGAACTCGCCCGCGAAGAGTGGCGCCAAGAGTGGTTCCGTATGCGTCGGGTCGGTCCAAAGGTCGGCGAGCAAGAGGCGCGCCCCCGCCGGCACAGCCGCTCGGACGCGCCGGAGGAAGGCGACGTTGCGCTCGGGTGGGAGGCCATGCAACACGTTCGCCACGAGGATCGCGTCGTGCCCTGGCGGGATGGGATCCTGCCAGAAGTCGCCCTCGACCACTGTGGCATTGCGTGTCGCCGGGTCGCCGGCGAGGCGCTGGCGCGCGATGGCGGCGGCGCCTGGCCGGTCGAATAGCGTGGCTTGCAGGTGGCCGTAGCGCCGCAGAATCGCGGTTAGCCACGAGCCCGTCCCGCCCCCGAGGTCCAGCAGCCGACGATGGTGGCTGAAGTCGTAGGTGATCGCGAGGATTCGCGCCGCGTCGGCGGAGAGCGCCTCCACCCCTTCGGAGAAGATCCGCTGCTCGTCATCGGTGCGGATGCTTGCGCGGGCTTGGCCGGTACGCACGGTGTCTTCCAGGTTCGTCCAAGAGGGGAAGCTGAGGTGATCCCAGAAGCGGAGTGCCGGGCGCAGATCCGTCGCCGTCTGGCCGCTCAGGAAGGCCGCCACCTCTGGACCATTACAGTAGTCGTCGCTGCGCCGTTCCACCAGGCCCAACGCGACCATAGCGTTTAGCAGGACGCGCAGCCGGGACGAGGCGATGCCCAGCCGGTCTGCGAGGCCGTTCAGCGAGGCGGGGCCCGCCGCCAGTTGCTCAAAGACACCCACCTCGCTCGCGACGAACAAGAGCTTCGCTGCCCTGAATCCACTGCCAATGTTCAGAATCAGATCAGGTGATACATCACCCGCGATCCCACGCTCTTCTGCTGCCATGGGAGGATCCTCCTTCGTAACGGCGCGAGGGCGCCCTCGCGCCGTCGCCGTGCCCGGTGCTATGGCTCGTCGGGTAGCGAGGAGGAGCGGGTGGTACGGTCGCGGTGGACACGCAGCCGCGACCGCCGTGCCGTGGGACGCAGGCGACGGGATCGGCAGGGCGGCTAGCGCGGCACCTGTCCGCAGCCCGGTCGGCGAGCGACTGCACATTTCGGTTACCTGCCGCCCTCTCGGATCGTGACGAGGACGAGCGAGGGCAAGAGCCAGATGGAGCGGTCTTATGCTCCCAGTGTATGCCCGCTGTCAAGCGAAGGACGGAGCGCGATGCGGCCGGATATGCCCTTACGACGTCGCTCGGTTGGCTTCGCCCGCGCCGCGGCATATGGGCTTGGACTCGTCACGGCGTAGATAGTGCTCTCGCCGTTCTACGCCACCGTCCCGGCGCCGACCGCCCAGAGTGCCTGGCTGACGGCGTGGGCCATCCAGCCGGCGTCGGGGCAGACGGCGGCGAGGCGGGCGGCGCGCTCGCGCAGGCGCTCGGCGTAGCGTGCGTAGTAGGCCGCCGTGAAGGCCACCGGGCCGAGGTCGGGGATCTGCGCGGCGACCACCTCGTCGAAGAACGGATAGACGTCGGGGCGCGCGGCGGCCAGCACGGCCGACGCGGTCGCCGGCCCGACGCCGGCCAGCGTCGCCAGGCGCGCCACCGGCTTGCGCGGCTCCGGCATCAGGGCGAACGCCTCGGCGCTCAATCGCTGGACCTCGGCGGGGTCGTTGCTGCGCACCAGCGCGAGGTTGCGCGCCCGCCAGACGCCTCGCTTCATCTTCCACTCGGTCACGCGGACGAGCTCGTCGTGCGCGAGGTGCATCGGCGCGCGCCCGGCCAGCACGCCGGGCAACTCCTCGCGATACCAGGCGTCGATCTCCGGCAGCCGCGACGCTCCCCGCGCCGCCACCGCCGCCGGGTACCCCGCCAGCGCCCGCGCCCACGCGGCGCAATCGTCGTCAGCCCAGAGTTCCGCCATCAGCCCGTCCTCCTCACGCTACGCTGGGTTATAGCACACGACGGGTGCGTGTCGAGGTCTTGCCGACCGCGGAGGAGCTGTCCTGCTGGCTGCTGGCTGACTGCTTTCGCGCGGTTGACGCCGGCCGCCACGCACGGTATCCTTGGCGGCAACGGCGATGACGGGGACGAGTAGGCCGGGCGTCGCCGCGCGTCAGCGAGCCGCGTGTGGTGCGAGGCGGCCGCGCGGTCCCGAGCCGAAGACACCCCCGAGCCGCGGACTCGAACGGCACGGCCCCGCCGTCGCCCGCTAGAGCCCGCCGGTGCGCCCGTTAGCGCGCGTCGAGTGCAGTCCATCCTTGCACTCCGTAAGGCCGTGCCCGCAAGGGGGCGGCGAATGAAGGTGGCACCACGAGCGCCGGGCCTCGTCCTTCGGGACGGGCCCGGCGTCGTTCGTCATGTCCGCTGTACGGAGGGCAAGCATGGGACGCATCAGGACGACCGAAGCCGCGTGCCACGTCGGGCGAGAGGTCCTCTTGCGCGGCTGGCTGCACCAGTTCCGCGAACTCGGCAAGATCAACTTCCTCGTCGTGCGCGACGGCTGGGGCACCTTCCAGGCCGTCGTGGACGACCCGGCGTCGCTGGCGTCGCTGCGCGCGGTCCAGGTCGAGTCGGCCATCGAGGTCCGCGGGCGAGTCGTCGCCGAGCCGCAGGCGCCGGGCGGCGCCGAGCTGCGCGACGCGCGCGTGACGATCCTCGCGCCGGTCGAGGAGCCGCCGCCGCTGGCGGTCAACAAGCGCGAGGTCGCGGCGCACCTCGACACCTTTCTGGAGCAGGCGGTCGTCGGCCTGCGCCACCCGAAGCGGCGGGCGATCCTGCGCCTGCAGGCGGCGATGATCGCCGGTTTCCGGGCGGCGGCCGAGGAATTGGGCTGCACCGAGATCCACACGCCCAAACTGATCGGCGCGGCGACCGAGGGCGGCGCCAACGTCTTCACGGTTGATTACTTCGGGCGACCGGCCTACCTGACGCAGTCGCCGCAACTCTACAAGCAGATCGCGGTCAGCTTCTTCGAGCGCGTCTACGAGGTCGGGCCGGCCTTCCGGGCCGAGCCGCACGCGACGACGCGCCACCTGGCCGAGTACACCAGCCTCGACGCCGAGTTCGGCTTCATCGAGGACCACCGCGAGGTGATGGGCTATCTCACGCGGGTGATCGCGCGGATGGTGGCCGAGGCGCGGGCGCGCGGAGCGGCGGAGCTGGCCCTCCTGGGCGCGGACGTGCCGGAGGTGCCGGCGACGATCCCCTCGCTCTACTACCCCGAGGCGCAGGACCTCCTCCTGGCCCGCTACGGCGTCGACTGCCACGGCGAGCCGGACCTGGCGCCCGAGCACGAGCGGCTGCTGGGACGCTGGGCCGCCGAGGAGCATGGCTCGGACTTCGTCTACGTGACCGGCTACCCGACGGTCAAGCGCGCCTGGTACACGCACCCGAACCCGGCCGACCCGCGCTACACCAACTCCTTCGACCTGATCTTCCGCGGCGTCGAACTGGTCTCGGGCGGCCAGCGCCTCCACCGCGAGGCGGACTACCGGGCCGTCCTGGCGGCGCGCGGGATGGCGCCGGAGCCTTTCGCGGACTACCTGAAGGCGTTCCGCCACGGGATGCCGCCGCACGGCGGCTTCGCGATCGGCCTCGAGCGCTTCGTGGCGCGGCTCGTCGAGGCGGCGAACATCCGCGAGACGACGTTGTTCCCCCGGGATCTGACGCGCCTCGCGCCGTAACCATGGCGCGTCGTCGAGTGATCGAAGACGTTCGTGGCTCCGCGCCGAGCGCCGGCCGTACAGTCGGCGCATGAACGCGACCAGGATCGGAGACGGGATCACCCCGACCGGCCGCACGCCGCTCCGCGAGACGCTGGGTGTGGCGGCGTTCGGTGTCAACGCATGGACGAAGGACGCCGGTGAGCAGCTGGTCGGCGAGCACACCGAGACGCGGTCGGGCCACGAGGAGCTGTACGTGGTCGTCGACGGCCGCGCGACGTTCACGGTCGACGGCGAGCAGCGCGACGCGCCCGCCGGGACGGCCGTCCTCGTCGCTCCCGAGTTGAA
>DASSSV010000689.1:0-2713 GCA_035708265.1 Thermomicrobiales bacterium | reverse complement strand
TATGGGCCGGGCCCTCCGGGGGGCACCGGCGCGAGCAGCGCGGCGACGAGCCGGCCCCAGGTGCCGTCGCGCCGCCACCGGGCGTAGCGGCTGTGGCAGGTCCGCCAGGGACCGTATTCCGCCGGCAACTCGCGCCACGTGGCCCCGGTATGCATGACCCAGAGGACGCCCGCGACCAGCCCGCGGTGGTCACGCCACTGCTTGCCGCGGCGGCCGTTCCCGGGCAGGAGCGGCGCGACCCGCGCCCAGCCCGCGTCCGTCAGCGCCGGCGTGCCGGGCACGGCGACCGCCACGAGCGGGGTCGGATCCGCCGGCGCGCGGTGCCCCCCGCGGCGGGCCTCGTGGCAGCGCCGCGCGCCGGCCTGGCGGTCCCGCCGCCAGCGCGACCAGTGCAGCTGCCCCTCGCGACGCACGCGGGGGTCCGCCAGCGCCCGCACGAGCCGGCGCACCTCCGGCACCGTCAGCGGGATGAGCGCGCCCCCTTTTCCGCGTCGCCCGCATGGGCCGCGGCGCGGGCCGCGACGAGCGCGGCGTGGGCCAGCAAGCAGAGGGTGATGTGCCGATACCAGCCGACCCAGCGCCGGACCTCGTAGTCGGCCAGCCCGACGAGCCCTTTCGCCTCGGCGAGGGCCGTCTCTATCTGCCAGCGTCTGCCGACCGCCCGCACCATCGCGGTCGGCGGCGTGCCGACCGGGGCGTAGACGCGATAGGAGGCCCGCTCGGCCGGGCGGCTGACGCTGCGGCGCACGAGCAGCCAGTGCGCCCAACCCGCCGGGGCTTCGTACGGCAGGGCGAGGCAGGCCCAGTCGTACCAACGGGGCCCTTGGCTTCCCGCGCCCGCCGACACCCGCGCCCAGGCGTCCGGCGGGAGGGCCTCCGCGAGCACTTGGGCCGTGACCTGCTCCCCAGCGGTCCAGAGCCCGTGGGCGCAGGCGACGGCCAGGGCGTAGCGCTGCCCCTGCCCTTCGAGCCAGCGCCGCAGCTCGTCGCCGCCGTAGACCGTGTCGCCCACGACCCACGCCGCCGGCACCCCCGCCGCGAACGCCCGCGCGAGCATCTGCCGCGCCAACTCGGGCTTCGTGGCGAAGGCCACCGCGTCGGGGATGCCCGCCGCCCGCCGTCGCTCGTGATCCGCCGCCCATTCTTCCGGGAGGTAGAGCGCCCGGTCGAGGAAGGCGCAGCCCGCCTCGGTGGCATAGGCCAGGAAGACGCCCACCTGGCAGTTCTCCGTGCGCCCGGCCGTCCCGCTGTACTGGCGCGCCACCCCGGCGGAGGTGACGCCTTGCTTCAGGAAGCCCGTCTCGTCGACGATGAGCGCGCCCGCGGGGTCGCCGAGGCGCCCGACGACGTAGGCGCGCAGGTCGTCGCGCACCGCGTCGGCAGCCCATCTCGCCGCGCTGAGCAAGCGCTGCACGCCGTCGGGCGTCCGCTCGCCCAGCTGCTCGGCCAGTTGCCAGCCGTTCTTCCGCTCCGCGTCGCCGAGCAGCCCGCGCAAGTACGCCTGTGCCCGTCGCCGGGGCTCCGCCCGCGCGAAGCGGGGCCACAAGACTCGATGCACGTCCTCGGTGGCCGCCAGCCACGCCGCCCCGACTCGTTCCTCGATCGCCACCGCCACGGCCGACCTCCTCCCCCGGCGTAGTCTGCCACATTGACGGTATAAGTGCGGCTGAAGAACTAGTCCGCCCGCGCGCGTCGTGCGGTCGGCGCGGCCGGCACGGCGAGCCGGCGCCGGGGTGCGGCGACGCCTCCCCGCCCCGTCCCCCGGTGCAGCCGTCATCGCGTGCGCGTAGTAATTGCACTCTCGAAGTGACGCATCGGCTGGGGCGGCCCCATCGGTCGGGGGAGTGACGAAGCGGCACGTCGTTACCGAGGACGTCGCCGCTACGGCCGCGTCGGCGTTACGAGCCGACGTACCGCCCGTAGACGGTGCATCCCAGGTGCGTCGCGCAGGAGCCGAGCTGTGGCGCCGAGGCGCCGGCATGCGTCGCCGCACCGCCGCGCCCGGGTCGGTGCCGCGATCTTCGGCCGGCGCGCGGTGGCGAGACTATGGCATGCCGTGGCCCTCCCGCGCTCCCAACCCTCGATACGGGGCGGGGCGGCAGCGAGGGCTAGGCCGACGGCGGCGCGCGGCGCGGTGACGGCGGCCCTGAGCACCCTGGGCAGGGCACGCGCGAAACGCCGGGGCGCGCCCTGATCGATGGCCAGCGACGCGGACGGCCCGGTCGCGAACCCGGCGGTCCGCCGACGCTTCGCGCGGCGCAGGCATCGCGCGCGGCGGGAGCGCGCGCTGCGGGCGGTAGACGGCGCCGACTGCCGGGCCGATCGCTGGCGCGGCCCCGGGGCGAGGCGGGCCGGCCGGTCGGGGCCGGCCCGGTTGGCCGGCTCCCCGCCCGCCGTGGTGCCGGGGCCGCTAGGGGTTGGCGTAGATGTTGAGCGACTTGAGCATCGGGTTGAAGTACTGCTTGGCGTAGGCGTCGAAGTCGCTCTCGCTGGTCAGCACGGTGAAGTCCCACTCCACCCCGGCGTTGAGCCCGGCCCCGACGTAGTAGCGCACCAGCGGGTAGCCGCTGGTGTCGCAGTTGATCGCCGCGGCCGCGAACTCGATGCCCGCGAAGGTGTTGTACCGGGTGTACTGCAGGCCGGCCCGGTCGCACTGGGCCACGACCTGGTGCCAGTAGACGTCGCGCAACTGGTCGATGCCCTCCCCCGGCCG
>DASSSV010000688.1:0-4658 GCA_035708265.1 Thermomicrobiales bacterium | reverse complement strand
CGGCGCCGCTCGCCCGGGGCCATCGCCAGACCTCCTTTCACCGCTGCCCGGTGTCCTCCGCAGTGCCGCGCGACCTGCGCCCACTCTGGCAGATCGCGGCGCCCGATCCCATGCGCAACTCCCGCAATCGCTCCCGCAATGCCTCCCGCAATGCGCGGGTAGGGCGGGTGGCGCGGTGCGGTACACTGGGGGGGACGGAGTGCCGCGCCGCCGCTGAAGGGACCAGGGGATGTCGCACGCCGCACCAGAATTCGGCCTGCTGCTGAAGCGCTACCGCGTCGCCGCCGGGCTCACCCAGGACGAACTCGCCGAGCGCGCGGGGCTCAGCGCGCACGGGATCAGCGACCTGGAGCGGGGCGCGCGGACGCGCCCGCACCGCGACACCGTCGCGCTGCTCGCCGACGCGCTCGACCTCTGCGCCGAGGATCGCGCCGCCTTCTTCGCCGCGGCGCGCGCCGGTGGCCGCGCCGAGCCGCCCGCCCCGCCTGCGGCCCCACTCGCCCTCCCGGCCCCGCTCACGCCGCTCGTCGGCCGCGAGGAGGACGCCCGCGCGGTCTGCCGTCTGCTCCGGCGCCCCGATGTCCGCCTGCTGACCTTGACCGGGCCCGGCGGCGTCGGCAAGACGCGCCTCGCGCTCCGGGTGGCCGCCGACTTGGGAGCGGCCTGCCCGGACGGCGGCGCCTTCGTCCCCCTGGCGCCGCTGCGCGACGCCGACCTGGTGCTCCCCACGGTGGCGCGCGCGCTGGGGCTGGCGGACACGAGCAGCGAGCCGCCGCTGGCGCGGCTGGTCGCCCACCTGCGCGCCCGGCGGGCGCTCCTCGTGCTCGACAACTGCGAGCACCTCCTCGCCGCCGCCCCCGCCCTGCGCGACCTGCTCGCCGCCTGCCCGGGCCTGAAGGTGTTGGCGACGAGCCGCGCCCCCTTGCGCCTGACCGGCGAGCACGAGTACCCGGTGGCCCCGCTGGCGCTGCCCGGCCCTGGCGAGACGACGGATCTCGTGTCCGTGCGCCGGGCGCCGTCGGCGGCGCTGTTCCTCGACCGGCTGGCGGCGGTCGCCCCCGGCCGCGCGCCCGGCGACGCCGACGCGCCGGCCGTCGCGGCGATCTGCCGGCGCGCGGACGGTCTGCCGCTGGCGCTCGAGCTCGCCGCGGCCCGCGCGACGCACCTGACGCTCGGGGAGCTGGCGGCGCGGCTGGCGCGCCCGCTGCCGCTCCTCAGCCGCGGCCCGCGCGACCTGCCGCCGCGCCAGCGCGCGCTCCGCGACACGATCGCCTGGAGCTACGACCTCCTCGCCCCCGAGGAACGGCGGCTCTTCCGCTGGCTCGCCGCCTTCGCCGGTGGCTGGAGCCTGGAGGGTGCCGAGGCGCTCTGCGCCGGGGAGGCCGGCCTGACGGGCGGGGTCGTGGACGGGCTGGCCGCGCTGGTGGACGGCAGCCTCGTGCGGGTCGAGCGCGGGGCCGACGGCCGGGCGCGCTACGCCATGCTGGAGACGATCCGCGAGTTCGCCGAGGACGACCTCGCCGCCAGCGGGGAGGCGGAGGCCGTCCGGCGCCGGCACGCCGCGGTGATGTTCGCCTACGCGGAGCGGGCCGACCGGGGCCTGCAGAGCGGCGAGCGGCAGGTGTGGACCAGGGCCGTGGCGGCGGAGGTGGACAACGTCCGCGCCGCGCTCCGCTGGCTGCTCGACCGCGACGAGACCGCACGCGCCCTGGTGTTCGTCGGCAATCTCCTCTGGTTCTGGGACGCGCTCGCCCGCGGGCGCGAGGGCCGGGCGTGGGGCGAGGAAGCCCTCGCCAAAGCGGACGCCGATCCCGCGAGCTGGGGGTACGCGCGGGCGGCGTGCGCGACCGGCCAGCAGGCGTGGGCGATGGGCGACCTGGCGAGCGCCGCGCGCCTGCTGACGGCGAGCGTGGAGCGCTTCCGCGCGCTGGGCGATCGTCGCAGTCTGGGGCAGGCGCTGGACCAGCTCGGGAGCACCTACCTGTCGAGCGGCGATGTCGTCACCGCGCGGGAGCTGCTCGGCGAGAGCGCGGCGCTCCTCGACGCGGCCGGCGACCGCTGGGGGTACGGCCTGGCGGTGTTCATGCTCGGCGACGCCGTGCGCGCGACCGACCCGCGCGCGGCACGCGAGTGTTACGAGCGCAGCCTGGCGGCCTTCCGCGCGCTGGGCGACCCGTTCGGCATGGCCATCCCGCTCACCGGCCTCGGCGGCCTCGCCATGCGCGCGCGCGACTATCCGGCGGCCCGCGCGCTGTTCGAGGAAGGGCTGGCGCTGCGGCGCGCGGCCGGCCACGCCTGGAACACCGCCATCTCGCTGACGAGCCTCGGCGAGCTGGCCCGCTACGAGGGCGATGACGAGCGCGCGACGGGCTACCTGGAGGAGGGCCTGGCGCTCTTCCGCGACCTCGGGGATGCCGAGCGCGTCGCCTGGACGCTCTACAACCTCGGGCTGGTCGCGGTGCGCCGCGGCGACGGGCCGGCCGCGGCCACGGCCTTCGCGGAATGCCTCGACCTGCGCGCCGATCAGGGGAACATCGCGGAGCTCGCCAGGGCGCTGGCGGGCGCGGCGCGCGTGGCGGCGCTGCTGGGCGAAGCGGAGCGCGCCGCCCACCTCTGGGGCGCCGTGGCGGCCCTGCGCGCCGCGCACGACCTGACCCCGCCGACCGACGAGGACGGCGAGGACGAGCAACGCGCCGCCGCCCACGTCCGCGCCGCCCTCGGCCCCGCCGCCGACGCCGCCTTCGCCCACGGCCGCGCCCTCGCGCTCCCGGCCGCGCTCGAGCTCGCCCGCGAGACCCTGGGCGGCGCACCGCAGCGCACCGCCTGACTGCGCGAGCCGGTGGGGGGTCGCACCGGGTCGTGGGCGAGGCGCCAGCGCCCGCCGGGAGGCGACTTGAGCTTTCCGGGCAGCGGTGATCGGGCCTCCGCCGGGGATTTTCAACAGGCTGGGCGTCCCTACAGCGCCACTTCACGTCGCGCGCGATTCGGCTTCCTCCTGTACGGGGAGGGAGCGACATGATGGCAGCTGATCGGGCGGTCACAGACGAGGTCGCGGCGCTCGAGCGCTGGTCCGCGGCCCTGGCGGAGGTCCACGAGCGGGTCGCGCACCGGTTCCGGCGGGTGGCGGTGCGGGAGCGCGCTCGCCGCTCCCTGGCCGGGCTGCTCGCGCGGGTGGAGCGCAAGCACGGCTGGCAGCTGGCGGAGGCGATCGGCGAGGCCGACCCGCACGGCGTCCAGCGGCTCCTCAACGAGGCGACCTGGGATGCCGAGGGGGTGCGTGATGACCTGCGCGCCTACGTCGTCGAGCACCTCGGCGACGCCGCGAGCGGCGTGCGCAGCGTGGACGAGACCGGCTTCCTGAAGCAGGGCACGCGCTCCTGCGGCGTCGCGCGGCAGTACTGCGGCGCGGCCGGCGCGACGGCCAATGCGCAGATCGGGGTGTTCCTCGCCTACGCCTCCGACCGGGGTACCGCGTCCATCGATCGCAGCCTCTCTCTGCCCCGCGCCTGGGCGCGCGACCGGGAGCGCCGCGCGGCCGCGGGCATCCCCAAGGGGACGCGCTTCGCCACGAAAATTACGCTGGCGAAGCGGCTGCTCGCGCGGGCCTTCGCCGCTGGGGTCCCGGCGCGCTGGGTGGTCGCGGATTCGTTCTACGGCCGGTCCCACGCGTTCCGGCGCTGGCTGGAGCAGCGGCGGCGCCCCGACGTGTTGATGATCCCGAAGGCGACGGCCGTCGCGTACCGGGGGCGCCGCGAGCGCGCGGCGCAGCTCGGCGCGCGGCTGCCGGACGAGGCGTGGCGCCGCCCGCCCACCGCCGCCCGCGTCGGCGAGGTCGGTAGGGGGCAGTGGGTCTGCCTCGTGCTGGCCGACGCGGACGCGAGCGGCATGGGCCGCTGGCTGCTGGTTCGCCGCGACGCCGCCGACCCGAGCGAGCTCGCCTACCACCTGGCCTACGGCCCCGCGGGGACCACGCCGGCGGAGTTGGTGCGCGTGTGCGAGGCGCGCTGGCGGATCGAAATAGTCCAAACGCAAATGACAAAAGCGGGTCTGCTCGCCGCGCGGGCTGGTCGGGATCACATAGCGGATCTCGACGTCGCCGTCGGTGACCACCACCCGGTCGATGAGGAGCTCGACGAGTTGCCGCTTCCGCTCGAGCGTGGCGTCGGCCAGGCCCGCCTGGACCCGGCGGCAGAACTCCTCGGCCCCGCGCACCTGGGCCGCCACGTCCGCCTGCTGGGCCGCCTGGACCTCGAGGTGCTGGCGCTGCCGCGCGAGCCCGGCCTGCTTCTGCTCCACCTCGCCGCGCCGGCGCTGGTACTCGGCCAGCGGCATGACCCCGCCCAGGTAGGCCTCGGTCAGCCGCTCGAGCTGCTGGTCGAGACTCGTGGCCCCCTTGCGGAGCAGCTCCCGGCGCGCCTGCAGCTCCTGGGAGGACCAGTGGCCGCCCTCCGCCCGCGCGAGCGCCTGCGCGATGCTCGCCGGGTGCGCCAGGACCGCGCACAGATCCTGCCAGACGAGCGCGTCGAGCTGGCGGGCGGGCGCGTAGCGGGCCGGGCACTTCTCGTCGCGCGCGGCGACGACGGGGTGCTGCTTCGCGCGGCAGACGTCGTAGGTCTGCCCCCCGTCGGCGCAGCGCCCCACGCAGGTGGTCTGGCCGG
>DASSSV010000687.1:0-5123 GCA_035708265.1 Thermomicrobiales bacterium | reverse complement strand
TCACCCCCCTCTCCCAGCATTGGGAGAGGGGGGCCGGGGGGGTGAGGGCGAGCCCAGCGCCCGATCCAGCGCGGCGATGACGATGGCGGGCGCGAGGTCGGTCATGCAGGGGTGGCCGGGCACGAGGCAGGCGGCGTTGCGGTAGCGGTGCTCGATGCAGACCAGGCACTTGGTTGGCGTCTCGGCGACGTGGATGTTGGTGACGGGGGGTAGCCAGAGGCGGCGCGGGCTGGCGCCGTCGCCGTCGGCGTCGACGCCGAAGACGGCGACTGTCTGGCAGCCGACCGCGGTGGCGATGTGCAGCGAGCCGGTGTCGATGCAGACGGCGGCGCGGCAGGCGGCGAAGGCGCCGGCCAATTCGGTCAGCGTGGTCTGCCCGCGCAGGTCGCGGATCGGCGCGTTGGCGAGCAGCCAGTCCTCTTCGTCGCCGGCGTTGTAGAGCCGGCGCTCGACATCGGGGCGCTGCCCGAGGAGGCCGACACTCAGGCCCCGCGCGGCGCACCAGCGCGCGACCTCGGCCCAGTAGGCGATCGGCCATTGCTTGGCGCTGCGCGTCGCGGTGACGGTGAAGAGGACGTCGGGCACGGCGAAGGGTGGCGGGGTCTGCGGCACCTCGGTCTTGAAGTAGTCGGTCTCGACGCGCGCGATGCGGCAAAAGATCTCGCCGATGTAGTTGCTCCACACCGCGCCGGCGTGGCGCGCGACGAAGTCGGCGCTCCACCAGGCGTCGTCGGCCAGGAGGCGGCCGTAGGGGTCGTCGCGCGGCGGCAACTTGTGGCGGAAGTCCTCGCTGAGCGCGCCGCCGGTGATGTACCGCGGCGCGACCGCCGTGACGACGACGAGGTTGAGCGCGGCGAACTCGTCGCAGTTGATCGCCAGGTCGTAGGGGCCGGCGGCGTCGCCCCGCGCGGCGAGGAACGCCGCGAGCTGGCCGAGGAAGTCGTCGTGCTCACCGTAGAGCGAGAAGCGCGCGGCGATGTAGGGACAGGCTTCCTCGAAGTCGCGCGTGATGTCGCCGCCGAAGAAATCGACGACGCAGTCGCGGTACTTCTCGTGCAGGCCGCGCAAGAGCGGCGTGGTGACGACGAAGTTCCCGGGCTTGTCCGCCGAGAAGACGGCGATGTGCGGCCGCGGCCCGAGCGGCTGATCGTCGAAGCGTTCCATGCGCTGGCAATCTTCCGGTGCCGCCCGCGGGGTCAGGCGGGCGACGACGAACGCGGGCGCGGCCGTCCGCGCACCGACGATTATGCCATGCGCCGGGGATGACCGGCAACGGAAGGGGGCGACGCGCTCGCGCCGCTCCGCAGCGATCCGCTAGTTGGCCGGCTGATCCGCCCTGCCCGGTGGGGCGTCGTCGTTCGCGGCGACGAGTTGCTGGCTGCACCGGTCGATCTGGTCGAGCAGGCTGACGAAGCGCTGCATCTGCACGATCAGCGAAACCCGGAGGTCGTCGGCCCAGCGCTTGAGGTCGTCGAGCTCCTGGACCAGGGCCGTGTTCTCGACATAGTCGGGTGTGCCGGCCTGACCGCGCAATGCTCCAAGCCTCTCCTCGCTCCGCAGGACCATGAGCAGCCCCTTTCCTCTGGCGGCCTACCCGTGCCCGTCGTGCTCGCGGCGCTCCCATCCTCCCCGGGTCGTGGTCTGGGATTCCCCGACCCTATAGTACGTTCGGCCCTCGCTCCGGTCAATGAGGGAATACCACTACCCGCACACCCGCACTTGCCCGGCCCCGGGCATGGGGGCGTGGGGCGTGGGCCGAGATGCCCCGTTTGGGATCTGATGCCCGCCACCCTTTGTAGGGGCCGGCCCTCGTGCCGGCCCTCGTCGGGGCGCCGACCGGTATGCGGGCAGGTACCCGGCACAGCACGGGCGGCCAGCACAGCGCCCGGTGTGACGGCGGGCGGCGAACCGGATGTCGGTCTGCCCGGAGACCGGGCCGGCACGGGGGCCGGCCCCGACGAATCCCAGGCCGTCGCCGATCCCGCCGCATGTCGGCACGCCCTACGGCCTACGGCCCACGCCCTACGCTGGCCGCGTGCGCCAGCGGAGCAGCAGGTAGGAGACGGCGAAGAAGAAGGCGGCCATGCCGGCCAGCGCCAGCAGGAAGAGATTCTTGCCGGGCAGGCCGCGCAGCATGATGTCTTGCAGGAGGCCGACGCCGTAGGTCGCGGGCAGGGCGTAGGAGAAGACCAGCGCCGGCTGCAGGAGGGCGTCGAGCGGCAGCGCGATCCCGCTGAAGAAGACGACGCCGAGGAGGGCCAGCATCGCGAACTGCACCGCCTGGCGCTCCGAGACGGCGAGGAGCGAGAGCGAGAAGCCGAGCCCGATCGAGGCGAGCGAGAGGAGGATGAGCGTCAGCGCCAGCCGCCCGATGCCGCCGAAGAACGGCACCCGCAGGATCGGGCTCACCAGCAGGAGCAGCAGGATGACCCCGATCGCCAGCACGAAGAGGAGATAGGCCAGGTACTTGCCGAGGAGGATCTGCAGCCGCGAGGTCGGCGAGATCCTGTATAGCTCGAAAGTGCCGGCCAGCCGCTCGCGCACCAGCGCCAGTGCGCCGAGGCTGGCCGCCGCGTGCTGGATCAGCAGCGAGAGCATCGCCGGCGCGTAGAAGGAGATCACGTCCGACTTGAGTTTGGTGACGTCCTTCGTCTCCACGGCCAGCGGCGCGATGGCGACCTCCGGCGGGATCGTCGTCAGTTGCGTCAGTGCGTCGTTCATGTTCTGGAGGTTCTTCTGCGTCTGCACCAGGCCGAGCTGCTCGCCGAGCGGGCGGTTGTCGGGCGTCGCCAGCGTCTCGTGCGCGGTCGCGAGCTGGTGGTCGGCCTGCTGCAAGCGCGCGCGGATGTCCTGCACCTCCTGCTGGAACGGCGCGGCGGACGGCCCCAGCGTCCCCAGCGCGTCGTCGAGCTGGTTGACCGCCGTCTGCGCGTCGTTGACCGCGCGGCGGGCGTCGCCGCGGTTGCCCTTGTTGGCCGCGGTGTTCGCTAGGTCGAGCGCCTTGATCGCGACCGAGAGGTCGCGCGAGGCGTCGGAGAGGGCCTGCTGCTGCTGGTTGGCGTTCTGGAGGAAGATGTCGCGGTTGATGTCGCCCGCCATCACGCGGACGAAGTCCGGCACGAGCTGGCGCCGCGCCGGGTCGATCTCGTTGTAGAGGACGTGGATCGTCGCCTGTTGGCCGCCCTGGATCGTCTTGAGGGGCGTCGGCGGCAGGATCACCACGGCGTCGACCTGGTTGGCGGCCAGCTCCTGCCGCGCCTCGGCTTCGTCGGTCGTGTAGGCGATGACGTTGAGGAATTGCTTGAACTCGCGCTGGTGCTCCGTCACCAGCGTCGGCAGCGGCTGATCGCTCGGCACCACCACGATCGCCGTCGGCGGTTGGGCGGTGTTGTTGGTGCCGATGCCGAAGACGAGCATGATCACGAGCGGGCCGAGGATCAGCGTGAGGACGAGCACCGGCCGGCGCAGCAGCTCGCGCAGTTCCTTGGTCGCGACAGCGAGGAGCTGGGTGAGGGCGTACACCGACTCAGCCCTCCTCCACCGCGCTGGTCTGGAGGCGGCCGACCGGCGGGCGCGGGCCGCCGTGCTGCTCGATCAGGCGGATGAAGACCTCGTCGAAGGTGGGGCGGTATTGCGTCACCGAGCGCACCGTCGCGCCGGAGCGGTCCAGCGCGTCGAGCAGCGCCGGGATGGCGCGGTCGGCGTCGTCCACGATCACGCGCAGCGGCTCGTCGGGACGCGATTCGGCGCTGTAGACCCCCGCCACCTCCGCCACCGCGGCGACGTAGCGCGGCGAGGGTCGCTCGACGGTGACGTCGACCACGTCGCCGCCGAGCGCCTGGCGCCGCAGCGCCAGCGGCCGGCCGATCGCGATCAGCGTCCCGCCGTAGATCAGGCCGACCCGGTCGCAGTATTCGGCCTCGTCCACGAACTGCGTCGTGATGAGGAGCGTCCGGTCGCGGTCGCGCAGGTGGCGGAAGTGCGTCCAGAGCCGCGCGCGGAGGATCGGGTCGAGGTTGGCGGTCGGCTCGTCCACGAAGAGGACCTCGGGGTCGTGGACCAGCGCGGCGGCGAGGGCGACGCGGCGCTGCATCCCGCCCGAGACCGCCCGCACCGCCCGGTCGCGCGCGTCCCACAGTTCGACGAGCTGGAGCGTCGCCTTGATCCGCTTGCGGCTGCGCCACTCCGGCAGGCCATAGAGCCCGGCCGCGAAGGCCACGTTCTGCTCGACGGTCAGCTCGGGGTAGAAGATGAACCCCTGCGGCATGTAGCCGATGCGGCGGCGCGTGGCGGCGGTGAAGCGCACGGGGTTCTGGCCGAGGACGCGCACCTCGCCGCCGCTCGGCCGCAGATGGCCGCAGAAGAGGTGGATCGCCGTCGACTTGCCCGAGCCACTCGGCCCGATCAGGCCGAAGATCTCCCCGACGCGCACCTCCAGCGAGAGGTCGCGCAGCACCGGCTCGTCGCCGAAGTCCTTGCGCAGCCCCGCGGCGGCGATCACGACCGGGCGGTCGTCGGCGGGCTCGTCTTCCGCTGTGGGCCGCGCCGGGCCCGCGATCGTCACCTGCGCGGCCGGTCGCTCCGCCATGGCCCTCGCTCCATCCCGCGTCCCTCCCGTGTCCCCCTGGCTCTACCGGGCATCCCCCCACATGATAAGCACGTCCCGTGCCCGCGTCGCGTCACGCCTCCTGGCGCGGCGGCGGGGGTTGAGTAGCGGATGGCGCGGCCTGCTGGAGCCGGAGCGCCCGCACCTCCTCGCGCAGCCGGCGCACTTCCTCCGCCAGCGCGTCGCGCGCGGCGGCGTCGGCCTGGCCCTGCTCCTGCTGCTGGCCGATCAGGTAGGAGGCGAAGCTGGCCGCGAGCAGGCCGAAGATGCCGACGGCGTAGATGCGGAGGAGGATGCCGAGGACGCGGCCCTCGACGCTGACCGGGTAGAGCTCGTTGTTGATCGTCGTCACCAGGGACGCCGCCCACCAGAGCGCGTCGCCCAGCGAGAGGATCACCGCACCGCGCTGGCCGCGCTCGGAGATGTAGACGCCGATCGTGCCGGCGGCGACGACCAGCACCGTCAGCCCGAGGAGGTAGCCGACCCGCCGGCCGCGCAGCATCTTCCGCAGCGAGCC
>DASSSV010000686.1:0-15776 GCA_035708265.1 Thermomicrobiales bacterium | reverse complement strand
CGCCCGCTCCTCGGCATCTGCGTCGGCCAGCAGGTGCTCTTCGAGACGAGCGAGGAGGGCGACCCGCACCCCTGCCTCGGACTCCTGCCCGGCGCGGTCCGCCGCTTCCCGCGCGACCTGATCGTGCCGCACATGGGCTGGAACGGCGTCTATCGCCGCTACGACCACCCGCTCTTCGCCGGCATCCCGGACGGCGCGGAGTTCTACTTCGTCCACTCCTACTACTGCGCGCCCGCCGACGACGCGCTGGTGCTCGGCGAGACGGAGTACGGCCCGACCTTCGCCGCGGCCATCGCGCGCGGCCCGCTGGTGGCGACGCAGTTCCACCCCGAGAAGAGCGGGCGCTGGGGCCTGCGCCTCCTCCGCAACTTCGCGACGCTGGTGGCGGAGCGCGCGGCCACGCCCGCCGCGCCCGCGGGCCGGCCGTCGTGATCGTCATCCCGGCGATCGACCTGCGCGGCGGGCGCTGCGTGCGCCTCTTGCAGGGCGACTTCGCCCGCGAGACGGTCTACGGCGACGACCCGCTCGCGATGGCCCGGCGCTGGCAGGACGCCGGCGCGCCCTACCTGCACCTGGTCGACCTCGACGGCGCGCGCGCCGGCCGCCCGGCCCAGGCGGCGATCATCGGGGAGATCGCGCGCGCGCTGACGATCCCGGTGCAGGCCGGCGGCGGGCTGCGCACGCTCGACGACATCGCGGGGGCGCTCGACGGCGGGCTGGCGCGCGTCGTCCTCGGCACCGCGGCGCTGGAGGATCGCGCGCTCCTCGCCGCCGCGCTGGATCGCTGGGGCGCGGAGCGGGTCGTCGTCGGCCTCGACGCGCGCGACGGGCTGGTGGCGACGCACGGCTGGCGCGCGACCTCGGCGACGCGCGCGACCGACCTGGCGCGCGAACTGGCCGCGCTCGGCGTGCGCCGCGTCCTCTATACTGACATCGCGCGCGACGGCACGCTGGCCGCGCCGAACGAGGCCGCGCTGGGCGAGCTGGCCGCCTGCGCCGACCTCGCCGTCCTCGCCTCTGGCGGCGTCGCCGACCGCGCGCACCTCGCCGCGCTGGCCGCGATCCCCGGCGTCGAGGCCGCGATCGTCGGCCGCGCGCTCTACACGGGGGACGTGGCGCTGGGCCCCGGGGAATGGAAGTACGAAGTACGAAGTACGAAGTACGAATGAGGCGGCAAGCGGCACCCGGTTCGCTATTCGTACTTCGTCGTTCGTCCTTCGTACTTCGCGGAGTTCCGCATGGTTGGTCGGTTCGACATCCGGGATAATCTGCGCGAGGACGAGCGGCGGCGGCGCGACGAGGCGCGGCTGGGCGAGATCGAGGCGCAGCTCGAGGAGTTGCGCCGGGCGCTGCTGGAGCAGGGCAGCCGCCAGGCCCGTGCCGAGGAGTGGCACAAGAGCCTCGAAGCGGCCGTCGAGCGCCTGAGCGGGCGGCTGGACGCCCAGCGCGCCGAGGTGGCGCAGTTCAACGACGCCCGCCAGCTCGACATCAACCGGCTGCGACAGGCGACCGAAGAACTCGGCGTCGCGCTCGAGCAGGGCATCCGCCCGATCCCCGACCTGCGCGCGCAAATGGCCGACACGATGAGCCAGGTGCGCGCTAAACTGCAGGAGGTCGCGCAAGACCGTCCCCGCTTCGACGAGTTGCAGCACCAGATCGACCGGCTGCCGCCGCAGATCGACCGCGCCACGCAGATCGCGGGCGGCGTGCGCGAGGAACTGACCGGCGTGCGCGAGGAACTGGTCGCGCTGCGCGCCGACCTCCAGCGCGCCGGCGACGCCACCGGGCTGGTCGAGCAGGACGCGCGGCGGCGGATCGGCGAGGTCCGCGAGGCGGTCGACGCGATCCACGCGCGCATCGACGCCGTACGCGACGAGTTGACGCCGCTCGACGTGCAGATCGATCGCGTGCGCCACGAGCTGCACGAGATCCTGCCGCGCTTCGACGAGCTCGCGGCGGCGGACACCGCGCTCCACGAAGAAGTCGAGCGGGTCGGCGTGGCCGACTTCGAGCGCCACAGCCAGGCGATCGGGCGCATCGAGGAGGTGCGCGCGGCGCTGGAGGGCGAGGTGCGCACGGTCGAGCGGCTGAACGACACCCGCTTCACCTCGACGATGGCGCGCTTCAACGACCACGACGAGGCCGACCGCCACCTCGGCCACCAGCTCGCCCTGCTCGCCGTGCGGCTGGACGAGCTGCGCGCGGCGGACGCGGCGCTCCGCGCCGAGATGCACCAACTGGAGGAACTGCGGCTGCGGCTGCGGCTGGAGCAGGCCCAGCAGGAGACCAAGGCCGTCGCCGACCACCTGGCCGTGCTGAAGGCCGCCGCCGCGGGCGGCGACGATGAGGACGACGAGGACGAGGGCGGGGGTGAGTAGTCGGGCAGTCGGGCACACCCGCAAGCGGGTCCCCGGCAGTCGGGCAGATCGTCGGGGGACGGCGGTTGGAGTCGCCCCGCGCCCGCGGTTGAAACCGTGGCGAAGGGCTCGCCCCGCTGGGCTGCGCTCGCCGCGAAACCCGCCTGCGCGGGTTGACGAGGTCCTAGTCCGCGCAGGCGGACTTCGTGGCGAGCGCCAGCGAGCCCTTAGCGGCGACTTCAGTCGCCGGCGCATCCCCCGCCGCCTCCCCGTTTCTACCCGCCTACCCGCCTACCCGCCTACCCGACTCCCGACTCCCGACTGGACCGCGCCATGCTGACCCGCCGCATCATCCCCTGCCTCGACGTGACCGGCGGGCGCGTGGTCAAGGGCACGCAGTTCCTCGACCTGCGCGACGCGGGCGACCCGGTCGAGCTGGCCGCCTATTACGACGCCGAGGGCGCGGACGAGCTGACCTTCTACGACATCACCGCGTCCAGCGACGAGCGCGCGATCATGCTCGACGTGGTGCGGCGCACGGCGCGGCAGGTCTTCATCCCGCTGACCGTCGGCGGCGGCGTCCGCACGGTGGACGACATCTACCAACTCCTCCGCGCGGGCGCCGAGAAGGTCAGCCTCAACACCGCGGCGATCGCCAACCCGGAGCTGATCGCGGCGGGCGCGGCGCGCTTCGGGAGCCAGGCCATCGTCCTCTCGATCGACGCGCAGGCGCGGCCGGGCGGCGGCTGGGAGGTCTACACGCACGGCGGGCGGCGGGCGACCGGGCTCGACGCGGTGGCGTGGGCGCGGCGCGGCGTCGAACTCGGCGCGGGCGAGATCGTGCTCAACAGCATCGACGCCGACGGCACGCGCGAGGGCTACGAGCTGGGGCTGACCGCGGCGGTCGCGGCGGCGGTGCGCGTGCCGGTGATCGCCTCGGGCGGCGCGGGCACGCTCGACCACCTCTACGACGCGCTCGCGGCCGGCGCCCACGCCGTCCTGGCCGCCTCGATCTTCCACTACCGCACCTACTCGATCCGCGAGGCCAAGGAGTATCTCGCCGCGCGCGGCCTGCCGATGCGCCGGGTGCCGGCGGCGAGTGACGAGTGACGAGTGATGAGTGACGAGTGATGAGGGGCTATCAGCCGTCAGCCCTACTCCTGATTGCTGACTGCTGATGGCTGGGGGCTGAGATGGCGAAGTGGCGCAAGGACGAGCTGCGGCTGAAGCAGGGGCACGGCTGGAAGGCGAAGCCGGGCTACCAGATCTTCGTGGCCGACCGCGGGCTGGTCCGCTTCGACGTGCCGCGCGGCTGGGTGCTGGAGGCTGAGGACAACACCTTCAAATTCCACGACCGGCAGCCGCCCGACGACAACTGCGTCCTCCAGACCACGATCATGCGGCTGCCGCCCGACATCGCCCTGTACCGCATCCCGCTCGCGCAGATGCTCAGCGAGGCGCTCGCCGGCGTCCACGCGGAAGTCCTGTCGGCGGGCGATGTCGTCCACATCACCCGGCCGGATCTGGAGCTGGCCTGGACCGAGCACCGGCTGATGGACCCCGGCGAGCACCGCGAAGCCTGCTCGCGGAGTTGCCTGGTGCGCGGCGCGGGCGTGCAGGTCTTCATCACGCTCGACTACTGGCCGGAGGACGCGCGCCGCCTCGCCCCCGCCTGGGACGAGCTGCTGCGCTCCCTGCGCCTCGGCGAGTACGTCGACGACCCGACGCAGGGGCCGCGGCGCTAGCCCGCCATCCGTTTCCCGCAGACCATCGCCCACGGTCGCGGCGCCTGGACGGCGCCGCTTGCCCTGTCCTCACGCGCCCGCCGGCCCGTTGTCCACCCACGACTCCGCGAAGGCGAGGAAGGCCGAACTGCCCGGCCGGCCGCCGTCGTCGGTGCGGACCCGGACCTCGCCGGGGATGGCCCGCCCGTCGACGGTGATGCTGGCGGCGCTGCAGGGGCAGATGACGGTGGCCAGCTCGAAACTGCGGGGGCCGATGACCCGCTGCGAGCCGATCACCTGCTGCCGGTCGAGCACGTCGCGCCAGACCAGTTCGATGATCCGCCCGTCGGCGTGGCAGGCGACGCGGTGGTAGCGGCGGCTGTCCGATTCCTGGAAGAAGCGCGCGGGGGTGGGGGCGATGTCGGCGAAGCCGTGCCCCTTGAAGTCACCGAAGTGCTGGGTGAGGGTGTCGGTCACGAAACGGCCCAGCGCGGCGTTGTCGGCGTAGATCGCGCGCGTGGGCGTCCCGCCCGCCCCGGCGTACCAGATGATCAGCGCGTTCCCCTCGCCCGCCTCCGAATAGGTGCAGCGCCAGTAGCTCGCCGCCGCGACGGCGCGGTTTTCGCCCGGCGCGTGCAGCGTCAGGCCCGGGTTCTCGCCGGTGAAGATGACCGGGTGCTTGTGCTCAGTCGCCATGCGCCCTCCTTCGTGGCGTAACGCCGAACCGGGCGATGATACGGCCTGTTCCGGGCGGACGCCAGCGCCCCGGTCTCGCCACTCGCGCGTCGGCGATTAGGTGTTTTTTCCTATTTGCTCGGTTGCTGGCGATCTGCGATACTGAGAGCAGTAAGCCGTGGGCTTCCCGGACAACTGGATACGGCCGCGAGGGGTCAGGCAGCGAGCAATTGGGGATGGGGATGGTGCGTGCCGGGAGGCACACTCTGGGTCGGCGTGCGCCCGGGAAGGCGGCGCACGAGCCGGCGTGCCGAGGCACCGGCCGCGGGCCGCGCTGGCTGGCGTACCGGCTCGCGGCGGCGCTGGTCCTGCTCGCGCTGTGCGGCGTCTGGGGCGGCACGGCGGGCGCGCGGCACTCCGCGGCCGCCGCGCCGAACGCGGCCTACACGATTAACGATCCCGACGCCTTCATCTACGTGCCCGCGAACGCGGCGGCGCGCCAGCCGCTGCAGGTGCTGGTCGCCCTGCACGGCATGGGCAACACCGGCCCGGTGTTCTGCCACGACCTGCTCGCCGAGGCCGGGCGCAACGGCTGGGTCGTCCTGGCCCCGACCTTCACCTACGGCGACAACATGACGCCGGGCGGCGTGCTGCGCGACGACACGACCTTCCTGCCGCGCCTCGCCACGATGCTCGATACCCTCCCGGCGCGCATCGGCTACCAGACGCGGCCGAAGGTGCTCCTCTACGGCCACTCGCGCGGCGGCCAGGAGGTCCACCGCTTCGCCACCTTCTACCCCGACCGCGTCCTCGGCGCCGCCGTCTTCGCGGCCGGGACCTACACACTGCCGCTGCGCAGCATGCAGGTCGACGGGCAGGCGCGCCCGTTGCCCTTCCCGTTCGGCGTCTCCGACATCAAGACCTACGACGGCCACGAGTTCGACGCGGCCGCGTTCGCGCGCATCCCCTTCTGGATCGGCGTCGGCGGCCTCGACGACAATGCCAAAGACGCGCCGCGCGCCTGGGACCCCTACGTGGGCGCGACCCGCCTCGAACGGGCGCGGCGCTACGCGCGGGCGCTCCAGCAGCAGGGGCTCCACGCCTCCCTCTCCGTCTACCCCACTGCCGGCCACGGCATCACCCCGGCGATGCGCGAGGACGCGCTGGCCTTCCTGGAGGGCGTCGCGCAGCGCGACACGCCGCCCGCCGCCCCGCTCCGCACCGGCCCGCTGGGCGGCGACCTGGCCGCGGCCCTGCCGGCGGACGCCGCGCCGCGAGAACGCTAACCGCGTCGCGTACCGGCTGAACCCGGCCGGCCCCTGCCAACTTCCCCCATGGCAACCCTCTTGCGAAAGGGCGCGGCGCGAGCCGCGTCGGCGCCGGCCTGCTGGCGTCGCGGGAGTGGGTGGGGGGCAGGATGAGTTTCAACGACAACGCGCAACTCGACCCGTCGCAGGTCAGCGACCAGCGCGGGGGCGGGCGGTTCGGCGGGGTGCCCGGCGGCGGGCTGGCGATCGGCGGCGGGGGCGGCTGCCTGACGGTGGTCATCATCATCGTCGCGCTGCTGCTCGGCGTCAACCCGTTCGCCGGCGGCGGCACGACCGGCAGCTACGACCAACCCGCGGCGCAGACGGCGGCCGCGCCCGGCGGGCAGGGCGATCTCGCGCAGAACTGCCACACCGGCACCGATGCCAACAACCGCGAGGACTGCCGCATCGTCGGCTACGTCAATAGCATCCAGGACTACTGGACCAACGAATTCGCCCAGGATGGCCAGCAGTACCGGCCGGCGAAGACGGTGCTCTACACCGGCATGACGCAGACCGGCTGCGGCACCGCCAGTTCCCAGGTCGGGCCCTTCTACTGCCCCGCCGACAAGGTCGTCTACCTCGACCTCGGCTTCTTCGACGAGTTACAGACGAAGTTCGGCGCGCAGGGCGGCCCCTTCGCCCAGGCGTACGTCCTGGCGCACGAGTACGGCCATCACGTGCAGGACCTGGAGGGCACCCTGGCGGCGACCGGCGGCGACAGCAGCCAGGGGCCAGAGAGCGAGTCGGTGCGCACCGAACTCCAGGCCGATTGTTACGCCGGCGTCTGGGCGGCGCACGCGGCGCAGACCGGCTTCCTCCAGCCGCTGACCCAGGCGAACATCGCCGACGGGCTCAACGCGGCGGCGGCGGTCGGCGACGACCGCATCCAGTCGGAGTTCCAGGGCCACGTCAACCCCGAGACGTGGACGCACGGCTCGTCGCAGCAGCGCCAGCACTGGTTCCTCAACGGCTACCAGTCCGGCAACCCCAACGCCTGCAACACCTTCCACGGCAACGTCTGACCCCGCGCCGGGCGGCGGCTCAGGCGACGAGCGCCGCCTCCAGCGCCGCGCCGACGACGCGGGTGGCCGCGACGATGTCGGCCAGCTCCTCCGGCGTGATACTCTGCGCGCCGTCGCACAGCGCCGCCTCGCGGTCCGGGTGCATCTCGATGATCAGCCCGTCGGCGCCGGCCGCGACGGCGGCGAGCGACATCTGGCGCACCAGCGAGCGGCGGCCGGTGCCGTGGCTCGGGTCGACGATCACCGGCAGGTGGCTGAGTTCCTTCGTCAGCGGCACCGCGTTCAGGTCGAGCGTGAAGCGCAGGAGGGGGTCGAACGAGCGGATGCCGCGCTCGCAGAGGACCACGTTCGGGTTGCCCTCGGCCAGGATGTACTCCGCGGCCATCAGCCACTCCTCGACGGTGGCCGACATGCCGCGCTTGAGGAGGACCGGGCGGTCGGCGCGGCCGACGCGCTTCAGCAGCGCGAAGTTGGCCATGTTGCGCGAGCCGACCTGCAGCATGTCGGCGTAGTGCGCGACGAGTGGCACCTGCTCCGGTTCGAGCACCTCGGTGACGACGGGCAGGCCGGTCGCCTCGCGCGCCGCGGCGAGGATTTCGAGGCCCTCCTCGCCGAGCCCCTGGAAGGAGTAGGGGGAGGTGCGCGGCTTGAACGCCCCGCCGCGCAGGATTAGCGCGCCGCCCGCGCGGGCGGCGCGCGCCGCGGCGATGGTCTGCTCGCGGCTCTCGACCGCGCAGGGCCCGGCGATCACCACCGGCGTCCCGTTGCCGATCGCGACGTCACCCACGCGGACCACCGTTCGCTGCCCCGCATCGCGCCGGGCGGCCAGCCGGTAGGGCCCGCCGCCGGCGCCGGGCTGACTATCTGTGGAACACGCATCCGCGGCTGTCGTGGCTGTCATGGCTGCTTCCCCCTCCCGTGTCTCGCCGGCCGCGCCGCCGGCCGCTCACCGGACAAACAAAAACGCAGAGGATCGATCCTCTGCGTCCGCCGACATTCCCGATCCAGGTGCGCTTACGTCCTCACAACCCCAAGCGACCCGGCCGACAATGTCGGCGGGCTAAAGTAGAAGTAATACCACCGGCTCTGGCCGAGCCGGTCGCCGGGGCTGGGTTGGAGCGTATCGCGCACGCCGTCCATCGGGCTCCTCGCCTGTCGCCCCTATCCTACGGGTCTTATCCGGGGCTGTCAAGGGGGTGCGGGATCTTCGCGGCGGGCGGGGGCTGGTGGCTGAAGCCGCGCCTTGGGGCGCCTCACGGCGCACGAAGCCCGCCGGCGCGGGCTGGGTTCTGAGGCCGTGCAGGCGGGCTTCGTGGCCGCAGGTCTTCGGGCGCGCCTTCAGGCGCCGGCCTCGCCGCCGCCCCCGCCCTCCGCGGTTGAATCGTGCCCCTGTGCTATGATGCGCCCGCCGCCGGGAGCCGGGGCGGCGTGGACGACGGGGAGGCGCACGGGGGCATGGACGCGGAGATCGTCTCGGTCGGCACCGAGCTCCTGCTCGGCGAGATCACCGACACCAACGCCACCTTCCTGGCGCAGGAACTCTCGCCGCTCGGCATCAATCTCTACTACGTCTCGCAGGTCGGCGACAACCTCGGCCGGCTGGTCGAGGTGCTGGCGCGCGCCTGGGGCCGCTCCGACCTGATGATCATCACCGGCGGCGTCGGCCCGACCGACGACGACCTCACGCGCGAGGCGATCGCGCGGCTCCTCGGCGAGGAGCCGGTCGTCGACGAGGCGCTGCTCGAGCAGGTCGCGCACTTCTTCCGCCTGCGCGGCGGCGAGATGCCGGCGAAGAACCGCAAGCAAGCCTGGCTGATCCCCTCGGCCGCGCCGCTGCCGAACCCGATCGGCACCGCACCCGGCTGGTTCATCGAGCGCGACGGCCGGATGCTGGTCAGCATGCCGGGCGTGCCGCGTGAGATGTACCGCATGTGGCGCGAGCAGGCGCGGCCCCGCGTCACGCAGCATCTGCCGCTCGGCGCGCTCGTCAGCCGCACGCTGAAGACGATCGGCATCGGCGAGTCGTCGGCCGAAGAAGCGCTCGGCGAGCTGGTCCAGGCGGCCAACCCCTCCACCGCGACCTATGCGAAAGAAGACGGCGTCTACGTCCGCATCGCGGCGAAGGCGGCGACCGAGGCCCAGGCGCGCGCGCTGATTGCCCCGGTCGAGGCCGAGGCCCGCCGCCGCCTGGGCGACACGATCTACGGCGTCGACGGCGACACGCTGCCGGGCGCGCTGCTCGGCCAGGCGGCCGCGCAGGGGCTGACGCTGGCGACCTGCGACGTCGAGACCGGCGCGCGGCTGGCGACCCTCTTCGGCGAGGACCCGGCGGCGCCCGGCCGCTACCGCGGCGGGCTGGTGCTCGACCTGGCCGGGGCGGCGGCGCTGGTCGGCGGCGCGGCGGATGATCTCGAAGCGCTGGCCGTCCTGCTGGCGACGCGCGCCCGCGCCGACCTCGGCGCCGACGCCGGGATGACGGTGCTCGCGCGGATCGCCCCGGAGCCCGAGCCGGGGACGACCCGCCACCGCGGCACGCTCGTCCTGGCGACCGACCTCGCCGGCCGCACCGCCAGCGAGCGCCGCGAGTTCACCTCCTCGCCGGCCGAACTCCGCCGTCGGGCGATCCTCTGGGGCACGGAGTTCCTGCGGCGCGAGTTGCTGCGCCGTGGGGCGTAGGCCGCGGGGAGTGGGCCGTGGGCCGTGACGCCGTACCTCACCCGGTCACGCCGAAGTAAGGCCGGCCGGGTAACGCGACGCCGCGTCCCTGCCGCTACCCCGAGATCCCAACGACAGGAGGCATGGTGTCGCACGCGCAACGCCTTACGCCCGACGGCTCATGGCCTACGGCCCACGGCCCACGCCCGACGGCCCACTGGCAGACCCTCGCGCGGCGCGAGGTCGCCGACTGCCGGCCGTGGGTCCGCCTCTGGGCCGAGGACGTGCGGCTGCCCGATGGCCGGGTTATTGCGGACTTTGCCGCGATCGACCTGCCCGACTACGTCGTGGTGGTGGCCCTCGCGGCGGACGGTCGGGTCGTCGTCGAGCGGAACTACAAGCACGGGCCGCGGCGGGTCTGCCTGAACCTGCCGGCCGGCTACCTCGACCCGGGCGAGGAGCCGCTGGCCGCCGCCCGGCGCGAACTGCTGGAGGAGACCGGCTACGCGGCCGACGAGTGGGCCTACCTCGGCAGTTTCGCCAACGACGGCAACCGCGGCTGCGGCCGGGGCCACTTCTACCTCGCGCGCGGGGCGCGGCGGGTCGCGGAGCCGGACGCCGGCGACCTGGAAGAGATCGCGGTGGACCTGCTGCCGCTGGACGCGCTGGCGCGGGCGACGCGCGACGGCGAGGTCGCCGTCCTCTCCATCGCCGCGGCGATCGGCCTGGCCGCGCTCGCCGTCGGCGACGGCCGCGGCGCGCCGGCCTGACGGGCGCCGGAGCGAGCGTTGACGATGCAGGAGCACCTGAAAGAGCGCGCGCTGGTCGCCGAGGTGCGGCGGCGCCTGGAAAATGAGTACGGCCTGGCGCTGCCGGAGGAGCGCGTGCCGGTCGGGCGCGCCAGCGACGGGACGCTCCGTCAGCACCGCTTCGACCTGGTCGGCGCCGAGCGCGAACTCGTCGGCACGGTCCGCACCTACACCCTCGGCGAGGGCGGCGGGCGGCCGTCCGGCAAGTTCGCCCATTGCTACGCCGCCTGCCTCTTCCTCTATCGCGTCCACGCGCGCCGCCGCGTGCTCGTCCTGACCGACCACGCCTTCTGGGCGCGCTTCCGCCGCGAGAGCGACGGCGTGATCGAGGGGATCGAGGTCATCCACGTGCCGGTGGACGAGCAAGCGCCGGTCCTCGCGGACCTGCCGGACGAGGAACCCGCGCCGCCGCCCCGGCGGCCGCCGCGCGGCCCAGCGCGTCCCGCCCGCCGCGACGAGGCCGTGCCACCCCGCCGCAACCGCGGCGGCCCCGGCCCGTCCGGGCGCCACCCCAATACCGGGCAGCGGCGGCGCGGGGGGTAGGGGGTGTAGGGGGTGAAGGGGCCGGGCGGCTGAAGCCGCGGCTAGGGGCGCCTGCGGCCCACGAAGCCCGCCTCCGCGGGCGGGGATGCACGGAGGCCATGTGGCCCCTCCACCCCCTTCATCCCCTTCACCCCCTTCTCCCCCTCCCCGACGGGCAGGCGCCGGGCCGGCCTGCTATACTCCGTGGCCATGCAGACGACGCGGACGCCCGTGCGGCGACGGCCAGCGATGACGGCTCCCGAGGACATGGCACCGCTGGACCCCGCCGCGGCGGGGATGGGGCGGCGCCTCTACTCGTCGGCGGCGATCGTCGGGGCGGCCTTCGTCCTCAGTCGGGTGCTCGGGCTGGCGCGCGAGGTCATCGTCGCCGCGCAGTTCGGCACCAGCGGCGACTACGACGCCTACGTCGCCGCCTTCCGCATCCCCGACTTCCTCTTCCTCATCGTCATGAGCGGGGCCTTCGGGTCGGCCTTCATGCCGGTCTTCATCGGCTACCTCAGCCACGGCCAGCAGCGCAAAGCCTGGCGCCTCGCCTCCAACGTCCTGACGCTGATGGTCGAGGGCTTCGTCGTCCTGGCGATCCTGGCCTTCATCTTCGCCGACCCGCTGATGCGCTTCGTCGTCGTGCCCGGGCTCTTCCAGCCCGGTGTGCCGCCCGAGGTCGGGCGCACCGCCGTCCAGCTCACGCGCATCCTGCTCCTCTCGCCGCTCTTCCTGGGGCTCGGGGCGGCGGCGAAGGGGATCCTGGAGGCGCACAGCAACTTCACCCTGCCCGCCTTCGCGCCGGTGACGTACAACACGGCGGTCGTCTTCGGCGCGCTCTTCCTCGCGCCGCGCTATGGCGTACGCGGACTGGCCTGGGGCGTCGTGGCCGGGGCGATCGGACACGTCCTGACGCAATTGCCGGGGCTGGTCCGCGCGGGGATGCGCTTCAAGGTCATGCCGAAGCCGCGGGCCGAAGGGCTCGGCACGGTCGGGCGGCTGCTGGCGCCGCGGATCATCGGGCAGGCGGCGTTCCAGATCAACATCATCGTCATCACCAACTTCGCCTCGCGCCTCGGCGAGAGCCACGTCTCCGCGCTCAACTACGCCTATCAGTTGATGATGCTGCCGCACGGCGTCTTCGCCATCGCCGTCTCGACGGTGATCTTCCCGCTGATGGCGCGGCAGTTCGCCAACCGCGAGTACGCCGCGCTCAAGACGACGCTCGGCGACGCGCTGCGCCCGCTGCTCTTCCTGACGCTGCCGGCGTCGGCCGCGCTGATGATCCTGGCGCGGCCGATCGTGCAGACCCTCTTCCAGTTGCGCTCCTTCTCGGCGGAGTCGACCACGCTGGTGTCGGAGGCGCTGCCCTACTTCGCGGCCGGGCTCTTCGCGCTGGCGATCGTCGAGACGACGACGCGCGCCTACTACGCGATGCACGACACCCGCACGCCGCTCGTCGCCTCGGCGCTGACGATCGGGGTCAACATCGTCGCCGCGTTCTACCTCGCGCCGCGCCTGGGCATCCGCGGGCTGGCCGGGAGCATCAGCGTGACCAGCGGGATGGAGATGCTGATCCTGCTGGCGATCATGCGCGGACGGATCGGGCCGTTCGACCCCGCCGTCTGGCGCTCCTTCCTCAAGAGCGTGGCGGCGACGGCGGTGATGGCCGTCGTCCTCCTGTCGATCCGCTCGCGCCTGGCCATCGTCACCGACCCGGTCGGCGGCAAGTCGCTCGGGCAGGTGGTGAGCTTCCTCTTCGCCGTCGTCATCGGCGCCTACACCTACGTCGTCGCCGCCTGGTACCTCAAGTCCGAGGAATTGCGCGAGATCGCCACTCGCTTCGGCGGCCGCCTCGCGCGGCTGACGCGGCGGTAGCGGGCCGGCGGCTGAAGCCGCGTCTTGGGGCCGCGCACCGCGCGGCATGAAGCCCACGTCCAGAGGGCACCCGGCGCCGGGCTTCCCTCCCGCCCACGCCCGCTTGACGGCCGCGCCCCACCGCCGCTAGGCTTGCGGCGGGCGGATGGCAACCGGAAAGGTGGCGGCGATGCGCGAGAGCAGGGTGCGGGTGGGGATGCTCGGCGCGGGGGCGTGGGCGCGGTCGGCGCACCTGCCCGGCTGGCGGCGCGATCCGCGCTGCGAGGTGGTGGCCGTCGCCGACCCCGAGGGGGAGCGCGCCGCCGACTGCGCGCGCGAGTTCGACATCCCCCACGCCACGCGCGACTGGCAGGCGCTCGTCGCGCGGCCCGACCTCGACGTGGTCGACATCGCCACGCCCTCGCACACCCACCTTGAACTGGCGACGGCCGCGTTGGGCGCCGGCAAGCACGTCCTCTGCGAGAAACCGGTCGCCTATGACTACCGTGAGACCTGGCGCGCGGCGGAGTTGGCCAGGAGCAAGGGCCTCAAGACGAAACTCGGCTTCACCTTCCGCTACAGCCCCGGCGTCCAGTACGCGAAGTCCCTCATCGACGAGGGCTTCGTCGGGACGCCGTTCATCTTCAACGGCTACGAGCAGAACTCCCAGTGGCTCGACCCCAGCACGCCGCTGCGCCAGGTGGATCACGAGGCCGACCAGGCGGTCATCCAGACCTCGTCACGGGAGGGCTACGGCGCGCCGATCATCGACATCAGTCGCTGGTGGGTCGGCGCCGACTACGCCCGCGTCGTCGGCACGCTGCGCAACTTCGTCCCCGAGCGGGTGGTGCGCGCCACCGGCCGGATGATGCGCATGAACATCGACGACGGCGACATCTACCTGGCCGAGTACGCCAGCGGCGCGCTCGCCTCGATCCAGACGAGCTACGTCACGATCGGCAACTACCCCGGCATCGAGGCGCGCCTCTACGGCGAACGTGGTGCCATCATCTGCCGGCTGGTGGAGGAGTTCGGCGTGGCCGAGACGATCAGGCTCGCCACGCCGGATGCCGTCGAGTTCAAGGAGGTCGAGATCCCGGCGCGCTTCTACCCGGCCGGCGGCCACCCGCGCGAGTCGTGGCGCTCGCTCTTCTACGCCAATCTGATCAAGGACTTCCTCGACGAGATCCTGGACGGCGGCGTGCGCAACCAGGGCAACTTCGACGACGGCGCCTGGGTGCAGGAGGCGATCAACGCCGTCGAGCGGTCGTTCCACGAGCGCCGCTGGGTCGAGCTGCCGCTGGACGGGTGAGGCAGGGGTGACGCGCCGGCGATTGAAATCGCCGCTAAAGGCTCGCTGCGGCTCGCCGCAAAGTCCGCCTCCGCGGACTAGGAGGTGGAGGTAGCCCCAGCCCGCGCCGGCGGGCTTCGTGGCTGTGAGGCCGACAGGCGCGACTTCAGTCGCCAGCACGTCCCGCAAAACAGCGGCCCGTCGCCCACGGAGGAGTAGACACCCATCATGAGCGGCCGCCACGCACCGCTGCCCGCCGATGACGCCGCGCTCGACCGGCTGGCGGCCTCGCTCTCGCCCGAGGAGCAGGTCGGGCAGCTCATCGTCGCCTACGTGCCCGGCACGGCGCTCGGCGCCGAGACCGCCACCTTCCTGCGCGACTGCCACGTCGGCGGCGTGGTCATGATGGGCCACAACATCGGGACGCCGGCCGAGACGCGCGCCCTGACCGCGGCGCTCGACGCCGCCTGCCGCGCCGGCAACCGCGCCGGGCTGCCGGCGACGATCGCCGCCGACCAGGAGGGCGGGCGCGTGCAGCGCCTCAAGCCGCCCGCGACGTCCTTCCCCTCCGCGATGGCGCTCGGCGCGACCGGCTCGGCCGAGCACGCGCGACGCTGGGGGCTGGCGACCGGGCGCGAGCTGCGCGCGCTCGGCCTGACGATGGACTACGCCCCGGTCCTCGACGTCAACGACAACCCGCTCAACCCGGTGATCGGCACCCGCTCCTACGGCGAGCGCGCCGATGACGTTACGCGCCTCGGGCTGGCGGCCTGCGCCGGGCTGCGCGAGGCCGGCTGCCTCGCCACGGTCAAGCACTTCCCCGGCCACGGCGACACGCAGGTCGACTCCCACTTCGGCCTGCCGACCGTCGCGCACGGGCGGGCGCGGCTCGACGCGGTGGAGCTGGCACCCTTCCGCGCGGCGGTCGCGGCCGGCGTCCCGGCGATCATGACGACGCACATCGTCTTCCCGACGCTTGCCCCCGACCGGCCCGCCACTCTCTCGCGGCCGATCCTGACCGGCCTGCTGCGCGGCGAGCTGGGCTTCGACGGGGCGATAGTCAGCGACGCGATGGAGATGCAGGCCATCGCCGACCGCTTCGGCGTGGTCGCGGGCTCGGTCCAGTTCGTCGCCGCGGGCGGCGACCTGCTGCTCGGCGTGCGCGATGGCCGCGCGGTCTACGACGCGCTCCTGGTCGCCGTCGCGAACGGCGACATCCCGCGCGACCAACTGGCCGCGTCGGTCGCACGGGTGCTGCGCCTCAAGCGCTGGACCGCCGCGCAGCCGCCCGCCGACTCCGCCTGGCTCGGCGCGCCCGAGCACCGCGCCTGGGCCGCCGCCATCGCCCGCGACGCGCTGACCCTCCTGCGCGACGACGCGCGCCTGCTGCCGCTCGGCCGCGACGCCCGCCTGGCCGTGCTCGACTGCGCCTACCAGTGGACCTTCCGCGCCGACATGGCGCGCCCCGCGACGAGCGCCCTGGCCGACGCCCTCCGCCCGCGCTTCCCACACGCGCATGGCGTCGTGGTGGACGGCTGCGACCCGACGCCC
>DASSSV010000685.1:0-6373 GCA_035708265.1 Thermomicrobiales bacterium | reverse complement strand
GGGGGAAGGGATGAGACATCACTGGCCTCCGCACGTCGCGTGCCCCTGCCCGCGGCGGCCGGCTACATCAGGTGCGCCGCCCGGCGGTGGTCCGCCAGGGCCGCGGCGCTGGCAAAGTCCGCCCCGCACACGGGACAGTGGTAGGCCCCGGCCGGCGCGGGCGCGGGCGTCGCCGCCGCGGGTCGCTCCCCGCCCGTCAGCGGCGGGCTCGGCCAGTGTTGGTCGTCCACCCGCCCGGCCGGGACGTCGAGCATGATCGAGTCGGCGGTGACGTCGCGCACCGCCGCCATGGGCACGTAGACGTCGCGGCGCATCCGCCGGTCCACCAGGAAGTCGGCGGCCCGCACCGCCTTGACCGTGCCCACCTCGTCGCGATCCGATCCGACGACGCACATCCCGACCCGCACGGTGCTCGGCGTCCCCATCGTCATGGCTGCTGCCTCCTTCGCGCGATCGCGGCGACGTCCCCCGGCGGCGCAACTTCGGTGCCAGCCGTGGTGGCACGGCGCTTGCTCCGCTCGGCGGCAACGGCGGGTCGGCCACCCCGCCGCGAAGGGGAAGGGCGATGCACGAGACGATCCTGGTGGCCGAGGACGAGCCCGACCTCCTCGCCCTGCTGGCCGCCATCCTGGAGGAGGCGGGCTACCGCGTGCTGCGCGCCCGCGACGGCGCGGCGGCGCTGGCTCAGGTGGAGCGCGAGCGCCCCGACCTGCTGCTCACCGACGACCGCCTGCCCCGCCTGCGCGGCGTCGACCTCCTCGCCCGCCTGCGCGCCCAGCCCGCGCCGGCCCTGCCGGCGATCCTCATGAGCGCCGCCCGGCCCGCGGCGCTGCCCCCTGGCGTGGCCTTCCTGCCCAAGCCGTTCGACCTCGCGCGCCTCCTGGCCGCGGTCGCCCGCCTGCTCCCCGCGTAGCCCCGCCCCCGCCACCTGTGTTACACTTGGGGTATCTCCCCCGCGACCCATGCCGGGAGTCGGTTCCCACCGGGCGCGCCTGGCGTCCCCTGAGCGCCCCGCCACGCGGGCGGCGAGATGGGCGACGCGCGACCCGCACGGCAAGGTGGACCCATGACGGCGCGACCGCGCGCGCTCCTGGTGGTGGACGACGACCACGATATCTGCGAGCTGACCGCGGCGCTCCTGCGCGACGCGGGCTACCGCGTCACCGCGGTGGCGACCGAGGCCGCCGCGCTGGCGGCGCTGGCCGCCCGGCGCTACGACCTGATCCTGATGGACCCGCTGGGCGCGGCGAGCGCCGCGGACCCCGGCCGCTGGGACGCGCTGGGCCGGGTGCTGGCGGCGGGCGGGGACACCCCGACGGTGGTCTTCACCGCCCACCCGCCCGCGGACTTCGCCGACTGGCGGGCGCGCGGCTTCGCCGGCTTCCTGGCCAAGCCGTTCGACTGCGACGACCTCCTCGCGGCCGTAGCCGCGGCGCTCGGGGAGGACCCGGACGGCCTGCGGGGGGCGGCCCCAGCCCTATAAGCGGTGGCCGCCGCGCGGGCCGACCCGCCCGACGTGGTGCTGCTCGACCTGTGGATGCCGGGCATGGACGGGGCGGAGGTCTGCCGGCGGCTGAAGGCCGACCCGCGCACGCGGGGCGCGCCGGTCGTCTTCGTCACCGCCACCCCCGCCGCGCTGCGGCGCGCGGACCTCGGGGCCTGCCCCTACGACGCGGTGCTCCGCAAGCCCTTCGACATCGCGGAGGTGCTGGCCACCGTCGCCCGCCTGCTCGACGCCTGACGCCCGCCGGCGGGGCGCGCCGACCCGCTCTCCCATGCCGGAGCCGCTGCAGCGGCTCGCCGCGGCGGCCCCGCCCGCTCCGGCCGGCGCGTGCTGGCCCGTTGGTCCTCCCCGCCGGCACGCGGACGTACCGGGCGAATCCGGACGATCGCCCGATGCGTGCGGCCGCGGTCGGCCGCTATCCTGATGCCCGTGCGGCGTCCCCGCCGGTCGCGCGGGCGGCCGGGGCCGGGGCCGGAAAGGGTAGGAGACGGATGCTGGCGTTTGTCGAGGTGCTCCACGGGCTGTACGCGGGCGGGGAGCGGGAGGGTCAGGGGCTGGTGGAGTACGCGCTGATCATCGCGTTCATCGCCATCCTGGTCATCGTGGCCATGCTCTTCCTCAAGGACCAGATCATGGGCCTCTTCTCGCGCGCCGGCAACTCGCTCAGCTAGGCGCGCGGCGGTCAACGCGCGGGCCACGCGGTGGGTGGTCGCGGGACGCGCGCCCTCGGGCGGCGCCGTGGCGAGACCCGGCTCAGGCGCGGAACTCTTGGTAGGCGCGCTCGGCTGCCCGGCGCAACCCCACGAACGCCGCGCCCCAGTCATACGCCTCGCGCTCGTGCTCGTGCGCGATCGCCCGGTCCAGCACCTCCAAGAGCGTCAGGAAGTGCCCGCACTTCTCCGCGGCATTCAGCGTCGGGTGAGCGTCGGGTGGTGGAGGATCCGCCGCCCCTCCGGGAGCAGCGCCAGCAGTTGCCCCTGATCTTCGACCATGCCGCCTCCCTTCCAGAGTCATTCCCCACTCGGTGGGGTAGGAGGTGCCAGCCGTGGGCCGCCATAGCCCGATGGTCGCACACGACAGTTGAGGGGGAGTGGGGCGAGCGGCCGGAGGGAGCCAGGCGCGCGTCATGTTCAGGCATATGCATGTGCATTGCGTGACGCCGGTGATCGTCCAGGTGACGAGTTCCGTCGGGGCGGCGATGGTCGTCGTCGCCAATCTCGGCTTCACCGGCCTTGGCGCGTCACCGCCGTCCCCCGAGCTCGGCGCCATGATATCCTCGGGCTTCCAGTACATGGGGTAGCGCCTTGGTACTGCGTCTTCCCGGGAGCCGTCGTCGTCGCGGCGATCTGCGTGTTCACGCCGCCGGTGCCACGCCGCAGGAGGTACTGGGCGGAGGTCGAGATCCGAGAGCCTCGCGGGCGTGTGACCGCCGTACGGAACGAGAGGCGACACGAGGAGGGTGCGCACCATGGCCGACGAACCGCGCCACGCGGTGAACGTGCTCCGCGACGTGCTGATCCCGATGCCCGACGGCGCCAGGCTGGCGGGGAACCTCTTCCTCCCCGACGCGCCGGGCGCGTATCCGGGGCTGCTCACGCTCTTGCCGTATCTGAAAGACAGCCCGCCGCGGAGGGCCAGGGAGGCCTACTACCGGCACTTCGCCAGCCGCGGGTACGCCGTCATGCTGGTCGACGTGCGCGGCACCGGCAATTCGGAGGGGGGCAATCCCGGCCCGCAGGCGCCGCAAGAAGCGCGCGACGGGCAGGAGCTCGTGGAGTGGATGGCCCGGCAGGCCTGGTGCACCGGCGGCGTCGGCGTGTGGGGGGTGTCGAACGGCGGCAACACGGCCATCAGCATCGCCGCGACGCGACCGCCGCACCTGCGGGCCATCATCCCCATCCACGGTTCGCACGACACGTACGACTGGTTCTTCAGGCCGAACGGGTGCTGCTCGCTGCTCTACGCGGACGGCTGGGGGTTGCGCATGGCCGCGAGCAACCTCGTGCCCCCCCTGCTGCAGGACGCCGAGGGGCGCTGGGAGCGCGCGTGGCGGGAGCGCCTCGAGGGCCAGTCGCCCTGGATCCTCGCCTGGCACGGGGAGCCGCCCGAGCCCGAGTTCGCGGCGAGCCGCCGCGTCCCGTATCGCCGCATCGAAGTCCCGACGTTCGTGATCAGCGGCTGGCGAGACGCCTATCGGAGCCCCATGCTGGAGGTGTTCGCGGCCGTCGACGCCCCGAAGCGCCTGCTCGTGGGGCCGTGGAAGCACGAGTCCCCGGACCAGGCCGCCGTGGTCCCCATCGGGGCCGTGCACGAGATGGACCGCTGGTGGGATCGCTGGCTCAAAGGCATCCGCAACGGCGTCGAGGACGAGCCCCCGGTCGCCATCTTCGTCCAGCGCACGGATGAAGGGGATGGTTCGTGGCGCAGCGAACCCGCGTGGCCGATCGAGCGAACGGAGATGGTGCCGTACTACCTTCATGCTGAGGGCGAGCTGCAGCCTCAGGACAGCCCGCGTCAGCCTGGCGTGGACACGTATGTCTACGACTCGCGCGGGGGCGCCGGGTCGTTGGGCTTCATCGGCTCGCCGGGCAACGTCCCCGTGCCCCGCGACCAGAGCGTCGACGACCTGCTGTCGCTCATCTACACCACCGCGCCGGTGGACCACGACCTCGAGATCACGGGCTCCGCGGTCGCGCGCGTGTACCTCGCGGCGACCGCGGAGGAGTCCAACCTCGTGGCCAAGCTCTGCGTGGTGCAGCCCGACGGGAGCTCCCAGCTCATCACCCACGGCTGGGTGAACACCGCGCGGGCAAGTTCTCGCGACGCGAAGGTGCCGTTACCGCCCGGAGAAGTCCGCGAGGTCATGGTCGTGCTGCGGCCGACGTCCCGCGTGATCGCGAAGGGGCAGCGCATCCGGCTGGCCATCTCGGGCTCCGACTTCCCCGAGCTGTGGCCCACCCCCGTCCCGTACACGATGCAGGTCTTCCGCGGGTCGCAACGCCCTTCACGGCTCGACCTGCCGATCATCCCGCCGCCAGAGACGGAAGCCCCCAGCCCTCGGTTCTCACCGCCGCTGGACACGTCGGAGCTCGCAGACGGCGCGTACAGCCAGTCGTCGCACCAGGTTCGCCGCGACCTGGTCAACCGGGTGGTGACTTACGAGACCGAGTCGCGCACGCTCGGGAAGATCGACGAGCAGACGACGATGGCGGACCATCACTGGGTGACGATGTCCACCGACGCGGACCGTCCTTGGGACACGTCGGTACGGGCGGCCAGTAGCATCACGATCCAGCGGCCGGCGGCCGAGACTGTAATCACTGTCGACTCTCACCTCACGCCGTATCAGATCACCATGGATGCGAAGATACGCGAAGACGGGCGGGTCATGTTCAGCAGGAACTGGACCAAGCGGGTGACGGAGGGGTAACGCCCCGCGGCGCTGCGGGAGGGCACGGGATCGTGAGGAGAGGCGGGCCATGGGTCACGCGTCCTGATGTTCGAATGCCGACACAGGGGTGCATGGGATAGCGCGCCGGTGAACCGTGGCCAGCGGGGCACCCGCCCCGCGGCTGGCGGCGCAGTCTGCCGTGCGGGCGGCAGGAGAGGCAGCAGATCGCGGCGCGGGCGCGCCGGACCGGCGCCTGCCCTCACGAGCGGTTCGGAGCCCCCGACCCAGACGACCAATGTCCAGCGGTCGGCCGTGGCGATCTGCAGGGCGGGGTCGCCATCGGCCTCCTCGCCGATGCCCCGGACGCACCCCAGAACCCACTCTTTGACACCGCCGGCCGCCGCGTCCATCTGGTAGCGCGGCGGAGCCGGCGATCTCCAGTCAGGCGGGGCAACGAATCCGATTGGGTCAGCAATATGCGTCCGTGATGCCGATCTCCAACCCCTCCTCCATCGCAAGTGGCCGAGCCCGCCATGCGAGGGCGGCTGGCGCCGCTGGAACGGCCCTTCCCACGGCGACTCCGGCGCACCCCCACGTCCCGGCCCCGCTCGGTGGCGTCGTCATGGCCGCTGCCCGCCCCGGCGCCCCGCGCAGAACCGCGGTCGCAATGCGCTCATGCTGGCACGCCGCTTCAACCGGGGCACCGGCAGGCCGCGTTGGCCCTACGGCCGCATGGCGACGAAGTTGTCGAAGACGACCGTCAGCCCCGGCGTGGCGAACGTCCCGGCGATCAGGGCGACCCGGCCGGTGCCGAAATCGGCATCCTGCACTGTCAGGAGTTGCTGCCCGTTCGCCGACAGCGTGAACGTGCTCCCCACGCAATCGACCCGCAGGTGGTTGGTGGCGTTGCCCTGTCGAATCGCCGTGCTCACGTTCCCGCCCGCGTTCGCCAGCGTGGTCCACACCCCCGCCTTCTTCTTCAAGATGGCGTAACGCCCGTTGCTGCGGATGCGCAGGAGATAGTAGTTGTTGCTGTCCAGTTCACGGCAGGTGACTCCGATCTCGTTGTCGTCGGGCCCACCGACTTTGGTGGTATCGACCTCCACATGCACGTCGGCGACGTTGGCCAAGTTGGCATGCGAGCCTCCGATCTGCCAGTTGGCCTGGGCGATGGAGAACTGGTACCCCCCACCGGCGTAGGCGATGCTGTTGCCGCTCGCGGTGCGCTCCTGGAACCATCCGCTGGCCGGGTTGCTGAAGTCGTCCCGCAGGATCGGGGTGAGATACTGCTCGCGCCCCAGGAGCCCGAGGAGCACCTCGTAGGGGGTGCCGGCGTTCTCGGGATGGTACTCGAAGCGGGCGCGCTCGAAGTACTGCACCCGGTAGGTCTGCCCGTTGGTCGGGTTCACCTCGTCGAACTCGTCCGAGTGTCAAGGATCGCGGGATATGACCGGGGGCTGATCACGATTATTGACCAC